>NZ_BAAGVG010000025.1:0-220380 GCF_054780995.1 Bordetella tumbae
ACCGCAAACACCATAAACAGCAACGCCCGCTTATGCGGGCGTGTCAATATGGGATGGCCGGACGCTTACTTTGCTCGAGGTCACGCGCTGGCGGATTCTGAGCCGCTGTTCTAATGAGGTGGAACGCCAGCTCAAGGACCTGGACATCGATGCTCGAAGGCGGATACGTCAGGAACGAGCAAAACCCCTGGCCGACGCGCTGCACCTCTGGATGCGGGGACTGGCAACCTGCAATGCCATAAAGTCAAAATGCCCGCTCATGCGGGCTGTCAAGATGCGTTCGGCGGACGCTCACCTTGGTCGCGGCTCAGCGCTTCCATTAGCAGTCTTGCACCGTGTGAGAGCGGTGCGCCTTTCCGCGTAACGAGTTCATAGGGCTCACTGCGTGAGGTTAGATTGAGCGAAAGAATGCAGGTCATCTCGTGACGGGCAAAAAACTGCGCGACGTCGATGGACACGAGCGCGACGAATGACGGATTGCTTCGCAGAATCGCGAGGGTGGCGAACACGGATGTCGTTTCGAGCAGATGTCTCGGGAAGCGGATTTCGGCATCCCTGAACTCGCGCTCGAGTAGCTGGCGCATCGGCATGTTCGCGCGGTAGACCACCCAGCGATATTCCGCAAGATCCTGTAGCGTAAGCCGCTTCGCCCGCCTGAGTGGATGCTGCACGTTGGCAACCACTGCGAGCGTTTCGTCCTGCAGCTTGAGCGAATCGTAAATCTGTGGCGTCTGGCTGATTGTCGTACGGCAGATCGCAAGATCGAGTCGGCCCACATCGATCAGACTCAGCAGGGCTGCGCTTGTGTCTTCCACTATCTCGACCGACAGGTCCGGGTTGAGCGCCGTGATTGCATCAGTAAGAAGCGGCACTGCCCCCATGATGACGCCAACCGACACACGGCCACCCTGGATCCCCACCATTTCCTCGCGCATATGCGAAAGCTCCGTGTAAATCACGCGCGCATAACGGATCGCGCAATGTCCGGTCTCGTTGGGTTGGAGCCCACGGTTGGTGCGATTGAATAGCGGCGTGTCGAAGGTGGTTTCGATTTCCTGCAGTGCCTTGCTGGCGCCTGGCTGCGTGAGCGCGACCTGCTGCGCGGCCTTGAGCAGCGAGCCGTGGTCGCCGAGCGCAATCAAAAGCCGCAATTGCTTCAGGTGCAGTCGGGAGATGATGGAATTGAGCGGGGGGATCATGGGCTTGAGGAAAAGTTATACCCGTATTAGAACTTCTCAATTACTGCGCAATAAGCTTTTTCCTATACTGGGTCAACGCAGCATTTTCAGGCGTCAAAGCGCTGCCAAAGTCTAGGCTGGTCAGTATCTAACGCCGCGGCAACGCATTCATTGACTGACTCATTATAACTAACGCTTATTGCCATGTCTCTCATCAACTACATCACGCAGATTCAGTTCGACTTTGGTGCCGTCCGTTTGCTTAAGAGTGAATGCGAACGCGTGGGCGTATCCCGACCATTGATTGTGACCGATAAGGGGGTGCGCGCCGCGGGCATTATCGATACCGTGCTCGAGGCGCTTGCGGGCGGTGTGCCGGCAACGATCTATGACGGCACACCGCCGAATCCGAACGAGGCTGCCGTGCGCGAAGCCGTGGCGGTTTATGAGGCCGGAGAGTGCGATGGCATCATCGCCGTAGGTGGCGGTTCCTCCATTGATCTGGCCAAGGGTGTGGCCGTTTGCGCCACGCACGATGGTCCGCTGCAGCGCTTCGCTGTGATCGAAGGCGGCGTGGCAAACATCACCGCGAAAACCGCGCCGGTCATCGCGGTGCCGACGACGGCCGGCACCGGTAGCGAAGTGGGCCGCGGCGCGATCCTGATTCTTGACGATGGCCGCAAAGTCGGCGTGATCTCGCCGTTCGTAGTGCCGCGCGTTGCGATCTGCGATCCCGAACTGACACTGGGCTTGCCGAGCGCATTGACGGCGGCAACGGGTATGGATGCCATCGCGCATTGCATCGAAACGTTCCTTGCTCCCGCTTTTAACCCGCCTGCGGACGGCATCGCGCTCGACGGATTGTGGCGCGCGTGGCGGCATATCGAGCGCGCGGCGCGCGAGCCCGGCGACCGCGTCGCGCGCATGAACATGATGAGCGCGTCGATGCAGGGTGCGCTCGCATTCCAGAAGGGCCTTGGTTGCGTGCACAGCCTGAGCCATTCGCTCGGCGGCATCAATCCGCGACTTCATCACGGCACGCTGAACGCCATCTTTCTGCCGGCTGTGCTCGCTTTTAACCAGGAAGCACCTTCCGTGCGCAACGAGAACAAGCTTGACCGCCTAGCAATGGCAATGGGTGTGAGCAATGGCAATGAAGTGGTTTCGTCGGTGCGCACTATGACGCAGCGGCTCGGCTTGCCCACCGGGCTCGCGCAACTCGGCGTCACGCCCACGATGTTTCCGGACATCATCACGGGCGCGCTCAAGGATCACAGCCACAAGACCAATCCGCGCGAGGCGTCCGCGGCGGATTACCGCGTCATGCTTGAAGCGTCGCTGTGAGGCGCGCAGGTGGGGCATGGCCGGGACGTGCGGCGCTTGCGCGCACGTGAATCTCGACGTTTGACATTCGGGGGTTCGATTTATCCCATTGAGGAAATGGAAATGGACATCGCAGGAAACCTATTGATTGGCCAGAGCGCGCGGCGCGGAACCAACGGTGTGTCGTATGGGCTCGACGCAGCAAGCGGCGAACGCCTCGCGCCCGGTTTCGGAGGTGCCACGCTCGAGGACGTGGATGCCGCTTGCGGGCTCGCGTGGTCCGCGTTCGACCTCTTTCGCGAAACGAGTCTGGAAGCCCGGGCGGAATTCCTGGATACGATCGCCGCCAATATTCTCGCACTGGGCGACGGGCTCATCGAGCGCTGCGTTGCGGAGTCGGGGCTGCCGCGCGCACGGATCGAAGGCGAGCGTGCACGCACGGTTGGTCAATTGCGCATGTTCGCGGACGTCGTGCGCTCCGGCGATTTTCTCGAAGTGCGTATGGATCCTGCGCAGCCGGAACGCAAGCCGCTACCACGCGCCAATCTGCGCATGCGCCATATTGGGCTCGGGCCGGTCGCGGTGTTCGGTGCCAGTAACTTTCCGCTCGCCTTTTCCGTTGCGGGCGGCGATACGGCTTCCGCCTTCGCGGCGGGCTGTCCCGTAATCGTCAAGGCGCATGCGGCGCACCCCGGCACATCAGAACTTGTGGGCGTGGCGGTGCGCCAGGCCGTGGAGGACTGCGGTATGCCGGAGGGGACGTTCTCGCTACTGTTCGGCAGCGGTCGCGAAATCGGTCAGGGCCTCGTGCGCGATCCGCGCATCAAGGCTGTGGGTTTCACCGGTTCGCGTCAGGCGGGAACGGATCTGATGGCTGTTGCCGCGGCGCGTCCCGAGCCGATTCCGGTATACGCCGAAATGAGCAGCATCAATCCGGTGATCCTGTTTCCTCATGCGCTCGAGCAGCGCGGCGAAGAGATTGCGCAGGCATTCGTGCAGTCGCTGACACTGGGCGCCGGTCAGTTCTGCACGAACCCGGGGTTGATCCTCGCGGTGCAAGGGCCGGCGCTCGAACGGTTCGTGGTGGCGGCGTCAGAAGCGTTGACTCGTACGCCGGCCGCAACGATGCTCACGCCGAGCATCCATCGGGCATTCGAGAAGAGCGTAGCGAACTTCTCTGCGCACCCACATGTGCAAACGGTGGCGCGCGCGCAGCCTGCTGCTGGCGCGAATGAGGGGCAGGGAGCGCTCTTTTCGACGACCGTCGAGGCGTTTCGCGAGGACGCCCTGTTGCGTGATGAGATTTTCGGCGCTGCTTCGTTGATCGTACGTTGTCCGGATTTGCAAGCAATGCATGCACTGATTGAATCGCTGGAAGGACAATTGACGGCGGCACTGCATATTGATGAAGCGGATTACTCGGCGGTGCGGCCGTTCCTGCCGGTTCTGGAGCGGCGTGTGGGGCGGGTGCTCGTCAATGGCTTTGGTACGGGCGTGGAAGTCTCGCATGCGATGGTGCACGGCGGTCCCTATCCGTCCACGGCCGACGGACGCTCGACTTCGGTGGGGAGTCTCGCGATTCGCCGCTATCTGCGGCCGGTGTGCTATCAGGACATGCCAGAGGTGTTGCTGCCTGAGGCGCTAAGAGTGGCTAATCCGTGGAAGGTCAATCGTCTCGTCGATGGAAAGATCGAGCTTGCGTAGCGTTAGCTCGTGTGCGCTGGCGCCCATGCCAGCAAGAGGAGGGTATGACATGGAGCAAGAAACGCCAAAAGAAGGCGTGAAGCATAACCGGGTAGCAATCGTGACCGGGGCGAGCACTGGAATCGGCCGAGCCACTACGCGTACGTTGCTCGATGACGGCTGGTGCGTTGTACTGGCTAGCCGCCGCGAGGATGCGCTCAATGAAGTGGTGCATGCGTATTGTGAGGAGGGAGGCGACGGCGCTCGTGCGATCGTGGTACCCACTGACGTGTCCGATCCGGCATCGGTGCAGCAACTGTTTGACGTTACGCGGGAGACATTCGGGCGCCTTGACCTGCTCTTTAATAATGCGGGCCTTGGTGTGGAAGGGGTGTCGGTAGAGGCATTGTCCATCGATCGGTGGAAGAAATTGATGGACGTTAACGTGACGGGGACGCTGCTTTGCACGCAGGCCGCGTTCCGGCAGATGCGCGCACAGACCCCTAGCGGCGGGCGCATTATCAATAACGGCTCGCTCTCCGCGCACGTCCCACGATTGCATTCTGCCGATTACACCGCAAGCAAGCACGCAGTCAACGGCTTGACAAAGGCCTGTGCGCTGGACGGACGCCAATACGGCATAGCGGTTTGCCAGATCGATTTCGGCAATGCGCAGACTCACATGACGGCGAAGATGGGCGCAGGCACGCTTCAGGCGAATGGCGAACGTGCACTTGAGCCGGTGATGGATGTGTCGCACGCGGCGCGTTCCGTCGCCTACATGGCGAGCCTGCCGCTGGAAGCCAACGTTCAGTTTATGACCGTCATGGCCACCGCGATGCCTTTTATAGGACGTGGTTAGCGCGAGCAGGTGTAGCCGTTAGACGTGGGTCGTTTTAAGCAGCACTACAAAACAAATTGGAGACACAAAATGCAAGCATCATTGGTGGCAGGCGAGCAGCCTGCCAATCTGATCGACGAGGCCAGAGTTCTTAACAAGGTTAGTTGGCGTATTGTTCCTTTAATCCTCGCCTGTTTCGTCGTCGCTTACTTGGACCGGGTAAATGTCAGCTTCGCCAAACTGCAGATGCAATCGGATATCGGCCTGAGCGACGCCGCCTATGGTCTCGGCGCCAGTGCTTTTTTTGTCGGCTACCTACTATTCGAAATTCCGAGTAATGCCATTTTGGTGAAGGTCGGTCCGCGCATCTGGATCGCGCGGATCATGATTACGTGGGGCATCGTCTCGGCCGCGATGATGTTCGTGCGCTCGGAAAATATGTTCTATTTTTTGCGTTTCCTGCTCGGTGTGCTGGAAGCCGGTTTCGTGCCGGGTGTGCTCTATTACTTCACACGGTGGTTTCCGGCCGAGCGCCGTGGACGGATCAATAATCTATTTTTCGGCAGCATCGCGCTGTGCGGCATTATCGCAGGGCCGGTTTCAGGTGCGATTCTCAAGTACTTCGACGGTGTGCACGGCTTGCCAGGATGGCAGTGGCTGTTTCTGCTGGAAGGCGTGCCTTCGGTCTTTCTGGGCGTGGTCGTGCTGCTGGTACTCGACGACCACGTCAAGGATGCGAAGTGGCTCACGCAAGACGAGAAGCGGTGCCTGAGCGAGATCCTTGCGCGCGACTCCCAAGTGGGCAGTACACATTCGTTCGCTGCGGCGCTGAAGCTGCCAATCACGTATCTGTTCTCGCTCATTTATTTCGGACTGTGCATGGGCATCTACGGTTTTCTGTTCTGGATGCCGCAATTGATCAAGACAGCCGGCACCACCGACCCGTTCATGATCGGCCTGATTACGTCACTGCCGTACATCGTGGCATTGATTGGCACGATCTTGCTGGGCAGGACGTCGGACCGTACCGGTGAGCGCCGCTGGCACCTAACGGGTTGCGCATTGGCGGCGGCAATCGGCTATGTGCTCAGCGCGGCGTATGGGAATAACACGGTGATTCTCGTGATCGGCATGATGATCGCGGCGACCGGCGTGATCGCGTCGTTCGGCATTTTCTGGATTTTCCCCGCGCGCGTATTGACTGGAGCGGCGGCCGCTGCGGGTGTGGCGCTCATTAATTCGATCGGGCAGATCGGCGGGCTCATCGCACCGTATATGGTGGGCAAGGTCAAGGAGGTGACCGGCAGCGCATCAATGGGTCTCTACACGATCGCACTGACCTGCGCAGTAACGGCTTTACTCATCGCCTATGCGATACCGCGAAACATTCGCTTCCGCGATGTCGGCGCGCAGCGACGATAAATGCCCCCGTCTTCTACTGACTACGACCTTATGAGCAAGCAACCCTTGATTCTTGTACGGCCATATACGCCGACTGATATGGCGATTCTCGAACAAACGTATAACGTGCACCGTCTGTGGGAGGCAACCGACAAGGTGAGCTTCCTTCGGACATCCGGCCCAGGTGTGCGCGCGCTCGCGACTGACGGTGAGCACGGCGCCGACGCAGCGACGATGGATTTACTCCCGGACCTCGAGCTCATCGCCAGCTTTGGCGTCGGACTTGACGCAATCGACCTCGCGCACGCACGGCGGCGAAATATCCGCGTGACCCACACGCCAGATGTGTTGACGGAGGATGTCGCAGACATGGCGTTCGGCTTGCTGCTCGCGTGCGCCCGCCGTATTCCGCAGTGTGATAGCTACGTGAGGCAGGGGCGCTGGCCCGAGGGCAATCCCGGCCTGACAACGCGCGTATGGGGCAAGCGTCTCGGCATACTGGGCCTCGGCCGCGTGGGGCGCGCAGTGGCCAGGCGAGCAGAAGCATTCAAGCTTGAAGTCGCATACCACGATCGATGCAGTTTCGACGATGTGCACTATCGCTATTTTGACGATGTGGTCGCGTTGGCTGCTGAAGTGGACTTCCTCGTGATCTGTGCGTCCGCTGATACTGACACGCGCGGTCTGATCGGCAAACCTGTGCTCGACGCATTGGGACACGATGGAATGTTAGTGAATGTTGGCCGGGGCGCGATCGTTGACGAACCTATCTTGCTAACGTACTTGCGCGAGCGCCTGATCGCTGGAGCCGCGCTTGATGTCTTTCACAATGAGCCCGATATCGCACAGGAGTTCTGCGAACTCGACAATGTCATTCTGCAGCCCCATCAAGCGAGTGCAACGAGGGAAACGCGCGCCGCCATGGGGGCTCTCGTACGGGAAAACCTGAGCGCTTACTTCGCCGGTCGGCCGTTGCTGACGGAGTTTCTTGGGCCAATGAGATAGGCAAGGCGAGCGCGAGAGCGCGGAACGCCACGCTTAAGCGTTCGGCAATTAAGAACCGTATCAATGCATCAGGTGTCGCGCCCCAATTTGCGCGACTGACACTCTTTTAGGAACGTGCGTACCATGACGACAGAAAAGCATCCGTCGGTTGCAACGGGGAATCGTCCCCGCCTGCGCAGCCGCCGCTGGTTTGACGATCCCGCCGACCCGGGCATGACCGCTCTGTATATCGAGAGGTACATGAACTTCGGTATCACACGCGACGAACTGCAGTCGGGCAAACCGATCATCGGAATCGCGCAAACCGGTTCGGACCTTGCGCCATGCAATAGGCATCATCTCGACCTGGCCAAGCGCGTCAGGGACGGCATCCGCGATGCAGGTGGAATTCCCCTCGAATTCCCGGTACATCCGATCCAGGAAACCGGTAAGCGCCCGACGGCCGCGATCGACCGCAACCTCGCGTATCTTGGTCTCGTCGAGATTCTGCACGGCTATCCAATCGACGGCGTGGTGCTCACTACCGGCTGTGACAAGACTACGCCGGCCTGTCTGATGGCGGCGGCCACGGTGAATATTCCATCGATCGTTCTTTCGGGTGGACCGATGCTCGACGGTTGGTACCAGGGGCGTCTGGCGGGCTCTGGCACCGTCGTGTGGGATGCGCGCAAGCGGTTTGCTACGGGCGAAATCGACTATGACGCTTTCATGAACATGGTGGCATCGTCTGCACCGTCGGTGGGGCACTGCAATACGATGGGCACCGCGCTGTCGATGAATTCCCTCGCCGAGGCGCTTGGCATGTCACTGCCCGGGTGCGCCGCGATTCCCGCGCCTTATCGGGAGCGCGGATGGATGGCGTATCGTACAGGGGAGCGGATCGTCGAGATGGTCGCCGAAAATCTGCGGCCGTCCGATATCATGACCCAGGCCGCGTTCGAGAATGCGGTCGTCGCCGCAGCGGCGCTCGGGGCATCGTCGAACTGTCCGATTCATATTGTCGCTATTGCGAGGCACATGGGGGTCAACCACACGCTCGATGATTGGCAGCGCCTTGGGCCGGAGATTCCGCTACTCGTCGACTGCCAACCGGCCGGACGATTTCTCGGCGAGGCGTTTCACCGCGCGGGAGGTGTAGCGGCGGTCATGAAGGAACTGATGTTGGCCGGACGTCTCCACACGGAGGTCAGGACGGTCACGGGACGTACATTGGCCGAAGACCTGGCTGCAGTCGAGGTGCCGGACCGTACAGTAATTCGCGCCTTCGACAGTCCGTTGAAGGAGGCGGCGGGTTACGTTGTCATGTCCGGCAATCTTTTCGACAGCGCCGTGATGAAGATTAGCGTTATTGATTCCACTTTCCGCAAACAGTTTTTGTCCAATCCAGACAACCCAGACGTATTCGAGGGTAGGGCTATCGTGTTTGAGGGACCAGAGGATTATCATGCGCACATCGACGATCCGGAATTAGGTATCGACGAGCGCTCCATTCTCGTCATTCGTAACTGCGGGCCCGTCGGTTATCCGGGCGGCGCGGAAGTCGTTAATATGCAGCCACCCGCCGAATTACTGAAGCGCGGTGTCAAAACATTGCCGACAATAGGTGATGGCAGGCAGAGCGGCACTTCGGCGAGTCCGTCGATCCTCAACGTGTCGCCGGAGGCGGCTGTCGGCGGTGGCCTTGCGCTACTCAAAACGGGCGACAGGATTCGTATTGATCTGAAATCGCGCAAGGTGGACGTGATAATGCCGGAAGATGAGCTCGCCCGCAGGCGCGATGCGTGGATCGCCCCCACGTTGGAGCACAAGACTCCGTGGGAGGAGATTTATCGGAGTCTCGTGGGCCAGCACGGCAGCGGCGCGTGCCTGGAACCAGCCACGCTTTATATGAATATCTTGGAGACACGTGGTGAGTCGCGTCATAATCATTGACGCGTCGTAAGGGGAACGCTTCGATATGTCCGCGCAGGCAGAAACGACCTCGATTCCCTTTAGCGAGAGCATCGAACGCGCGACGCGTGCGATCTAGCAAGAGCAATCACCGATATCCTATGGAAGGCTGCCCTCTTGTGCCAAGGCTCTGACCAAGGGGGCAAAATGGGCGGCCGCTGCGCTTAACGGCCGTCCCGCAGGCGTAATAAGGCTGATGGCTGGCAAGCGCATTGGTGTGTTCAGAGGCAACGCACGCAATGCGCCGAGTCGCCCATAATGTGCGGCGAGCGAGGCTGGCATCACGGCCACCATCTCAGAGATCTGCAGTAACGCTGTCGTCAAGACCGTAGATGAGGTCTCGGTGATATTGAGTTTGCGAGTGATGCCTGCCTCGCGTAGCGCCGCATCCAGGCGTGTACGCTGAGGTGCACCAGGCGGCTGCATGATCCACGTGGCGGAGATCAATTCCTTCAGTGAGACGCTGCTCTGTCCAAGCAGGGGATGGCCTTGACGGACCACGACCACCAAGGCTTCTTCCGATAGCGGGCTGACGTCATAGTCGCCAGCTGCATGCTGGTCAGTGAGACGGCCTAAAACCAGATCGACTTCGCCGCGTTCTAGCAGATGCACGATAACGTTGCTGGTGTCCTCGATGACGCCGACCTGCACGTTCGGGTGCAGGCGTTTGTATTCGATCAGGGCAGGCGCGACCAGAGATGGAACGGCGCCGGGCACGCTGCCAATGCGCAGGTGACCTTTTAATCCCGAGGCCAGCGCCGCCAACTCCTCACGCATGATGCCGAAATCGCTGAACAGCGTGCGCACGTAGCGTACGACGACTTCGCCAGCGGTCGTAGGCAGAACACCGCGCGCACTTCGTTGGAAAAGTTTGACGCCCAGAGTTTCCTCTGCCTGTTGCAGTAGCTTGGTCGCTGCAGGCTGGCTGATGTTGAGTGCGGTGGCCGCGCGGCCAAGATTGCGTTCCGCGTCCAGCAGGCGAATCAGCAGCAGTTGCCGGGTGCGCAGACGCAGCAGCAGTTGGGCATCGGTGAGGGCTGTCATACCCAGAATGATATACAAAAATATATGGCTTAGTGCCAAAAAGAGATTGGATTGGGAATGGCGCTGCTTGCTAAGCTGCGCGGCATACCAATTACGATATCGAGACAGACATGAACGTATTCTCCCGGGCAGCGATGGCATGCGCTGCCGTTTTGTCGATGTGGTCCTGTCATGTCGCTGCGGCGGAGAACTATCCTTCGCAGCCTGTACGGATCCTGGTTGGCTCTCCCCCTGGCGGCGGTACGGATATCTTGGCTCGCCTGCTGGCCGAGCGGTTCGGCAAGGATTTTGATCAGTCGGTGGTCGTGGAGAACCGTCCTGGCGCGTCTAACACCATCGCCGCCGACATTGCTGCCCGTGCGGAAAAGGATGGGCTGACGCTGCTGCTGGCAACGACGACGGCGCAAGCCATTGCACCGCATATTCTCAAGCTGAAATATGACCCATTACGCGATTTGCAGCCTATCGGTCTGGTTGCTGTCATGCCGAGCGTGCTGGTGGTGTCCGCGACTTCGCCTTATAAAAATGTCGATGACCTGTTGCAGGCCATGCGCAAGCAGCCCCAGCCTTTTCGTTATGGTTCGTCGGGCGTGGGCAGCACCCAGCATGTGAGTGGCGTCGCTTTTGCCGCGGCGACCGGTTTACGTCTTGATCACGTGCCCTACAAGGGCAGTGCCCAGGCTCAGATCGACCTGATAGGCGGACAGATCGAGATGATATTCGACAGTTCATCGTCGGCAATGCCTCAGATCCGATCTGGCAAGCTGCGTCCGTTGGCGGTCAGCGCCCAGAGCCGAGCGGCCGAGTTGCCTGATGTCCCGACCTTGACCGAGCAGGGTGTTAAAGACGCCGATGTGAGCATATGGTATGCGCTCTATACGACTGCGGGTACACCGGCGCCTATTGTCCAGAAACTGAGCCAGGAGTTGCAGGCCGTTCTGCAGACGACTGAGGCGCGTGAGCGCATTGCTGCCTTGGGAGGTGAAATCCGTCCGATGACCATCGAGCAGTTTGCTCAGTTCAATAAAGAAGAATTCAACCGCTATGGCAAGCTCGTCGCCAACGCGGGCCTCAAAGCGCAATAACCGTAAAGCCTCATTCTATGTCTGCAAATCCTATGTCTGCTGTTCCGCCTCTCGCTGTACTACTCGGCGATCCCGCCGGCGTCGGCCCTGAAATGGCTGCTCGATTGCTAGCGGCTCCCAACAATTTGAATCGCTTTCCACTGTTTATCGTCGGGGATGCGTGCGTCTGGGAGGATGCACAACGTGTGGCTGGCGTTCGTATCGATACCCGGATCGTCAGCGATATCAAAGACATTCGTCCGGGGTCCAGCCAAGTTGCATTGCTCGAGATTGATGCTTTGGGAGGTCGCCTTCCCGAGCGTGGCCAGTCGACGGAACTCGCCGGCAGAGCCGCCTTTCTGGCGTTGGAACGCGCCATTGACCTCGTGTCGGCAGGCCAGGCGTCAGCCATTCTGTTTGCTCCGCTGAACAAACATTCCCTGAAGTTAGGCGGGCTGGAGGCTGAAGACGAACTTCGTCATATGCAGGAGCGTTTTGGTGTGTCTGAGTTCGTCTGCGAATTCAATATTACCGATGCCTTGTGGACCTCACGCGTGACGTCCCATGTACCGCTGCGTGAGGTGGCTGATCATCTCAGTATCGAAGGCGTGATCGAAGCGATCAAGCTGATTGACGATGCATTACGCCGTAGTGGATTGTCCGAGCCGCGTATCGCGGTGTGTGGACTGAACCCTCATGCCGGAGATGGCGGCTCTATCGGCCGCGAAGAGATCGATCTCATCGGCCCAGCAGTTCGCGCGGCAGCGACGCAGGGCTTGGCTGCATCGGGTCCCTATCCGTCTGACACCGTGTTCATCCGCGCGCGGCGAGGCGATTTTGATGCCGTGGTTTGTATGTACCACGATCAAGGGCAGATCGCCATGAAGCTCATGGGCTTTGATCATGGTGTCACTTTGCATGGCGGCCTGCCTGTGCCGGTGGCGACTTCAGCCAGCGGCAGTGCTTTTGATATTGCCGGCAAAGGCATCGCCAACGTGCAGGGTTTGCAGCGCGCTTTTGATTTGTGTGTGCGGATGGCCAGCGCGTCGCGGGTTGTGCAATAGCGTAAGCCTGCAGGGTCCCTCCTGAGACCCGCTTGTTTGCAATGGCGTCAGTTGGGTGGGGGAGTCCGCTGGCTGTCGCAACTCTTTCAGCCATTAATGGCTTGCGCGGTCGGTCATCATTTCGGCCAATATTCTTCTATAACGAGCGTGTTGGCCGAAGCGGACATGATGCGATGCAGCGTATATTGCGTGACAGCGCTGTGCGCTATTGCGCAGGAAGACGGCCGCTGCGTTTGAGTTCGGCTGCCAGCCGGGTCAATGACGGTTTCGCAGCATCGATATCTTTTTGCCATGCTTGTCCGTCTTTATAGGCAATGATGGCTGAGAAAGCTTTTGCCGAGTCGAGAAAACCTGGATCTTTCAAGGCTGCTTCCAATGCGGTTTGCAGCTTGTTCCGCATGTCGGCTGGTACGCCTTTATCCACCGCCAGGCCACGATCCGATGGCACGACAACATCAAAGCCTTCTTCTTTTGCAGTCGGTACATCCGGCAGCATGGGAGCACGGTCTTGTACGAACTGTGCCAGAATTCTCAGTTTTGTCTGCTCTCCGGCTGGATTTGGCACCGCTGTGTGGCTCGCGAAAATCATGTCCACATGTTGCCCCATCAAAGCAATTTTTGATTGGCCCGTGCCCGTGTACGGAACCTCGGTAAACGATGCACCGCTTTCCAACATCAGAACATTCAATGCGACTCCGCCATTGCTGCCTAGTCCATTTTGACCAATCGAGACGCTCTCTGGTTTGGCTTTAACTGCCGCAACCAAATCTTTTAACGAGGTATAGGGACTATCGTCGCGTACCACTAATAAGGTAGGGTCGCTGACAACCCTTCCGATTAACGCAAACTGATCTGGGTTGTAAGGCGTGGATTGCACCAACGGCATGAAATTCATCGGTGGCGTGTTGACCATTGCTACCGTATAGCCGTCCTTGGGTGCACGCTGGACATAAGAGTTCGCTATCGCACCTGAGGCGCCCGGCTTGTTGACGATGACGATATTCGCCGCATCCGACAAGTGCTTTTGCATAAACGGCGCCAGCGTGCGTGCCAACACGTCGGTTTCTCCACCCGCAGCGAAGCCTACGACGAGTTCGATGGGTTTATCGTTGGGCCATGCTGCCCAGGCAGGTGTACAGAGGCTTGCGCTGGCAAGTATTGCGGCGAACAGCGTTGAGCCGATAGGGAATGCCATGGTTATTCTCCTTTATGTCATTTATTGTTGTTCGAGCCCGCTTTGCGGGCTCTGTGATTACAGCAAGCAATCAGGTTGTTCGCGCACGATGGCGTCGTAGATGGGTTGAAAGTGCAGCCAGGCCATAAAGGGCGTCGCCAAGTGATTTTTCGAGTGCAGGGCGGCTTCCCGGTTGATCATTTTCAGCGGTTTGCCGGTGGCCTCGGCTTTGAGCTGAATTTCGCAGGCGCGCTCCGCGGCAATAAACCACCAGGCGGCTTCCTCGATCGTTTCCCGTCCCGCTGAAAAGAGACCGTGATTCTGGTGGATCGCGATTTTGGCGTTGCCGAAGGCGTGCGCGACGGCGTGACCCTTGTCATCTTCCACCACCACTGCGCCGGCTTCCTCGGTAATCAGGGCCTGGTCTTCGTAGAATCCGCAAGCGGTCTGGGTGATCGGGTCCAGCGGCCGTCCCAGCGCGGCCCATGCCATACCGTTGGTGGTGTGGGCATGGCATGAGGCCATCACATCCGGGTTGGTTTCGTGAATGGCGGAGTGCAGGACAAAGCCCGCCCGGTTGACCGCCCATGTGCCTTCCAGGACGGTGCCAGCGTGGTCTACCAGCATCATGTCGCTGGCGCGCACGCGTCCGAAGTCCATGGCAAAAGGGTTGGTCCAATACAGGTTGGGATGTTCCGGGTCTCTGACCGTGACATGGCCGGCAAAACCGTATTCGTAGCGAAATTTCGCAAACACCCGACAGACCGCAGCCAGGCGCTGACGGCGGTGCCAGCGCTCTGCCTCGATCGAGTCGAATGTCGGATACTTCGGAAAATACAGGTTCTCTTGCTTGGGACGGTAGACGGTTTCCTGTGTTGACGGCATGAGGACTCCTGGCAGGTTTGTGGCAGAGGCCGGCAACGCACTCTAGGCTGTGCGGTCGGTCTGCTGAGGCTGGTGAATGCTGGATTCTAGGCAGTGCTCTAACATAGTGACCAATCACATAAATAGTGCCGGTCATAAACCCGGCTTATGGAGACGTCGGGTCCGCTATGCTTGCTCGCATTCAGTTGCGCCATTTAGAGGCTTTTCATGCTGTCATGATGTCCGGGTCGATCACGGGGGCGGCGGCATTGTTACACGTTACGCAGCCCGCGGTCAGCGCGACGATCAAACACTTTGAGCAGCGCCTGGGATTCACGTTGTTTCGGCGTCAAGGAGGCCGACTGGTCCCAACGCCGGAGGCTCGCGCACTCTTGCCGGAGGTGCAGGATATTTTCGGGCGGGTTGCCGGGTTGGAGCGCTTTAGCCAGGACCTTGCCGAAGGCATTCAGGGGTCACTGTCTATCGCAGCCAGTTCGCCCATCGCCAATGCATGGTTAGCGCAGGCCGTCGCCGAATTCGTCAAGATACGTCCAAAGGTTCGCATCTCACTGCAATCGATGGACTCGAACCTGATTACAGAAAAACTTATTAATGAACAGATAGATCTAGGCGTGGCTTTTGCACCGGGAGAGCACGAGGGCGTGCAGTCGCTGCCTATGGGGCATGCCGAGCTCAGCTGTATTTTCCCTGAGACGCATCCGTTGGCTGCACTCGAGTCGATCACTATTGAGGATCTATCTCTTTATCCAGTGATTACTTATGTGCCGCAAGCGTTGTTGCGTCGTTGTTTGGCCGGGTTTCTCAATCCACCCCCGAACATACAGGTCGAGGTCGCGACATCGATGACGGGAATTGTGCTGGCCTTCCACGGCGCAGGCGTCGCGCTGGTCGAGTCGAGTCTGTTGAAGGCGTTGCCTGTGCCGGGGCTGACGAGCCGGCCGTTGGCGCCTGAGGTTCAGGTGCATAGCTATCTGCTGTGGAGTACGCTGCGACCACAGACCGAGCTCGCGCGAACGTTTGTACAGCATCTGAAAAGCTCGCCGGTCGCGTAGCGACGGTGCTACGCGCACATCCTACCAAGCAGTCTCATACATGCGCTGCGCGTCTTCGATGGTGACCGTGCGTGGGTTGTTGACCAACAGTCGCGTTTGTTTCATGGCCTCGCTCGCGAGCATGGGGCATGCCTCTTGAGGGATCCCGATTTCGCGCAGCCGGGCCTGCAGTCCAATATCATTTATCAGTTGCTGGATGAGGCTAATCAAATCCATCGCGGCTTTGGACGAGGTGGCGCTTGAAAACTCCGGGTTGAGCTGAGCAACCAGCTCTGCATAGGGCTCGGGATGTGTTGCGACATTAAATCGTAGTACATGTGGCAGCATCAGGGCGTTTGATAGGCCGTGGGGGACGCCATAATGTCCACCAAGCGGGTAGGCGAGGGCATGTACGGCAGCCACGGGTGAGTTGGCGAAGGCTTGTCCTGCAAGCAATGACCCCAACAGCATGGCCGAACGCGCTCGCAGATCGCTGCCATTCTGGACAGCTTGCCGAATACTGCCCACAAGCAGCTTCAGGGCCTGAATTGCCAGGCCTTTGGAAATAGGGTTGTTATTCGCATGACTGGATGCATACGCTTCGATCGCATGCACCATGGCGTCAACGCCGGTCGCAGCGGTCACCGCAGGGGGAAGGCCGAGTGTCAGCACCGGATCGAGTACGGCGACATCCGGTAAGAGGACGGGCGAGACTACTCCCTTTTTCTCGTGCTCACCTACAGTGATAATCGATATGGGCGTGACTTCCGAACCTGTGCCCGCTGTGGTCGGGATCAACACGAGCGGTAAACGTGATGCGCGAATATTGTCGATGCCGTAGATTTCAGAGATGTGCTGCGTGCTTGCAGACATGGCAGCGACCAGTTTGGCCACGTCTAGTGACGAGCCGCCGCCTAAGCCAATGATGCCTGTCGCTCTTGTTGTGCGCGCGATGTCTATAGCGCGTAAGACCAGTGATTCAGGAGGGTCGGCCACTACCTGATCAAACAAGTGAACTTCCAGATTGTGGGTCTTCAGACCAGCCGCGACAGGATCGACGATACCGGTCTTAATCAGACCAGGATCGGTGATGATCAATACGCGCGGCCCCAACCGCGCGGCGTATTGAGCAATAGACTTAGCTTTATATGCACCGAATACGATTGACGGCGTGGTGTTGAAAGTGAACGGATTCAATGTGTGTCTCTCTTATGCTCAAACGGCGAGTGATTGTGGATCGCCGACGACGCCTTGTCGCAACAGGTCTGTGATATCACCATCCTGGTAGCCGAATTCACGCAGGATTTCGCGAGTGTTTTCTCCTAGCAGAGGGGCCGGATGTTTGACGACGGCAGGTGTTTCTGAAAACTTTATCGGTAGTGCAAGCGCGTTGCCTTTGCCTGCGACGGGATGCTCGACGTCGATCACCATATCGCGGGCGCGTGTTTGGGGATGATTCAGGGCCTCTGCGACGTTATGCACGGGACCTGCAGGGATCCCGGCAGCATCGAAGCGGGTGATCCAGCATTCGGTCGTGTCTTTCTGCAGCTCCGCTGAGATGGCTTCAGCCAGCTCGTCTTCGTGTAGTTTGCGGGCGGCGTTTGTTGCGAATCGCGGATCGGATTTCCATTCCGAATGACCCAGCATATCCGCGATGCGTTCCCAGTTTGCTTGGTTCGCTCCGCCTAGGACGAGCCAACTGTCCTGAGTACGAAACGCTTGGTAGGGGGCTGCCAAGGGGTGAGCCGAACCCGAGGCTCCCATGGACTGGCCCGTCTGGAAATACATCGCCGCGAACCAATACATTTGTTGTAGCGACGACTCGATGAGCGAGGTTTCTACGTACTGTCCTTTGCCGCTATTCGCACGATGCAGCAGTGCGGCCAGAACGCCGACGACAGCCAGCACGCCGGAATTGATATCTGCGACCGAGTTCCCAGGCTTGACGGGTTGCCCGTTCTTTTCGCCGGTGACGCTGAGCAGGCCTGCGAAGGCTTGTGCGATGAGGTCAAAGCCGCCCTTATCGGCATAGGGGCCCGTACGTCCATAACCGGAGATGGAGCAATAAATCAGGCGGGGATTGAGTTCGGACAGGGTGTCCCAACTCAGACCCAGCTTGTCCATCGTGCCCTTTCGATAGTTCTCTAAGAACACGTCGCTCGAGCGAGCCATGCGTTGCATGATTTCCTGCCCCGCAGACAGCTTGAGGTTTATTGCCATACCGCGTTTATTGCGATTGAGCATGACAAAGGGAGCGGGGAGTGCCTTGGTCGAGGCGCCGGTATAGACGCGGGAATCATCCCCGTGGGGCAATTTTTCGATTTTGATGACATCGGCGCCTAGGTCCGCGAGCATCATGCCGCAGGTCGGGCCTGCCATGATCTGTGCGAGTTCTAACACCTTGATGCCGGAAAGCGGGGAAGAAGACATTTATTTACTCTGCTTTGATACCTGCGGTTTGTACGACGGTTTTCCACTTATCGAGATCTGTGCGGATTTGCTGCATCAATTGCTCTGGCGAGCCGCCGATGGCGTCCAGCCCTTGCTCTTGCAGGGCATGCTGGACTTCCTTGCTGGCCAACGTTGTTTTCAAGGCGCTATTGACCTTTTTGACGACGTCGTCGGGTAGGCCTTTGGGGCCGACGATGGCAAACCAATTGAGGGCTTCGAAGCCCTCGACGCCTTGTTCAGCAATCGTAGGAACGTCGGGAATCGACGATGATCGTTTTAAAGAGGTCACTCCCAATGCCCGAATCGTGCCGGCTCGGATTTGGGGGATGGCCGGAGCCAGCGTAGAGACGCCCAGCGATATCTGGCCGCCTATGAGGTCTGCCATGGCAGGGCCGCCTCCGCGATACGCGACGTGTTGCATGGATGTGCCTGTTGCGATTTTCAGTTGTTCGCCGGCGACGTGGCCTCCGCCGCCTACACCCGATGTGGCGTAGCTGTATTGACCCGGCTTCTCCTTCAGGAGGGCGATGAGTTCCGGCAGCGTTTTGGCAGGCAAGGACGGATGTGCGACCAGTACCAAGCCACTATCTGCCGCCATGCCGATGGGCGTGAAGGAAGTGAGCGGATCGAAGTTGATTTTGCGGATATTCGGCAAAATGACCATGGCGCCGGAATCGATCAGATGCAGTGTGTATCCGTCCGGCGTAGCCCTCGCTGCGGCTTCGGCGGCAATGCCTCCGCCTGCGCCGGCCTTGTATTCGATGACGACAGGCTGCCCGAGTACTTCACTGAGCTTGGGCGCGATAGATCGAGCTGTCGCGTCAGCGGCTCCCCCGGGGGTATAGCCAAGCAGGAGCCGAATGGGCTGGTTGGGGTAGTTGGAGGCGAATGCAGTGCCGCTGCAGGCGAGCATCATCGTCAGGATTCCAGCAGAACGCAGCAAGTTTTGGTGGACGAATTTCATCTACTTTGTCTCCTCTAAGGTTGTTATTAGCGGGCTCGGCGCATGTCATGCAGTGGATGTCCGGCCCAAGCTGATCAATCTGATCAACGGCCTTCAAAAAGGGGTGTCCGCTTTTCCTTCCAGGCTTTGACGCCTTCGCGAATGTCGTCCGACCGCAGGCACTGCGATTCGCGTAACGCAAATTTCTGCGGGTCTAATCGTTCCTGGGCGAGATCATTGAGCGCGGCCTTCATCCCCTGGACCGCCAGCGGGGCCATACTGGCTGCGGTAAGGGCCGCTTCGCGCGCGGCATCCTGCAGTTGGTCTGCGGGTACGATCCGGTCGATGAACCCTGTAGCCAGCATTTGTTCGGCGTCTAGATTTTCCGCAAACAGAAACAAGCGTTTCGCCGTGTTAAAGCCAAGGCGCGAGACATAACGCCGCATGCCGTCCAGGTAGTAGTGCAGCCCCAATCGGGCCGCCGGCATGAACATCTTTACGGCGGGCGTGCCAAGCCGTAGATCGCAGGCCAACGCCAGATCGGTTGCGCCGCCATAAATCCCGCCGTTCAGCGCGCAAATCACGGGTTGGGGCAGGTGTTCTACCGCACTGACCATGGCTGCAAACGGATTGACTACCAACTCGGTCCCCGGCGATTCCTCGGTCGATTCCAGCAGGGTGGTGAGATCGGCGCCCGCACTGAAATGTTTGCCTGTTCCTGTCAGGATCACGGCCCGTACGCGCGGACTCTTGGCCAACAGTTGGCAGTGCTCAATCAGGGTCTGTTGGTCTTCTGGTTCGATGCGGTTGGCCTGGGCTGGCCGATTAAGACGAATCGTCGCAATGGCGTCCTCGACGTGCAGCGTCGGGGGAGTGGATTGCTGTTCCTCCATGTTCACCTCTTTTTTGGTATTTGTTGAATGTGTTTAAGGTATACCACGACTAATTTAATTAAAACATATGGAAAACACTGATGTGCCAGAAAGGGATCTAATACAAAATTCCGGCCATTAATATTCTTTCGAGTAATGGTTCAGCAATGCCTTTCGCCCAGGTACATGACACCTCCCTCTATTACGAGGTCACGGGAAGCGGCAGCCCTATCCTGTTCATTCATGAATTGGCGGGCGACTTCAGAAGCTGGGAGCCCCAGGTGCGTGCCTTGGCACGAAGTCACACTTGCATCACGTATAGCGCCCGTGGCTATCTGCCTTCTGGTGTACCAGAGGCCCTTGGTTCTTATTCCCAACAGCAGTCAGCGCGCGATGCAATCGCCCTGTTGGATCATTTGGGGATTGAAAAGGCTCATATCGTTGGGTTGTCCATGGGGGGCTTTGTCACGGTGCAGATCGCCCTAGATTTCCCGGCAAGGGTGCGTTCGGCAACGATAGCGAGTTGTGGCTCGGGATCCGAACCGCAGCTCTATCACAGCAAGCAGGCTGCCTTTCGAGCCATGTCCGATCAAGTCGCCGCGCAAGGCACGGGAGCGTTTGTGCGGGCTTGCGATGTGGACCTGACTCGCGATAGCTACAAGCGTAAGGATCCACGGGGATTTGCGGAGTTTCTCTCCCAGCTGGCTGAGCATGATTCGCGAGGGCTCGCTAATACGCTGAGAGGAGTTCAGGGTTCGAGACCGTCTTTGTGGGACTTTGAGGCACAACTGCGCACGACCTCGCTGCCCGCGTTGATTCTATGTGGTGATCAGGACGCACCGTGTCTGCAGCCGAGTCTATATCTCGCCGGTAACTGGCCCGGTGCCAGATTGGCAGTATTTCCAGGAAGCGGTCATGTACTGAATCTGGAAGAACCTGCACTGTTTAACCAGATCCTTAAAGACTTTATCTACACGCTATAAAAAATCCACAGAGGAGACAACATGAAATACACGGCAAAAGCCTGGCTGGCAACGTTGGCACTATCCTTGGTGATACCTGCTGGTGCATGGGCACAATCGATATTGAAAATCGGCTGGACCACGACTGACAGTCCTGACGATCCCTATGCGCTTGCTGCGCATTATTTCAGCGATGCGCTCAAAGAGAGCGCTGGCGACAGTATTACGGTGCAGTACTACCCGAATCGGCAGTTGGGCGACGAGAAGCAAATGTTGGAGGGGCTGCGCTTTGGGACGGTCGACGCTGCGGTCATTACTAATTCCGTTGTGGCTCAGCTGGAGCCTGCTTTTGGGCTGAATGATCTGCCGTTTCTTTACGCCAGTGCGAACAATGCGTATCAGGTCCTGGACGGGGCGGTAGGAGAACAGTTGGCGAAGAAGCTCGAAGCCAAAGGCGTCATTGTGCTCGGGTTCACCGAGGGAGGATTTCGCCATATGCTCAACAATAAACGCCCCGTTGCCGCCCCGGAAGACGTCAAGGGCGTGAAGTACCGGGTGATGCAAAATCCGGTATTCATAGACATGTTCAATGCCATGCATGGTTCGGCCGTGCCCATGGCGTGGGGCGAAACTTTTACTGCCGTGCAACAGGGCACGATTGATGGTTTGGAAGTACCGTTGGCGGTCGCTGCGGGCAATAAGTTATACGAAGTCACGAAGTTTCTTTCGCTAACTGGCCACAGCTATTCCACGAATTTACTGTTGATATCCAAGCGCGCCTTTAACAAGCTTACGCCCGAACAGCAACAACAAGTGATCGCGGCCGGCAAGAAGGCCACCGATGCGCAACGTGTCAAAAGCGCTCAGAATGACGCCGCTTTACGCAAAGTCATGGCCGATAACGGAATGGCCGTGAATGAGATCACCGATGTGTCGGCGTTTCGGAGTGCCGTCGCGCCGCTATATGACAAGTATCGCCCCAAGGTGGGATCAGCGTTGCTTGATCAAGCCCTCAACAGTGCCCAGTAATCATGCCAGGGGGGAGGGCGCATGCATCGGTTTTTTGATGGATTGGACCGGGGGCTGCGGATGGTGGTCGTGGCCCTGACTTTAATCATGTTGTTCGTCCTGACGTTGCAGGTGTTTTCGCGATACTTGCTGGGTCAGGCGCTGTCATGGAGTGAGGAGATCGCTTTACTGGGTTTTGCCTGGATTATCGCTATTTCTACGGCGTTGGTCGTGCGTAACGGATTGCACGCGCGCATGTCGTTGTTGCCTGACTCGTTGCCGCCGGCAGGTAGGGCACTGGTGGAGCGCATCATTGCTTTATGCGTCGTGGGTCTGGGGATAGCGCTGGTGCGCTCGGGGATCGACTACATGCTCGAAACCCGTGGGATGTTGTCGGCGGCGTCAGAGTACCCGTTGGAATTGCTGCATGCCGTAGCGCCTGGATTTGGAATCTTGCTCACCATATTTGCTCTGGAACGTGTGGTGTACGGAGCAGGAGGGCAACGATGAGCGCGCTCGCCTGGATGCTGTCTGCGGGTTTTGGCAGCCTGGTTGTCATTGGCGTGCCATTTGCTTTCGCCATTGGGCTGGTCGTGGTAGGGGCGCTGTGGATCGCAGATATTGATCTCATCCTGCTATCACAGAGTTTCGTGGCAAGCACGCAATCCTTTTCTTTGCTGGCTATTCCATTTTTCATGCTTGCCGGCGAACTGATGAGCGCCGGAGGATTGTCTGAGCGCCTTGTGCGTGTTGCCGATGTCTTTGTTCGCCACCTGACAGGGGGCCTTGGACACGTGACTGTGGTCGCCGCGTTGATTTTTGCGACGATATCAGGATCAGCGCCGGCGACGACGGCGGCGATTGGCGCCATCATGATTCCCGTCATGACGCAACGCGGTTATCAGCGGGGCTTTGCCGTCGCGCTTGTCGTATGCGCAGGTGTTCTCGCCCCGCTTATCCCGCCATCTATTGCCTTTGTGATCTGGGGAGTTATCGCCGAACAGTCAATTTCACGGCTGTTTACGGCAGGTATCCTGCCTGGCTTGCTGATGGCGATCAGTCTAATGATCATCTGCTATCTGCATGCCAAGCGACACAAGGTGGCGACGATTCCGAGGGCGACATTTGCCGAGGTGCGAGACGCCCTGCGAGGTGGAATCTGGGCCTTGCTTGCCCCCGTCATCGTATTGGGCGGGATCTATGGAGGAATATTCACCCCGACGGAGGCGTCAGTTGTCAGCTGCGTCTACGCCATCTTTGTCGGGACGGTGATCGAGCGCCGCTTGAAGTTGAATGACCTTCCAGCGATTGTCTGGCGCGCGCTTTCTGTTACGGCGATCATCATGTCCATCATCGCGTTTTCCAGCGGGTTTGGAATCATTGTGGCACAAGCGCAGTTGGCGCATCATCTGACCGAATGGCTGACTGCGCATATCCACGAAAAATGGCAAATGCTGCTGGCGCTGAACGTGATGTTTATGTTGCTGGCGGCAATCATGGACGAAATTGCTATTATGGTTGTCCTGGGGCCGCTGCTGATGGCAATCGCCGCTAGTTTTCAGGTCGACCCCATTCATTTTGGAACTATCATCGTTACCAATGTGGCCATGGGAATGGCTACGCCGCCTGTTGGATACTGCTTATTTGTTGGAATGGCCGTAAGTGGGCTCAAGTTAGGGGAAGTCACGCGGGCGATCTGGCCATGTATCTTGGCCATGTTTGCCGTGTTGATGCTGGTCACCTATGTGCCCGCCTTTACCTTGGTGCTGCAGGACGTTCTGCACTGATGCCATGGAAGAAATTGAGATGTCACCTGGAAGTACCAAAAAAACTGGTTTGGCGATCGATATCCGAGCTTCTCTCGAGGCCGACATCGACAACGGAGCATTGTTGCCTGGCGATGTGTTGGACGAACGCAAGCTGGCAGATCGATTTGGCGTGTCGCGGACCCCGGTGCGCGAGGCGATTCAACAGCTAGCCATGGCAGGGCAGGTGGAGATTGTGCCTCGGCAGGGCATATTCGTTGCGCGGATGTCGATTAGCGAGTTGCGTGCGATGTTTGAATTGTTGGCCGAGATGGAGGCTTCTTGCGCGAAACTGGCGGCTCGCAGGATGCAAGAGCCGTGGCGGCAAATGATGCTGGACTCAATGGAGTTGTGTCTGCAGTTGAGTGCCGGGGATGACTTGGTCGCCTATGGCCAGGCAAATGCTGATTTTCACGAGGCCATATACCAAGGCTGTTGTAATCGGTTCCTGGCCGAGCAAGTCCGCATGGCTCGGCGGCGCACGCAGAGTTATCGCCGCAACCCGTTCCAGCTACCCGGGCGTATGCGGCAGTCTGCGTTGGATCATCAGCTGATTGCGAATGCCATCATCGCAGGCGACGAAGACGCCGCCGTGCGGGCAATGATCGAGCATATCGCGGTCAGTGGAAAGGGCTTTGCGGAGTTCATCAGCACACTGCCTGAATCAATGTTGGCCAGCCACGACGTGGCCTATCCTTCGTCTCGTCGGACTAGATAGTATGAGCAGGCCACAACCCATCAGCCGTAACGACTATCCCGTCTTTGTCCCGATCCAGACGCGATGGATGGACAACGACGTGTATGGGCATGTCAATAACGTGACCTACTATTCGTATTTCGACACGGCGGTCAATCACTATCTGATCCAGTGTGGCGTGCTCGACTTTACATCGGGCAGCACGATTGGTCTGGTCGTTGAAACCGGTTGCCAGTATTTCGCGTCAGTGTCCTTTCCCGATGCGCTCGAGGCAGGTCTGCGTGTCGCGCATATTGGCCGATCGAGTGTTCGATACGAGGTTGGTATCTTTAAAGTAGGCGACACAGAGACGCGCGCTGCGGGACACTTTGTGCACGTCTATGTCGATAAGCAAACCCGTCGGCCAGCACCGATTCCGGCTGATTTTCTGGCTGCGCTTGAGCCGTTGTCGATGGCCCGTCGTTGAGCTCGTTTACATTCTATTCGTTCGCGATGAGCCGCGCGGCCTGAGGACCTCGCGCCAAGCCGGCTCGGATAGCTTGTAGTAGTGCCCGCCGACCTCTGCTGTCGGCATCTAGTTTGCGTGATACCAGTTCCATGGCGCCTCGTACTTCGCCCACATGCTGATGGACATATTGCGCCGCCATGGCACCGCTGGTGGTATGGCGGTCGTAGCGTATCCACTGATAGCGCTGAGACGGATTAAGCCGGGTTTGTCTGCATGGTGTGGAAAATGTGCAGGATGGATTCCGGAACAATACGGCGCTTTCTATTTATCGTAAAAACAGAATAATAAGCCGATAATTTTCGTTGGAATCATGAGAGTCATCTCTCTATCATGGTTGGCATTCATTCCATCATTCCGATCTGAAGGAGCAAAGTGCACATGTCGACCTGGGCTATAGGGATTGATATAGGGGGCACATTCACCGATGTGGTTGCCCTCAATTATGACGGGGGAGCCCTGCAGTCGCTCAAGGTGCTGACCACTCATGGGGACCCGGCCGAGGGTGTGGCCAATGGTGTGAAATCGTTGATCGAGCAATGCCGCATTCAGCCAGCGGACGTCAAGCGTATTGTTCATGCTACGACCTTGTTTACCAATGCCTTGATCGAGCGGCGTGGCGAGGCGACTGGCCTATTGACGACGCAGGGCTTTCGCGATGTGGTCGAGATCGGCAATGAGCGCAAATACGATCTGTATGATTTGAACATCGAAGCGGCGCCCGCATTGGTGCAGCGCCGCTGGCGTGCCGAGATTAGCGCCCGGATGGATGCTGGCGGCGAGGAGCTCGCGCCAGTCGACCTCGATGAGGTGCGGCGTGCGGTGGCTCCGCTGGTGGATGAGGGGGTGAAGTCTCTCGCGGTGTGCCTGTTGCATGCTTATGTCGATCCCCGACATGAGGTCGCTGTGCGAGACGCCTTGCGCGCCGTGTATCCTGATTTGGACATTACCTTGTCGAGCGAGGTCGCACCGGTCATTCGCGAGTTTGAACGTATGTCGACGACTTGTGCCAACGCGTATGTCAAGCCGTTGGCTCGTCGCTATCTCACGGCGTTGCAGCAGCGGTTGGAGGCACTGGGCCTACCCACTGACGTGTTGATGATGTTGTCCAATGGCGGTCTTTGCCACGTCGATGAGGCGCGTCGTGCACCTATCGAGTTGCTGGAGTCAGGGCCGGCCGCAGGCGCGATTTCTGCGTCGCACTACAGCTTGCGAGATTCTCTATCCAATCTGTTGGCCTTCGATATGGGCGGGACGACTGCCAAACTATGTCTGGTCGAAGATGGCAATCCGGCAATTGCTTATGGTTTTGAGGCGGCTCGGCAAAAGCGCTTTGCCGAGGGCAGTGGCTTGCCGATTCGCATCACTACGGTGGACTTGATTGAGATCGGCGCGGGCGGCGGGAGTATCGCGCATCGTGACGCATTGGGTCTATTGAAAGTCGGCCCGCAGAGCGCGGGATCTGAACCAGGGCCTGCTTGCTACGGTTTGGGCGGCAAGGATGCGACGGTAACGGACGCGAATCTGGTGCTGGGGTATCTGAATCCCGAGTACTTCGCTGGCGGCACGATGCAAATTGACGTGCCTCTGGCTCGTCAGCAGCTCGCGGCGACGGGTGAGCAAGTCGGTCGCGACGTCGTCGGTGTGGCCTGGGGTATTCACGATATCGTGGCTGAGAACATGGCTGGCGCAGCGCGTGTACACGTTGCCGAGCGAGGCCGGGATCCACGCGATTTCGTGCTGCTATGCACCGGAGGCGGCGGCCCGTTGCATGGTTATTACGTGGCGCAGAAGGTGGGGGTGCGCAAGCTGGTTTGTCCACCAGCGGCGGGCGTGGCGTCCGCCTATGGTTTGCTGGTCGCAGCGGCACGGACAGATCGTTCGCGTACGGTCAGCGTGCGCCCGGATACGGATTCGCTGCAAAATCTGGAGCAAGCATTTCGAGATCTGGAAAGTCAGGTGTGTCAGTCGCTCGATAGTCTTGAAGCGACCTTTGGGCCGGTGCGCTTGGCGCGATATGCGGATGGCCGCTTTGTGGGGCAGGGGTTCACGTTAACGGTGGCATTGCCCGCAGGACCCTATCATGGCGAGGGGGCTGCGTCAGAAGCTGAGGTGCGAGAGATCCTGTCTGCGGCTTTCAAAGAGGGATATCGAGAAAAGTTCGGCAGGACGCCACCCGATGTCCCCGTGGAACTGATGAATCTGAGGGTCTCGGGCGAAGCTCCACCGCGGCAGGCGCCGCCAAATGAGGTGCTGGAGGCGGGGGCAAACGCTCAACCGAAGGCGCACCGCCAAGTGTATTTCCGCGAATACAACGACTACGCCGATACGCCTGTCTACGATCGCGCCAGTCTGCGGGCGGGATTCGAGGCGATGGGCCCGTTGCTGGTCGAGGACGCCGGTTCAACGCTCGTTGTCGGTCCCCGGGGCCGAGTCACACAATCGGCCAGCGGAAATCTCATCGTCGATATTCTGGAGCAAGCATGAACAAGCCTTATTCCCCCGATGTGGCGGCGGATCCGATCTTCCTGGAGGTGTTCTGGGCGCGGATACGCTCGATCGTCAACGAAGCTGCCAAGCTGATCGTACGTACTTCGTTTTCTACGCTCTCGACAGAGGCGAATGATTTCGCTGTTGTGATGACGGATTCGCAGGGGCGATCGTTGTCGGAGAATAGCGGCAGTATTCCGTCGTTCATCGGTACGTTGCCACGCACGACGCAAGCCGTGATCGAACGTTTCGGGGCGCAATCGATGCGCCCAGGCGATATCTACATCACGAATAATCCCTGGGTCGGCACCGGACACCTGAATGATGTTACGTTGGTCAAGCCCTTGTTTCACCAGGGTGTGCTGGTGGCGTTCGCGGCCTCTACTGCGCACGTCCCCGACATCGGCGGCAAGATCCGCTCGGTGGATACACGAGAGCTGTTCGAAGAGGGATTCCATATTCCTTTGATGCCATTGTTGCGTGACGGCAAGGTGGACGAAACGTTGCTGCAACTCCTGCGCACCAATGTTCGTACGCCGGAACAGACCGTCGGAGATATCTGGGCACAGGTCGGGGCGTTGGAGTTGATCGATGGCCGGCTTGATGCGCTCTTGTCCGAATACGCCCTGAGTGAGATAGATGGTTTGGCACAGGCACTTTTCGAGCGCAGCGAGGCCGCGATGCGGACAGCGATCAGCGCCTTGCCCGACGGGAAATACCGTTATGAGATGAACACCGATGGCTTTGAGGAGTTGTTCCGGTACGCCATCGAAGTGACAATCGAAGGCGACTCCATCACTTGCGATTTCGCTGGCACTTCACCCCAGCAGGCTCGAGGAATCAATTGCGTCCTGCCGTACACCACGGCGATGTCAGTCTACGCGATCAAGTCCTTGCTCCTGCCCGACCTGCCCAATAACGATGGCCTGTTTCGCCCCATCAAGGTCATGGCTCCCGAAGGATCCTTGTTGAATCCTCGCCAGCCGGCACCCGTCGGCGGCCGTGCTTGCACCGGGCATTACGTCCCCACGGTTGTGTTCGGCGCGATGGCGCAAGTCATTCCGCAGGCGGTGATTGCGGGTGCGGGCTCGCCGTTGTGGATTGCCAACTTTAGTGGCACTCGCAGTAATGGAAAGCCTTTTGCCATCGTGTTGTTTTACAACGGAGGCATGGGCGCATCGTCCAGCAAGGACGGAGCTTCAGTGATGGCATGGCCCAGCAATATCTCTCCGACTCCTGTGGAGGTTGCGGAGAGGGAGGCGTCGCTACTTTTCAAATACAAAGCGCTTCGCAGCGGTTCAGGTGGAGAGGGGCGTTATCGAGGCGGCTTGGGGCAGGAGATTTGTTTTGTCAGCCGGCATCACGCACCGATGTCGGTTGTCTTCATGACGGAGCGAATCACTGTTGCGGCTCCCGGTATTGCGGGGGGCGAGGATGGCGCCTGCGGAGCGCTGCTGATTAACGGTCAAGCAGTGAATAGTCGACAGCCACATTGGATACAGCCAGGTGATGAAATCATCATGAGGACACCCGGTGGCGGAGGCTATGGTCCACGTGTCGAGCGCGTAGCGCAGATGAGTCATCGCGATCAGCAGCAAGGATATACGTTGGCAGCATCGTAGTCGTTGAGCTGCGCAGCCATACTGCGCGGCTCGAGGGTTTGGGGCGGAACATACCGCCTTTCATATATCAATGATCTCAAGGGGAATGTATGAAAATCACCGGACGCAGTTTCTGTAGAGCGCTGTTGATATTGGCTGCCGGTATGGCGGCACCAGCCGTATTGGCCAGCTATCCTGATCAACCCATTCGTATAGTCGTTCCGTACGCGGCGGGAGGGTCAACCGATTTGGTGGCCCGGCTGCTGGGTAAGAGTGTCAGCGAGCAATTGGGGCAACCGGTCGTTGTTGAGAACCGCCCCGGGGCGGGCAGCAATATCGGTACGAGTTATGCCGCCAAGGCAAAGCCAGATGGTTATACGCTAGTGCTGGCAACATCGACTGCATTAGCTGCTAATCCCAGTCTATACAAGAACTTGCCCTTTGACCCTCAGAAAGATTTTGCTCCTATTATTCTGACCAGCACCTTGCCCCATGTGGTGGTGATCAATGGCCAATTGTCTCCTCGCACGATGACGGAGCTCAATACCTTTTTGAAGAATAACGAAGCTGCCTATAGTTTCGCCTCGGCCGGCAGCGGCACGCCATCCCATTTGGGGGCAGAGCTTTATAAGCGCAAGCTGGGAGTCAGTCTGGTGCATGTGCCCTATAAGGGCGGTGCTCCTGCTCTGACGGATCTAATCGGCAATCAAACCACTTTTATGATCGCTGTCGTACCCGAGGCGATGCCGTTGGTCAAAGAGGGGAGATTACGCGCATTGGCCGTCACAAGTAAGCAGCGTCTTGCTGCTCATCCCGATCTACCGACTGTTGCGGAGTCAGGCATTCCTGGCTATGAACTGACCGCCTGGTATGGCATTCTCGCGCCAGCAGGAACGCCATCGACCGTTGTCGACAAACTCAATCAAGCGTTCAATACGGCGCTGAAAGACCCTGCTAATCAGGAAAAATTGAAAGAGATGGGCTTTGTGATTGAAGGAGGGACTGCGGCGGTACTTGCTGAACGTATCCGTACGGAAACAATCAAGCTGAAGGAGATCATTAAACAGGCCGGGATTTCGATGGATTGACTGCGATCTTGACATGCTTGGGGGTGGGGGTGGTTTGCAGGATCTGTTCGAAGGTTTTCAGAAAAGCATCGGCACTTGGTGCGAGCGAGCGAAGCCGGCGGGAGATCAGGCATATTTCGCGTGAAAGTTCCGGTCCTTTCAGGGGGCGAAACTTCAGGCGCTCAGTCGCCAGTTCATGTGTGGCAGTGAGTGCGGGCACGATGGAGTAACGCCCCGGTATTTTCAGCAGCGAGAACAGTGATGTGGTTGACGACGCCTCATCGCGATGGCCGTCTCGCATACGGAAGCCTTGCGCGTGCTTTCGCAGAAATGAGTCGATTCCCGTATCGGAGCTGAATCCGACGTAGTGCTCCGGATCCAGCCTGTTCCAATTCAGTGCACTTGTGTCGTTCGCCAGAGAATCATCCTTGTCGACGATCACGCCGTAGCGGTCGGTGAGCAGCGGGTTGTACATCAGGTCTTCCAGGCCTTGATGGGGGGCAGCAATCGCGAAGTCGATGGTACCTTCGGCGACCATTTTCTCTACCTGCCTTGATCCTGCATCCCGGATGGAAATCGTGATCTCCGGGAAGTCCTTTTTGAAGATATCTATGACTCGGTAGAGGTAGTAATCAATGACGGATGCGGCCGCTGCGAGTCGTATATGGCCGCGCTGCAAGCTGGCGAAAGCTCTCAAATCGGAAATGGATGCGTCAAAGCGCTTGATGAGTTGTTCGGCCTCGACGAGATAGCGTTCGGCTTCTGCAGTCATGGAGACGCGCCGCGTGCTGCGGTCGAAGAGTTTTACGCCGACGGATTCCTCAAACTGCTGGATGACATTTGTGAGCGAGGATTGCGTCATGTACAACCGGGCGGATGCGGCGGTGAAGGTGCCGCTGCGGGCGACCTCGACAAAACAGCGCAGATGGCGCATGGAAATATGGCGGGACATGACTATCCTTTTATTCGTTTTTTCGAAATGAAAAACGTTAATTGATCATTAGATAGCATAGCGCCTTGTGCGCCAGTGTCGCGCATGCCGCCGCGCTCGAGTTCCATGGTGTAGCACAGCTTGTCGCTTGCTATGTGCTTTGGTGTGGAAATGTTTTTGACGTCACCAACCACTGGCGTACGCCGGCCTGCGCGGGTCCGCCGCACCCCATCGGACTCCTGTCTGTTGATCATATTTCACCGCGCACATTGCGCCGGCGCGCCAACTGCGGCCTGCCCACCACTGCACGGCGTGGCCCAGCGCGGTCAATTCATCGCCGATGCTGCGGTCCACCATATCCTCGATCATGAGACGGCCAGGCATCGCGTTATGGGGTTCAAACGATGAGGGAAAACTGAACGTCGCAAAGCGAGGGGCTTCGATAGCCTGCTGCAGTTCCATACCGAACACTTCGATATTCAGAAAGGTCTGCAGCATCGCCTGGCACTGCACGTCCCCTCCGGGTGTGCCAAAGGGCATGGCGTATTGTCCAGGCCTGATTGCCAGGGACGGGTTGGGCGTCAGGCGAGGGCGGCGCCCTGCGCCGACGCGGCAAGGGTGCTCGGGATCCGCCCAGGATTGGCTGCCGCGCCCGGATGCGCACAATCCCGTGCCCGGAATAACAGGCGTGTTATATGAGCCGTCGCTGGGAGTCGCGGAAAACGCATTGCCATCTTTATCAACGACGGCGACATACGAAGTGTCCAAGCGAGGATCGGTGCGGGCCGTATCGTCAGCCGTCGCGGGCTGCATAGGGATAGGACGATTCTGTGGCAAGCGGCCTGCCGCCGGCATGTCGGGGCCTGCATGGTTCATCGCAATCATGGCCAGGCGTTCAGCGGCATAGGCTTTGGATAGCAGCTCCTGTTGCGGCACGGTGGCGTAGCGCGGGTCGGCATAGTGCACTTCGCGGTCTGCAAAGGCCAGCTTGATGGCCTCGGTCAGCAAGTGGATGTACGGGGCGGAGTTGTGGCCGAGCGCACGCAAGTCTCGCGATTCGAGGATGTTCAGCATTTGCAGCAGCGACGGGCCCTGACACCAGAATCCGCAGCTATGGATCTGTGTGCCTCGAAAGTCGATGCTCAGTGCAGGGTCCACCTCGACAGAGAAATCGCGCAAGTCCTCATGGGTCAGCCAACCGCCTTCTTGTTTGTGATAGTTGACGATAGCGGTTGCGATATCGCCTTCGTAAAAGGCGCGGCGTGCGGCTGCGAGACCTGCCTGTCGGCCGCTGCCTTGGCAGGTGCGCTCTTCATCTGCCATGTATTGGAGGCTGGCGGCGAGATCGGTTTGACGAAAGATGGATCCAGCGACAGGAGGCTTGCCGCCAGGCAGGTAGACAGCGGCGCTCGAGGCCCAGCGGGCGTAGTTTTTGGCGTTGTCGGCTATCACCTCTGCCATCAGGGGATACATGACAAAGCCCTCGCGAGCCAGCCGTATGGCGCCGGCGGCGACCTCGCCAAAACTCATTGTGCCAAAACGCTCCAGCGCCGTGATCCAGGCATCCGGTGCGGCCGGGATGACTGTACGTAGAACGCCAGCGGGAATGGTCCCGCCGAATTTCTGCATGAATGTTTCCAGGCGGGTAGCGCGAGGCCAGTACCCCAGCCCGGAAATGCTCCATACTTTATTTGATTTTGCTTCGTAGACCAGGATGGGCGCCACACCGCCAACGTTGACGATATCGCTCTGGACCACACCTAGCGCAATGCCCGCCGCGACGCCGGCATCGATGGCGTTGCCGCCTTGCTGCAGAACGTCCATACCCGCTTGTGTGGCGAGGTAGTGGCCAGCCGAGATCATATGGTTCAGGCCAGCCAGGGTGGGACGCATCGATGAGGGGGCGCTGCCTGCAGTGAGGTCGGGAGCGTATGTCGTAGTGGACATGGCAATCTCTAGTAGGTGGTCAAGCGTGATCGTTCTCGAAGAGCGAGCGGAATTATTGTGGCGTGATGCCGAGCTTTTGCGTGACGGATTTCCACCGGTCGAATTCCGCGGTCAAGTATTTTCGAAACTCTGCTGGGGAACTGCCCTCGATAATGACGTCTCTATCCTCCATGGTGCGGCGGACGTCGGGATTTTTCAATGCGGTTTTGGTTGCTCTGTACAAGGCATCGACGATTTCAGGCGGCGTTCCTTTCGGTACCAGCAGGCCATACCATGAGCCGCCTACCAATGCCGGAAAGCCGCTTTCTTTCGCGGTCGGGATGTCTGGCGCCCGCTCCAGGCGTTGTTCGCTGAAGACGGCCAGTGCCTTGAGTTTGCCGTTTTTAATCAGCGGCAGCGTTGTGCCCGGGGTATCCAGGGTGTATTGCACTTGGCCCGCCATGGTGTCGTTCAACAGGGCCGAACTGCCTTTATACGGGACGTGTACCGTGTGGATACCCGAGTCCATGTTCAATTGCTCGGAAAAGAAATAATTGGCGGTCATGATGCCAGGCGAGGCGTAGTTCACCTCGCCTGGATGCGCCTTTGCGTAGTCGACCAGTTCGCGCAGGTTATTGGGCGGAAATTTCGGATTCGCCACCAGGATGAATGGACCCCCGCCGATGCGTGTGACGGGGACGAGATCACTCATCGGGTCATAAGTGAGCCCTTTTACTGTCAGTGGTGCGCCCGTCAATGGCGATGCGGTGGCGAACATCACGGTATAGCCGTCGGGCGCGGATCGGGCGACTTGTTGGGCTGCGATGGTACCGCTGGCGCCGCCCCGGTTTTCCACGACGACGGTCTGGTTGAGCTCTTTGCCCAGCTGTTGTGCCAGGACGCGTGCGACGGTGTCGGTTCCTCCACCGGGCGGGTAGCCGACGATTAGGCGTATCGGTTGATCAGGCCAGGATTCGGCGGCCTGGATGGTGGCAGGCAGCGCTGCCACTAATCCGGCTACTGCGGTGAGCCGCGCAGCGCGGCGGATACTGGATTGCAATTTCAAGAACACAACTGAACGAGTCAACATGGTGATCTCCGGCACGCGTGAGGCAGGGCAGAGGGCTATTTCGAGGCCAATCCCAGTTTTTGAACAATTTCGGCTTCTTGCTGATACTGCTCTTTCGCATAGGCCGCGTAATCCTCGCCATTCATATAGACCAGTTCCTGCCCATACTGAGTCAGGATTTGTTTGAAGGCATCAGATTCTGCGATGTCTTTGAATACGGCATGCAGCTTGGCGACTGTCTGAGGCGGCATGCCTTTGGGACCTGCAATACCAAACGGCGCATTGGCGGGCGGGGTGCCATCCAGTTCGTGCAAGGTGGGAGTCTGAGGATATTGCGCACTGCGTTGCGCGCCCCACGTCACCAACATACGCATTTTTCCAGCCTGTACCAAGGGCTGTACCGTTGTCGACCCGGCGTATGCAGAGACTTGGCCACCCAGTACTGCCGTGATGACATCCGATTCGCCTTTATACGGGATGTGACGCCACGTCACGTTGTTGCGGGTCGCGATTTGTTCCATCATGACATTCGAGGCGCTGCCCACGCTCGCTGTGCCATAAGTGATTTCGTTCGGATGCTGTTGGGCAAAGCTGATGAATTCGCCCCATGTTTTATGAGGGGACGCCGTGGGTACCGCGACACCCAATGTATACCCGCTGAGCATCATGATGTAGGTGAAATCGCGAGTGGGGTCATAGCCCATATCCTGGATGTGCGGCATGCGATAGACGGGGCTGGGCAGGATAGCGAGCGTATAGCCGTTGGGTTCTGCCGTTTTGATGGCGCGCGCACCGAGCGTCGCGCCTGCGCCGCCCCGGTTCTCGATAACGATGGATTGCCCCAGTTTGCCTGCAGCCAGCTCGGCAAATTTGCGGATGACAGTATCCGTCGACCCGCCCGCCTGATAGGGCACGATGATATGCACCGGGCGGGTGGGGTAGTCATCCGCTGCGGATCCTGTGACAGGGAAGATCGCAGCCATACTGGCTACCAAGGCGGCGGTAACGCTGGCACAACGCGCAATGGGCTGTTGTGGGGCAGCATTGCGAATGCTGCTGACGAGTGATGTCATGATGATCTCCGCGAGATTCAGTTGGCGGCCCAGGCCTGCGCAAATGCACGGGCGAAATTGCCGCCGAGCACGCCCAGAATCTGGCTGTCGCTCAACCCGGCCTGATGCAGCGCTTCGGTAAAGGCGGGAAACTGTGCCGGGGTGGGCATCTCGACGGGGTATCGTGCTTCCATCACATCGCCAAAGGCATCAGAGAAATCTCCGCCGGATTTGGCGTATTTGGTACGCGACATCACCATGACGTGGCGTACAGCCTCATAGGTGTCGACGGACGGATAGTCGGTGCCTATGCCTACATGCTCGTAGCCCACCAGGTCTCCGATATATTTGACGTTCGCGACGAAGTCCGACAGCAGTGGTTGTTTCTTCGGATCGCCACTCCAGTTGAGGTAGGCGTGAATGCTGCAGCCAATGACGCCGCCCGTGGCTGCTACTGCCTTGATGACGTCGTCCGACTTGTTGCGTGGACGCTTGATCACTGCGTTGGCGTTGGCATGGGTCAGAAAGACGGGCCGGGTGCTGCGTGCCGCGGTGTCCAGGCAAGTCTGGGGCGCGCAATGGCTCAGGTCGATTGCTATGCCGACGCGGTTCATCTCGTCGATCATATTCAGTCCCAGATCGCTCAAGCCTGCATTGCGTTTTTCAAGGCATCCGTCGCCGATCAGGTTTGCCTCGTTGTAGGTCAGCTGAATGACACGAATGCCGAGTGTGTGAAAAAGCGCGACACGGTCGATTTGATCGCCGAGAGGTTTGGCATTTTGCCAACCCATGATCAGTCCGAGCTTGCCGGTTCGCTTGGCGCGCGCAATGTCTTCGGCATTTTCGACAAGCAGCCAGGGGCTATCAGGCGCCGCACAACGTTGCCGCCATAGCATGGCGTCCTTGAGTGCCTGCTCGAAATCGGCGCCCATGTCGCTGATCGTGACGTTGATGGCGCTCACGCCGCCGCTCAACATGTCGCGGGTACTGCCATCACTAAAGAAAACCAGTCCATCGACAATCGTGGCTTGGCGGTGCAAATCGGCGGTGTGGCTGACCATGAACTAATTCCCTTGCTATTGAGGTGATTATTTGGACTGAATGAATGAGGTGAGGCGCCGGCATGGCGCTATGCGTATGGCTTAGCGACGGTATCGGTCATAGCGGAATGGCTTCAAGTCAACGGTGGTCTGTTGGCCCTGAATGAGCTGAGCCATGGCCTCGCCAGCGGCAGGTCCAATACCAAAGCCGTGACCGGAAAATCCCGATGCCAGAAACAGGCCGGGCACATCGGGGACGGCGTCCATGACAGGCATCGCATCCGGTGTGACATCGATGTAGCCCGCCCAGGATTGTGCGATGCGGGCGTTATGGAACGCCGGAAAAGCATCCGTCAATTTTTTCCAGGCCTGAGCGTTGCCCCGCATCGACGGGTGCGGATCCAACACGCGATGGCGTTCGAATGGCGACTCGCGATCCGCGGGATAACGGCGAGGCAGGGACAGCTCTTCGAAAAACCGTTTGCCGAATCTCAATCGCACAAAGCTGCGATTGGCCAGCCACGAGCGCATGAAATAACGCATCAATCTGAAACTATCGGGGACGACATCTGCCATCGACGCGCCGAACTGCGATACGGTGTAGCCGCCGTCTGCGCGCTTGCGGCAGGTAAAGTCCTTGCCGTTGATCGCTGCGGTCGAGCCGGTATCGATGGGTGTCGTACGTAGTACCGAGCCGCGAACCTTCAGCTGGGGAAAGTCAGCCCCCAGGTTGCCGCAAAACAGCCTGGACCAGGCGCCGGCGGCGATCAATACTGTGGTGGTTTCGACGCGCCCCTTTTCGGTGAGCAGGGCGGATACTCGCCCCGCGGACTGCTCTACACCACGCACGGCGCAGTCCTCCAGAATTTGAGCGCCTGCGGCGCGCGCCAATGCGGCGATCCCGGTTGTCGCCAATTGGGGTTCGGCAACGCCATCGGTGGCGCTGTACATGGCCCCGGTCCAGGCTCGGGCGGTTTGGGGCAGCAGGCGTTTGGCTGCCGCACTATCTAATAGATGCGCATCGGTGCCATAGGCTCGTGCATGGTCGATCCAGGCTTGGTGCGAGGATGTGTCCGCATCATTGTCCTGCAAGTACAGCATGCCTGTACGGCGAAATCCCACGTCTATTTGTTCCTGGATTTCGCCCCAAATCTGGTTCGAACGTATCGCCAGCGGGACCTCTGGCAGATCGCGTCCCAGCGTCCTGACCCATCCCCAATTGCGGGAAGACTGCTCACAGCCCAGCGCCGCCTTTTCAAACACGGCGGTCCGGACGCCAGCGCGGGCGAGGGCGTAGGCGGTACTGATGCCGATGATGCCGCCGCCCACAATGGCGACCTCGACATGATCCGGGAATGCGGCTGATTGACTGCTTCTGTGCTGCAACGGTTACCTCTTCTTTTGCTATTTATTATCGCTATACGATAAATAAAAGTGTATAGCGATATAATGTTTGGAATTTATACTGCAAGCCCGTGAGCGCGGCAACGTCTGGGTTTCCCTAGGGAGGGCTATGACTGCGCCTGGCTGCCATCTACGTTCCGCCAATTTCGGAGTTTGAATGTCTGAGCCTTCCGCACTGATGATCCAATCGTTGGAGAAAGGGCTGTCGGTGCTCGAGTCGTTTCGAGCCCATGCTTCGCTGAGTTTGCAGGAGATAGCCCAGATCAACGGCATCACGATGGGGTCGGCGCAGCGCGTGGCGTACACGCTGGAGCGCACAGGCTATTTATCGAAGGACGCACGCAGCAAGCGTTATAGCGTGACCGTCAAAGGCGTCGGGCTGGGGTACAGCTATCTGTATCGGCAGCCGTTGTTCCAACACGCGCACGCGGTGCTGCATCAACTCAATCAGGAATGCGGAGAAATCGTCAACCTGAGCGTCCCAGATGACGGGGACAACATGGTCTTTGTGATGCGGGTTGCCCCGGCGCGCCATATCCCGGAGTACATGCCCGTCGGCTCGCGTATTCCTTGCATATCCTCCGCGTCGGGGCGTGCTTTATGGGCGCATTTATCGCCTGCGGAACTCGATCAGAAGCTGAGGACTGTCACACCGATCAAGCACACACCGCGCACCACCACCGACATGGCTGCGTTACGAACGTTGATTGAGCAAGCGCGCCATGATCAGTATGGCTATGCGGATGAGGAGTTTTATGCGGGGGATGTGAACGTCGCGTCTGCCATCTATGACGAAACGGGTACGCCGATCGGGGCAGTGAATATTTCTGTTCCCAAGCCGCGCTGGTCATTGGACCGCGCGCGGCAAGAACTGGGGCCGTTGGTCATGCGTGCGGCGAGGGTCATCAGCAAGCGTAAATAGAGCGGTGTCGCGATTGAGCGATCAGGGCGTTGTGTTTTCCTCACCGCAGGGCATCGCGATATCTGTTTATCATGCCTCGCGTTCGAGTCCGAACATGCCCTCCAGCACACGGTGTTTCGATTGCTCGATGTGCTGCATCATGTTCGCAAGCGCTCGTTCGTGATCGCCGGCAGCCAAGGCCCTCAAGAACCCCAGATGTTCTTCCATGGCGGGCACGACCTGCACAGGCCGCATCGACTGGGCATCGTAGCGAATCAATCGCACGTGAAGGCTATTGACCCGATAGATCTCCGAGAGAATTTCGTTGCCGATGGCATCGACCATCTGGTCGTGCAGCCCCCAGTCGACGGATTGGGCATCGCGCTCCAGTGCGTCGTCAGGTGTGGATGCCAGCGCGCGTTTGAGGATCGCCTCGTGGCTTTCGATGAGCTCATTGATCGAGCTCTGATTCACGACTCTACAGAAATTGATCACCGCCTCGCGTTCGATCATCGTGCGGACTTGCCAGGCATTGCGGATCAGCTTCATATCCACGGTAGCGATCTGCAGGCCTCTCTGTGGCACGGTTTTGATCAGCCCTGCCGCCTCTAGACGCGGGATGAGTTCCCTGACCGCCGCAAGCGGCATTTCCAGCATTTCCATCAGCTCGCGCTGAGAGACGAACTGGCCTGGCAGGATGCGGGCGTCGATGATCTGCTGGCGAAATCCTTGGTAGGCGAGGGCGCGCTGGCTGAGCGATGCCGTGGCAGCAGTGCCGCTGGACGACTTTGCCGAGCGGGGTTTAACAGAGGTTGTGTTCATAGGTCGAATACAGCAAGCCGGACATAAATTTGATTGTGCCTGATCTACGGGTTATCACTAACATATAACTAACATGTTAGTTGGTGTATAGTTCGAGCTCAGCGAAAGGGATAGTACCCCTATTGATTGTTTTTGCAAACGGAGTGTGTATGGGATTGGATCTCACCGGCGTTATTCCGCCGCTCGTTACCCCCTTTACGGCAGATGGCAGCATTGACGAGGCTGCGTTGCGCAAGGTCATTCGGTTTAATCTCGACAAGCAAGTACACGGTGTCTGCCCGGGTGGAAGCACTGGCGAAGGCCACACGCTGACGATCGACGAGTTCAAGCGCGTGATGGAAATCACGGCAGCCGAGGTCGCGGGACAGGTGCCTATCGTGGCGGGGATTATTTCCAATAGCACCCGGGATGCCATCAATCGCGCTAAGGCCATCGAGCATCTGTCTGTCGCTGCACTGCAGGTGACCCCGGTGCATTATCTGTTCAAGCCGGATGAGCAGGCCACGCATAATCATTTCAAGGCCTTGACACAGGCCGTGGATACCCCGGTCATTATTTATAACGTCGTGCCTTGGAATTATCTGAATCCTGCTCAGATGATTCGCCTGATGTCCGAATTACCCGGCGTTCAAGGCATCAAGCAAAGCCAGGGCGATCTGAAGCTGATGGCCGATCTGCTGTTGGGCGTGCCCGAGGGATGCAAGGTGTATTCCGCTGTGGACGCGTTGCTTTATTCGTCGTTCGCGCTCGGTGCGCACGGCACGATCGCCGCGACGCCGGCTGCGTTGCCTGGCGTATGCGTCAATTTATGGAACACCGTTCAGGCCGGCGATCATGTGAAGGCCGTCGAGATGCACGCCGCCATGCTGGCATTCTGGAATGCGCTGGTGGGAGATAACTTGCCCGCGAATATCAAGACGTCGATTGCGCTCCAGGGCTGCGAAGCAGGGCTGCCGCGTGCACCGATGCCGGCAACCTCGCCTGAACAACGCCAACGAATCGAAGCGGCGATGGCGGCAGTGTTGCGCTTTGACCGTTAAACCATACGCGATCAATAAGAGAGGAGACGACAGATGAATATTCAACGCCGCAGCATGATCAAGCTCGGGGCGGGTTTATGTGTGGGCGCCGCGATCGGCAGGCCTGCCTGGGCGCAGTCTTATCCGAGCCGGCCCGTGACGCTGGTCGTGCCGTTCGCGCCCGGGGGCAATACGGATATTGTGGGCCGGACCATTGCCACCGCATTGGCAAAAGTGCTGGGCCAGTCCGTGGTGGTGGACAATAAAAGCGGCGCTGGCGGATCGATCGGGGCGTCACAGGTGGCGCGGTCTGATCCGGATGGCTATACCTTGCTGCTGTGCGGGGCCGGTGTCATCGTCACGGTGCCGCAGATGGTCAAGACCAGCTATAGCCGCGACAGCTTTACCCCGCTGGGCCTGGTGAACAAGAGCTCGATGGTGTTGCTGGCCCGTGGGAATGACGAGCGTTTCAAAACACTGAAGGATTTTGCCGAGTATGCCCGCGCAGAACCGGGGCGGGTCAACGCGGCCCACTCGGGGCCTGGAACGCCGAATCATTTGGCGTTGATCCAGACAGAAAGCCTGCTCAAGGCGCAGTTCACGGTGCTCAGCTACAAGGGGGCCAACCCTGCATTGATCAGTCTGCTCGGCGGGCAGATCGATGCGATGTTCGATCAGGTGCCCAGCTGCCTGCCGCATATCAAGAGCGGTGCATTGAAGGCATTGGCCGTGTTGGGGCCTGAGCGGGATCCCATTATTCCAGACGTGCCGACGATCGCTGAACTGGGATTTGGCAATATCGACGGCACTACCTACGTGGGCATATTGGGGCCGAGTGGCATGCCCAAGGAGCTGCGGGATCAACTGGCGAATCTGATCGCGCAGGCGGTCAAGGATCCGCAGGCGGTCAAGAGCGCGACTGAGCTCGGCAGTGTGGCTTATTCCAGTACGCCGGCAGAGTTTACGCAGGTGTTGAACGCCGAGTATGCGGTTGCAACACAGGCAGCAAAAGACGGTCGACTGAAAGTCGACTGAGGCGATGCGGCGTAAATAGCGAGTGAATCAATCCCGTGAAAAAAATTCTCAACAATCCCCAACACTATGTCGATGAAATGCTGGAGGGGCTTTGCGTCGCCCATCCTGAACTCAAACGAATGGGTGACGATGGCCGCGTGATTGCGCGCAACCGAGGAGCGGTTGCCGGAAAAGTAGGTATTGTGACTGGCGGCGGATCGGGCCATCTGCCTGTGTTTCTGGGCTATGTTGGCGAGGGCTTGCTGGACAGTTGTGCGGTAGGCAATGTCTTTGCAGGCCCTCGGATGGCGGATTGCATGGAGGCAGCGCGCGCTGCTGATGGGGGCGCGGGTGTTTTGCAGCTATACGGCAATTACGGTGGCGACCGTATGAACTTTGATATGGCGGCAGAGATGCTTGAGCTGGAGGGTATTGCTACGGCATCTGTGCGTGTGACGGATGATGTGGCGAGCGCGCCGATCGATCAACAGGAAAAGCGCCGAGGCGTGGCGGGGTTGGTGTTGGTCTACAAGGTGGCTGGCGCGAAGGCTGCTGCGGGGGCGTCGCTCGAAGAGGTTACACGCCTCGCGAACAAGGCGAATGAGGCTTGCCGTTCTATCGGTGTAGCGATTACGCCGTGCGTGGTGCCAGAATCGGGCAAGCCCTCGTTCACGATTCAGGACGGAGAGATGGAGTTCGGCATGGGGATTCACGGAGAGCCGGGACTCTGGCGTGGGCCGCTGAAAACCGCTGATGAATTGGCCGATGAGATGCTCAGCCATTTGATGCCTGAGTTGGCGTTGTGTCAGGGGAGTCGCGTCGGGGTCATCGTTAACAGCCTGGGGGCGACGCCAGCGGAAGATCTGTATATCCTGTTCCGACGAGTGGCTGCCGTGATGCGGAGCAAGGGAGTTGAAATCGTGCAGCCGTTGGTCGGCAGATATGCGACTTCCATGGAGATGACAGGTGCGTCGTTGACCTTGATGAAATTGGATGATGAGCTGGAGCAGTTATTGACGGCGCCGGCGGATTGTCCGTTCTGGAGGGTGCATTGATGTTGTCTCAGTCTGAATTGAAAGCTGCCACGGGTCGTTGGTGTGTCGCGATGCGCGCAGCGGCCCCAGAATTGAATGAATTGGATGGCAGGTTGGGCGATGCGGATCTGGGGGCGACGCTCGACAAATGTGCCGTTCTGATTGAGCAAGAACTGTTGAGCCTGCCTGATGATTTGGACGGGGCTTTTAAAAAGTTGGCACAGGCTAGCGCTAGAGCGTCGGGCTCGAGTTTCGGTACGCTGTTGACGGTGGCATTCATGACTGCTGCGAAAAAAAGCGCCGGCAAAACGAGTTTGAGTCGATCAGACATTGCGGATCTGCTCACTGTTGTGATTGAGGCCTTGTCTGCCAGAGGAGGCGCCAGCCTGGGAGATAAAACGGTTTTGGATGGGCTGCAGGCGATTTGTGTGGCCTTGCAAGCAGCGGCTGACGAAGACTGTCTCTTACCTGTGGCCCGTGATGCCGTGCAGAGGGCGCTCGATGAATTCCGTGACAGGCCGAATCGGATAGGGCGCGCTCGCATGTTTGCGGATCGAACTATCGGGATGGATGATCCGGGAATGGTGGCGCTGTTGAGGATGGTGGAAGGGCTTTCCGTGCAGAGCGATGCGCTTGGTTAAAACCAAAACTATTTCAAGGCTCGGCCCAGTTTTGGTGAGAGCCAGACTATTCAATACCTTGAGGACGTGCCGCGCCGCATTGCCAGCAGGTGGTGAATTGCGGCTCCAGCCATTCTCCGCAGTCGCCGCAGTGCCAGTTGAATCTGGCGCCGAATAGCTCGTTCTTTACTGGACCCTCAATAATTTGCATGGCCACGGCTTTGTCGTGTTCGTTTTCCAGCCAGATGTCCGGGCCGCATTGATCTACCGGGATTTCCCCTGCGCCGCCTTGCATGTAGCGGTTCGTGAGGTGGCAGGTGATGCCGGCCTGAGTTAGCAGGTTGACCCAATGTTGAGCCAGCATTAAATCGGGTGCTCGCATTAGTCGAATCATGGGCGCGTCCGGAGGAGGGCAGACGCGTTAATCATACGGCAAGTAGACGCAAAATCTTGCGTGTCTGTTTATGGGCCGTTCCTGCAGAATTCAGCGCGGCCGGCGTCCAGCTCCGACAGGATGGTATCCATGGCGGCGCTGGCCTGCGCTTGTGCATCGGCATAGCAACTGTTTCCATGCGCATCAATGGCTACGGTGACTGGCCCTAGCCCTTCGACCTTTAGCCGCACTACGCGGTAGTGGGTCAGCATATCGGGCCAGCCGATTTCCAGCACGCCGCGCAGCGATTGCGACAGCAGGGTGCAACCTCCCCCCAGAAAGGAGAGATAAACGCAGCCGGTCTCTTTCATTGCCTCGACCGACGCCGCATCCAGCCCGCCCTTGCCGCCCACGGCATGCAAACCCAGCTGGCGGATCAGCGCAGGCATGTAGGGATTGAAACGGGTGCTCGTGGTGGGATTGATATAGAGCACCTGGAAGCTGCCATCGGCTGCCTCCTGACTGTAGCTGCCGATGTGAAACAGGCAGCCGTCGTGCAGTTGCAGAGGTAGCGGTTCGGCCCCGTCGAGCGCTTTTAGCAGGCGCTGGTGCGTGGGCAGGCCGGCCGTTACGACTATTTCGCCATCCAAGATCAATTGGTCACCGGCACGAAGCGAGCGTGCGTCCTCGGCCGACAGCGGGAAATTCATACGATGCGTGCGGATGCTCATTCTACGATCTCCACTCGATTGTCGTTGTAGATCCGCGCGCGGGTGCGCCGGTTGATCCAGCAGTTGAAAGCCACGGCCACCGGGGTAAAACCATGGCCGGCACAGTAGTTCACGTTGACCGATAGCGCGGTACTATCGCCGCCCGTCCCCATGGGGCCGAAACCGGTCTTGTTGATGGCTGCAGCCAATCGACGCTCCATGTCGGCCACCAGTGGTTCGGCATGGCGTTCTCCGATAGGGCGCAAAGTGGCCTCCTTTGCCATCTTGGCGGCGTAGTCGAAAGAGCCGCCTACGCCTACACCGATCACCACTGGCGGGCAGGGCTGCGAGCCCGCCTTGCAGACGGTGTCGATGACGTATCGCTCGATAGTCGCCAGATCGGGAAAACTGAAGATTTCCAACGCTTCCCACCGTCCCGAACCCAGTGCCTTGGGGCTGCAGGTGATGTCCACACAGTCGCTGCCATCGACTAGGTCAAAGGTGGTGAGCGGCATGCCCTTGCCAGCATGGCCTCGCTCTAGCGTGAGCGGGTGGGTGACGTGGGGCAGCAGGGGCGGCTGAATGTTGCCCACCAAGTCCGCAAACCCGTCGGTGATGGCCTGGCGGACATCGCCCGCGAAGCGCGCCTGGGTGCCGACTCGCACAAAGAACACCGGCACACCGGCATCCGAGCAAATGAAGTGATTGTCGCGTGCTGCGGCGTCTGCGCTTTCCACCATGATGCGCAGCGTGTGCCTGGCGGTTTCGCTGCGATCAGTGGTTTCCAGTGCGAGGAGGGCAGAACGGGTGTCGGACGGAATTCCGCGTAGCGAGCGGTCGTAGAGCTTCGCTGTGACACGGCGGATGGTTTCGGGTTGGATGGACATTATGCGGCCTCGGCCGAAAAAGTAGGGTAGTGATCGTGCACCGATCAATCCCACGCGGTGGGATTGATGACGTGGCGCGGCATTCTGCCGGCTAATGCGGTGATGACGCTCTCAGCCACGGACATTGCCACCCTCTCAATGGATTCGTGCGTAAAGGTGGCCATGTGCGGCGTGACGGTGATGCCTTCGACATCGATCAGGCAACTAGGACTGCCCACCCCCTGTTGCTGCAGGACATCGACGGCTACGCCTGCCAAATGGCCACTGCGGATGGCTTGCACAACGGCCTCTTCGTCCAGTAAACCACCGCGCGAGGTGTTGATCAGGTAAGCACCTCGTTTCATCTGTGCCAGCGTGCGTGCGTTGATCATGTGCCGCGTCGAGTGATCGAGGGGCAAATGCAGCGTCACGATGTCTGCTTCCGCCAACGCTTCATCGAGTGAGCAGAAACGCACACCTTGTTCCCGGCCGAAATCCAGGTCCGGCCGCGGACAGACAGCAAGCACCTCCATGTCGAAGCCGCGAGCACGTTTGACCACACCTCGGCCGATGCGACCCAGACCCACGACGCAGATCTTCTTGCGCCAGGCCTCGGTTCCTGTGAACCGCTCCCATCCATGTGCTCGCACGCTGGTCGACGCGCGGGAAATGCCGCGCATCGCTTCCAGTATCAGGGCAAGGGTGAAATCGGCGACACTCTGGTCGTTGGTCCCGGCCGCGATGCAGACGATCACGCCGTTGCGGGTCGCCGCCTCCAGATCCACGTTGTCGTAGCCGACACCCGGCCGGGCGATCAGCTTGAGCCGGTTGGCTGCTCCGATTACGGCTGCGTCCATGGGCTCCATGGCGAACACCAGAGCGTCGATGTCCCGTACCTGTTCTACCAGCCAGGCCCCATCGATTGGGGCCGGCGTGTTTCGGACGATGACTTCATGGCCCGCTTCCTGCATTAATGCGATGGCTTTCTGGGACTGGGCCACGCTCTTGGCTGTGACGAGTACTCGCCCGGAAATGCCGTTGCGGATTGGTTTTTTCACGGTCACTCCATCTTGATGTCGAGACGCTTGAGTACGGGTTTGAGACGCTGCTCTTCCGAGTCAATGTACTGGGCCAACTCTGCTGCATCGGTCACCCGCAATTCGACGCCGGCCGCCGCCAGGCGCTCCCTGCGGGCCGGATCGGCAGCGGCTGCCTGCATACCGCTTAGCAGCTTGGCACGGATGTCCGCGGGCGTGCCGGCGGGGACAGCTACGCCGTACCAGGATTCGGAAATGAACCCCGGCATTCCTGCCTCGGCAGTGGTGGGAACGTCAGGTAACAAGGGCGAGCGCTGGGGCGTGGATACCGCCAGGGGCCGGATCTTTCCGTTCTTCACGAAGGGTACCTGCGGCGGGATGTTGACGAACGACACCTGGACTTCGTTACCCGCCAGTGCCATCACGGCCGGCGACGCCCCTTTGTACGGAATATGGGTGATGCGAGCCCCGGTGAGATCCTTGAACATCTCGCCAGCCAGGTGTGGGCCGGTTCCCGCGCCTGCGCTCGAATAGTTCAAGCTGCCAGGATTCTTTTGGGAATAGTCGACCAGTTCCTTCAGCGAATGTACGGGGGTTTCGGCATTCACGGAAACCATGCTGCCGATGACACTCCACATGCCCACCAGTTCGAAATCCTTCTTCGCGTTGTAGGGGATCTTGGGATTGATGAGAGGCATGATCACATGCGTGGCCGGGCCGATCATCAATACGGTGTAGCCGTCCGGCGCCGAATGGGCCACCGCGACGGCGCCCACGATGGTGCCGCCGCCTGGTTTGTTGTCGGTAATGACGGCGGCGCCGTTGAAAGCTGTCTTGAGGCCGTCGGCAAGTTCGCGGGTCAGCAGGTCGCCCGCGCCGCCCGCTGCATACGGGTGCACGAGGCGGATCATCTTGTCAGGGTATTCTGCGCGTGCCAATAATGGCGAGACCGCCATCGCGCCACATAGCAATGTGGCAGCGGCACGCCGGACGCTCGCTGGCAAAAATGCCGAGTATTTGATTTGCATATTGTCTCCGTGGATATTATTGGTATGTCCATGCAATCGCAGGTGAGAGCCGTTAGCGTTGTTGAAACTCGTTTTGAAGGGCTCGAACCAGGCCGCCGGCCCGCCAGATGGCCAGCATTCGCTCAGAAAATGGTTGCGCGGACAGTGTTCTACCGTCGGCGAGGGTGATCAGGCCATTGGCGGGATCGACCCCAATGGTGTCTCCGTTGCTGACGTGGGCCGTGATGCCGGGGACAGTCAAGATCGGCAAGCCTTGTGATAAGGCGCGCCTGACAAATCCAGATTCGCAGGATTCCACGAGAACCACTGAAATACCGGAGAGTTTGATGGCTGCACTGACTTCGATATGGTTATGGTGGGCAAAATTCTTGCCGGCCACCACGATGTCACCCTCTCGCACTTCCGATGGAAACCGCGGGTTGAGTCTGCGAAAACACATGGACCGGAGCAGAGGCGCATCGAAAGGCTTGCCGAAGCCATCACGCACTGCGGAAAAGTCGATGATCCCGTCATCGCCGGAGACCTGATCACCGAATTTCCAGACTCGTCCTTTCAGCTGGGGGTCTTCCATATCAGTCCGCTTCCATCAATGCGTTAGGGGATCGTGCTTCTCCCAGCAAAATACGTGGGTCCACGATTTCTCCGCAGACAGCGGAGGCGGCCACGGTCAGAGGTGAGGCCAGAAAAATGCGAGCGGTTTCTGCGCCATTTCTGCCTTGGTAATTGAATTGATGGGTGGATATGGAGTTCTCGTTCTCGTTCAGTACGCCGAGATAACCCCAACAGGTATTACAGCCGGGAGAGAGTACGGTTGCGCCCGCGGTGGCGAAAATTGCTAGCAACCCTTCGCGGGCAGCTTGTGCGTATACGTTCTGACTGCCCGGCGAGATGTACAGGGTGACCTTTCGGGCAATGGTGCGGCCGCTCAAGATGGCGGCCGCGTCGCGCATGTCTTGCAGCCGATTGCCGGCGCACGATCCAATGGTTGCCTGATGGATAGGGGTACCTGCAAGCAGCGACACCGGCTGTGCCCCGGTGAGTTCGGGCGGCACTGTGACTAATGGCTCGATGCAGGACAGGTCGATGTCGATGACCCGTTCGTACTGCGCATCGGGGTCGCTGAAGATGGTCTCATAGGGGCGGCCGTTCGCGCGCTCGTCGACATAAGCAAGCGCCACGTCGTCCACTTCCATGATCGCGGTGTCCGACATCGTGTGAAAGGTCGAGGCCAGAATCGTTTGTCGGTCGTCAAGCGTGAGGTCATGTACGCCGGGGCCGCCATATTCGACGCAGCATTGAAGGAATTCGCCGCTTCCATAATCTCGGATGATGGATTGAACAACATCGCGGGCGGAAACCCCGAATGCCAACTGGCCGAAAAGATTGATGCGAACGGTCTTCGGAACGCGAAGCCAGTTCTCATCCTTTAGCAAAGGAACGAGAATATCGGCGGATGTAGGTATGTTCAATGCGCCGACAGCACCAATGCTGGCGATATTCCCTTCGTCAGAGAAGACCAGCGAGCCAGGTCTGGCAAATCCTCGTTCCACGAGTACCAAGTGACGCAGACCGGTATTGGGCCCAAAGAAATTCTCGATGCCGAATCTCTCGGTGAGTTCCTTGAGCAGCTTGTGGGTTGCGGCATGCCGAGAGCCTACGGCGGCTGCAGCGGTGTGATCGATGACGATAATGGCCTTGTCGGGCCGAGCAAGCCCTTTGGCACCGATTTTTTCGAGATTCTCTTTATGTGTGGGCCAGTAAAGCTCCTGCGTTACGACATGGTCTGGAACGCAACTGAGATACTCACCCACCTCGACATGCTCGCGCCCGGCATGGCGCGCGATAATTTTCTGTGCGATGGTTTGGCCGCGGTGCGTACTGGGCGCGACAGTCGGCTCGCCGACGTTGGGGGGCATGAGGCTGTCTCCTTTATCGGCTGCGGCTGGCAGCCGGTCCCGCATATGCGGATTTGTTCGGGAGAAAGTCTAGATATGCCCTTCAGTAAGATCAAATGAATAGTTCTGCGCTATTCATGCATACGAATCATCTTCTTTCGTTGTCAGATGCATCTTCAACAGGGTCATCGCTTGATCGCGCAGCCATTGCTCCTGTGCGCTCGGCGTATCGTCCCCGCGGGACAGCAGGCACAGCGTTCGCTTGATGATTGGCGCCTTGATAGGCACAACGGCTACGCCAGAGTTGGGCGGGACGAAGAGGCGCGGCACAATAGCTAGTCCCAGACCCGCGCGCACCATATCCAGGGCCATGGCGTTATGAAGCGCTTCATAACGCCAACGCAAGCGCTCGCGCAGGTGGCCGAGTGCGCTGTCGATGGTTGCGCTGTTACCCGAAGTCAGGCTGATCCGGATCATGGACTCGTTTTCGAGGGTGGAGCAATCGACATTCGGTTGTTGGGCAAACCGGTGCTGCGGCGGACATGCGAGTACGAAATGCTCGTCGCCTATCGATTCGACTTGTAAATCACCATAGCCCTGTTGCAGTACCGACACTCCAAATGACACGACGCGTGACTCGAGTAGCTCTACCATCTCTCGGACAGAGGTATCGAAGACTCTGACGAGTGCGTCCGGCCAACGGTCTTTGGCCGCTAGGAGTAAAGGACTTACCAGTCCGTGGCTCAGGCTAGGGAGGCAAGCAAACGCCAGCCAATCGGGTGCATTTTGGCCGTGTTTACGGATGGCGTCGCAAGACATGCCAAGCTCCTTCACCGCACTGCGCGCGGTGGGAAGCAAAGCGCGGCCAGCTTCGGTGAGCGTGACGTCGCGTGTAGTACGGGCAATCAACTTGACGCCGAGTGTTTCTTCCAGCTTCCGCATACGGTGGCTGACGGCTGTTTGGGACAGGTTGAGTTCTGTTGCGGCCAGTTGAAAGCTGCCGGTTTCGACAATTGCCAAGAACGCTTGAATGCCGAGGAAGTCGATATGCATATTCTTTGTAGTCCACGTGAGGCATCTCAATTCTCAGTACGTTCAACGTTAACAACTTTTTGCTGTACGTGGAATCTCGGCAGGGTCCCTATATACTGGTCAAGCACGTGTTAGATTGATGTTTTAGCCGCCAGCTCGTATTTCTTTGTATTTGATGCATAGATTTACGCTATCAGCGCATTGTCCGGAGCCATTCATGTCCAAAAAAATCAAAATCGATTTCGTATCCGATGTCGCTTGCCCGTGGTGTGCGGTAGGCTTGGGTGGTTTGCTGACGGCTATCGATCGCATTGGCTCCGAGGCGCAGTTCGACATTCATATGCAGCCGTTCGAGCTGAATCCGGATATGCCCAAGGGTGGGCAGAATACGGGCGAACGTTTGATGAAGAAGTACGGCTTTGACCAGGCGCGTTTGCAAGAGAACCGCAAGGTGATTGCAGAACGCGCGGCGGCGGTGGGGATGCCGATGCATCAGACGGAAGAAAGCCGTTCCTACAATACGTTCGGCGCACATCGATTGCTGTATTGGGCAGGTACGCTGGGGCAACCGCAGCAAGTCGCACTCAAACGGCAATTGCTGAAGGTCTATCACTTTGATAATTACGACACCAGCGAGACCGAGGTGTTGGTGCAAGCCGCGCAAGACGTGGGACTGGACGCGGACGCTGCGCGTGATGTCGTGGCGTCCGGACGCTATACGGATGAGGTCCGCGCAGAGCAGGCGAAATGGCGCGAGTTGGGGATTACCTCTGTGCCGTCAGTGATCATTAATGATAAGTATCTAGTGTCTGGCGGGCAGCCGCCCGAGGCGTTTGAGCAGGCGTTGCGTCAAGTTGCCTCGGAGGCGTGATAGCTAGCGCGTCGTATTCAACGGCGCGATACCTTGAGCTGACGATGTCGTAATCAGACCGGCAGGTATCGCTACGCCTCGGCCGTTCGCCGGCGTCAATGTGATGTCGTGGCATGCACGTGCCGTGCCGCCGACGTTGTCGATTCCTCGTAGCAACCGTATATCGCTGAAGGATTGCGCTATCGTAGCGATCCTTTGTGTTCCTATTTCGATTTTCTCTGATCAGGCGTTTTACTATGACCACAATATTGCGTCGTTATAAACAAGTTGCGCTAGCACTCTCTCTCGGGCTGTCCGCTTTGTCTGCGCAGGCAGAATCGGTGGACAGCTATCCGAGCAGACCCGTCACGATGATTATTGGCTGGGCGGCTGGCGGACCGGCGGACGGCGTCGGGCGCATGGTGGCCGCCGAAATGGGCAAGCATCTGGGTCAATCCATTGTCGTGGACAATAAGGGCGGGGCGGGCGGCAATATCGGCTCGGTGGCTGCTGCGCGCGCTACGCCTGATGGCTACACCATTATGTTGGCGACTGTGGCATCGCACGGCTTGAATTCTGCGCTGTACGACAATATCGGATATGACTCGATCAAGGATTTTGCGCCAGTGGGGTTGATCAATACCTCGCCTTCGACGATGTTGGTGCCGCTGGATTCGCCGTTTAAAACGGTCCAGGATTATGTGGCGTATGCGAAAGAGAATCCGGGGAAATTGACATACGGCTCCGGCGGTGTGGGCTCGTCGCAGCATCTGGCGGGAGCGAGTTTCAAGACACGTACCGGGATCGATATTTTGCATGTACCGTTTAAAGGCACGGCGCCTGCGTTGACGGATGTGATGGCGGGCCGTATCGATATGATCATCACCACGGGTGCGATGGCGCCGATTGCTTCGGGCAAGGTGCGTCCGCTGGCGATCACGGCGAAATCGCGAATTGCCGCGTTGCCCGATGTGCCGACGTTTGACGAGGCGGGGGTCAAAGGGTTTTACATGGATTCCTGGTATGGGCTCGTGGCACCTGCCGGGACGCCGCGTCCGGTTTTGATCAAGCTGAATGACGCGTTGACCAAAGCGCTGCAAGATCCGGAGCTGCGTAAAAAGTTCGTGGATCTCGGCTCGGTACCGGCTGAACCCATGTCGATCGACGCGTATTGGGACATGGTGCAAAAGGGGATGGTCGAGGCAGCGGAGCTGGTGCAGATTTCCGGGGCGAAAGCGGAAAAGTAATTACGTTGCGTTTATCTGCACAAAAAATGGCCAGCCTGTGAATTTTGCAGGCTGGCCATTTTTGATGGGGACGGCTCTGATGAGGCTACGGTAGCGCTATGCCCACGCGGCGCAGCAGGTTCGCCGTTTCGAACACGGGCAAGCCCATGACACCGGTATAGCTGCCGGATAAATGGGCGATGAATGTGCCTGCGAGACCTTGAATGCCGTATGCGCCCGCTTTGCCAAAGGGCTCGCCGCTGTCGCAGTAGCGGGCGATATCGTCTGCGCTAAGCGTGCGCATGCGGACTTCGGAGATCGATACGTCTTCGTGCAGTTGGCCGTCGTGCCACAGGACGACAGCGGTGTGAACGTGATGGCTGGTGCCGGACAGGCGGCTTAGCATGTCGGTGGCGTGAGCGAGGTTGGTAGGTTTGCCCAACACCTCGCCTTGCAGGATGACAGTGGTGTCGGCCGCCAGGATCGGCAGCGTTGGCAGTGACTGGGACGTCATCCATTGTTGTCCGCGCTCGGCTTTTTCGCGGGCAGTGCGTTGGACGTAGTCTGCCGCGGTTTCACCAGCATGCTGCGGCTCGTCTTCACCCGGAGGCGCAGGGACCTGTAATACGGTGTGAGCTAATCCGATCTGGGTCAACAGTTCACGGCGGCGCGGGCTAGCCGAGGCGAGATAGATCTGTGAGGTCATGGTGCTGAGAGCAGGGCTTGGGTTTGCCATGAGTGAGCTGGATGATCTGTGTACACGCGAGAGGTGGACAGATTCAGGCCCGATGATACGGGTGATTCGTCATGATCGCCCAGGCACGATAAAGCTGTTCGGCCAGCACGACACGCACCATGGGGTGTGGCAGGGTCAGCGACGAGAGACGAATCTGCCCGTCGCTGGCGGCCTTGAGCGAGGCGTCCAGGCCATCCGGGCCTCCTACCAGGAACACCACGTCCCGGCCATCGCCGCGCCATTGTTCGAGGCGTTGCGACAGGGCCATCGTGGTCAGGTCGCGCCCGCGTTCGTCCAGGGCGAGTTTCAAGGCGCCGGGGGGAATGGCAGCCTCGATACGGCGGGCTTCTGCCGCCATCATTTGGGCGGGCGTTTTACCCGTCGTGCGTGGCTCGGGTTTGATTTCGCGGAGTTCGAGCGCGCAGTCGGCAGGCAAGCGTTTTGCGTAATCGTCCCAGGCAGTTTCGACCCAGGCGGGCATGCGGTTGCCGACGGCGATGACGATGAGTTTCACGTGATGGCCTCTGGCTGGAGAGAACTCACACGACGCAACGTGAGGCGCGTGAGTTCGGGCTGCGGCAGATTCAGTATACGGCTACGGCAGGCTTGGGCCGGGCATCAGGCTGCGGCCGGGCGAGCCGTAACGCGCAGGCTAGCGAGGGTTTCAGGCCTCGTCTTCGCCAGTATCGCGGTCAGCAGCGTGTACGGGGGCACCTGACCCGGGCAGTAGCTTGACGCGAACGGGCTTGTCGCCCCAGATTTCTTCCAGGTTGTAGTACTGGCGGATGGCAGGCTGCATGACGTGGATGACGATGTCGCCCAAGTCGACGACGACCCACTCGCCGGTGTCTTCGCCTTCGACGGTGATGCCGGTCAGGTCCAGGGCACGGCCGCAATTGGCCACGCTGGACGCCAGGGCGCGGGTTTGCCGGTTGGATGTCCCGCTGGCAATGACCACGCGGTCGAACAGGCTGGTGAGATGCGTCGTGTTAAAGACTTTGATGTCTTGGGCTTTGACGTCTTCGAGGGCGTCAATGACGGCGCGTTGTAATTTTTGAATATCCATGGGTGTAAATATAACCCGCGAGGGGAAACCTGGTGGAGCTGTTTGAGGGCAGCGCGAGTCCGGCTGCCGGTGTCGGACTATTGGAATTAGCGGTAAAGGCCGTGCGCTGCGATGTAACGGGCGACTGGCGGGGGCAGCAGGCCCTCGGTCGTGTCGCCGCGAGCCAGCCTGGCACGGATGTCAGAGGCGGAGATCGCCATGGGGGTAAAGGGCAGCGTGGTCAATTCGCGGTGTGTGGAACCATCCTGACGGTTCTGACTGGCTAGCCAATGCGTCAATTCCTCGGGGGGAATCAACGGCGTGCCGGGGCGTGTAGCGACAGCCAGGTCTACTCGGGCCGATATTTCTCGCCATTCATTCCACGTGCAGAAATTGGTCAGCTGATCGGCGCCCAGGATCCAGACGTAACGGGCGCCAGACGGCAAGGCGCGTAGAGTGTCGACGGTATAGGTAGCGCCGCCGCGTTCGATTTCGATGGGATTGACGGCCATGCCGGGCTCGCCGTCGATCGCCAGCTCGATCATGCGCAGGCGATGTTCGGGCGCGGCGTTCAAGGGCGCGCGTTGCCATGGGTTGGCAGCGGGGATGAATTGCACCTGCGCGAGATGCAATTCACGCAGGGCAGCGCGAGCCAGCGCCAGGTGTGCGAGGTGAATGGGGTCGAAACTGCCGCCCAGCAGGCCAATACGGGGTTCGTTTTCTGAGTGGACAGGCATTGTGGACAGCGGCGCTGGGATTACACCCAGTCTCGGGGTTTCAGGAAGGCGGCGAGCTCGGATTCCGGTGTGCCGGGCTCGGGGTGCCAGTCATAGCGCCACTGTGCCACGGGCGGCATCGAAAGCAAAATCGACTCGGTGCGGCCGCCGGATTGCAGGCCGAATAGGGTGCCGCGGTCATATACGAGATTGAACTCGACATAGCGTCCACGCCGATAGGCCTGAAAATCGCGTTGAGCCTGCTCGTAGGGGATATGGCGGCGGCGTTCGACGATGGGCAGGTAGGCGGGCAAAAATGCGTCACCGACCGAGCGCAGCAACGCAAACGAGGCGTCAAAGCCGGGTTCGTTGAGGTCGTCGAAGAACACGCCGCCAATGCCACGGGTTTCCTGGCGATGTTTCAGGAAAAAGTACTCGTCACACCAGCGCTTGTAGCGGGGATAGTACGTGTCGCCATGGGGAGCCAACGCATCGTGGCAGACCTGATGGAAATGCTGTGCGTCTTCTTCGAAGGCGTAGTAGGGCGTCAGGTCCATGCCGCCGCCGAACCAGAATACGTCGTCTTCGTCTTGGCCCGGGCGAGCCGCGGCCATGAACATGCGCACGTTCATGTGTACGGTGGGCACATAGGGATTGCGAGGGTGCAAGACCATCGACACGCCCATGGCTTGCCAGGGACGGCCGGCCAGCTCCGGACGGTGGGCACTGGCGGAGGGCGGCAACTGGGTACCCTGGACATGGCTGAACAATACGCCGCCGCGTTCGAGCAATTGACCGCCTTCGATCAAGCGAGACACACCACCGCCACCCTCGGCACGCTGCCAGGCGTCGGTGCGAAAATCCTCGCCGCCGGCTTGCTCGAGAGCTTGCACGATACGCGCTTGCAGGCCGGTCAGGTAGTCTCGTACGTCGGAAACGGGGATATTGCTCATGCAGTGTCCAGATGGGGATTCAGGCTGACTGCTGACGAAGATCGTCAGCAGTGTGGGACGCGGCGGCGGAGAAGCTGACGCCGCGTGACCTGGATAGCTTAAGCCTGAGAGGCCACCATTGCTTTGCGTTTGATTAAGGTTTGGCCTTTTGTTGGGACGGTTTCAGTGCGCGCCATCCGATGTCGGTCCGGTATTGGCGGCCATCGAATTGCACGCCGTCGACGGCAGCATAGGCACGCTCACGCGCCATGCGGACGGAGTCGCCCAAGGCGGTGACGCAAAGCACGCGGCCGCCGGAGGTTTTCAATTGACCGTTTTCCAGGCGGGTGCCCGCGTGGAAAACGGTGCAGTCTTCGGTCTCGGCAGGCAGCGGCGCAATGGTGTCGCCGTTGCGCGGTGTGCCGGGGTAGTTGTGTGCGGCCAGAACGACGCCCAGGGCGGTACGGCGATCCCAGGTGATGTCGGCCTGGTCGAGCGTGCCCTCGACGGCATGTTCCAGCGCATCGAGCAGATCGCTTTTGACGCGCATCATGATGGGCTGGGTTTCGGGGTCGCCCATGCGGCAATTGAATTCCAGCGTCTTGATGGACCGATCCGGATCGTCGCCCGGGGCGATCATCAGGCCGGCGTACAGGAAACCCGTATAGGGGATGCCATCACGCGCCATGCCCTGAACGGTGGGCAGAATGATTTCGCGCATGATGCGATGATGCAGTTCCGGCGTGACGATGGGGGCAGGCGAGTAGGCGCCCATGCCGCCTGTATTGGGGCCGGCGTCGCCGTCTTTGAGGCGCTTGTGGTCTTGGCTGGTGGCCAGTGCCAGGACGTTGCGGCCGTCGCACATGACGATGAAGCTGGCTTCTTCGCCGACCAGGCATTCTTCGATGACGACGCGGGCACCGGCTTGGCCCATGCTGCCGTCGCCGAGCATGGCGTCAATGGCGGCGTGGGCCTCGGCCAGATCGGCGGCCACGACGACGCCCTTGCCGGCGGCCAGGCCGTCTGCCTTGATGACGATGGGGGCGCCTTCCTGGTCGATGTAGGCGTGGGCGCGGGCGGGATCAGTGAAGGTTTCGTAGCGGGCCGTGGGAATCCCATGGCGCACCATGAAGGCCTTGGCGTAGTCTTTGGAGCTTTCCAGCTGTGCCGCGGCCTTGGTCGGGCCAAAGATTTTCAGTTTGCGTTCACGAAAAACGTCGACGACGCCGGCTGCCAGAGGCGCCTCGGGGCCTACGACCGTCAGAGAAACCCCTTCACGCTCAACGAAATCAGCCAGATCCTCAGGGCTGGTGAGCGGCACGTTTTGCAGCAGGTCGCCCTGCTCGGTGCCGCCATTGCCAGGCGCGACATAGACCTTGTGGACACGGGGCGAGCGGGCCAGGCGCCAAGCCAGGGCGTGTTCGCGGCCGCCAGAGCCGATTACCAGGAGTTTCATTTTTCGATGACTTCTTAAAGAGGCCAGGGCGTTGCCGCCACAGGCTTGGCACAAAAGGCTGACGGGTCACCCCGTTTTGCCGGTCGGTTTTTTACTGCAGACCCACCCGGGGACGTATGTCCCTGGGGGCATGGCGGTTACTACTGGGCTTCGTCAAATACAACGGTGGTATAGACTTCTTGCACGTCGTCCAGGCCCTCCAGCACGTCGAGCAGTTTTTGCATCTTGACGGCGTCGTCACCGGTGAGCTCGGTCTCGTTTTGCGGCTTCATGATGATGCCGTCGACCTCGGCCTTCAGGCCGGCCGATTCGAATGCCTGGCGCACGGCAGCGTAGTCTGTCGGGGCGCAGATGACTTCGATGACGCCTTCGTCATCGGTGGTCACGTCTTCGGCGCCGGCTTCGAGGGCGGCTTCCATGACGGCGTCCTCGGGCGTGCCCGGTGCGAACACGAACTGACCGCAATGTTTGAACATGAAGGCAACGGAGCCTTCTTGGCCCAGGTTGCCGCCATTTTTGGAGAAGGCGTGACGGACCTCGGCAACGGTACGGGTGCGGTTGTCGGTCATGCAATCGACGATGACGGCAGCGCCGCCAATGCCGTAGCCCTCGTAGCGGACTTCTTCGTAGTTGGCGCCGTCGGCGCCGCCTGCGCCGCGTTGGATGGCGCGTTGGATGTTGTCCTTGGGCATATTGGCGTCGGTGGCCTTGTCCCAGGCCATCCGCAGACGCGGATTGCTGTCGGGATCCGGGCCGCCGGCACGCGCCGCGACGGTGATTTCACGAATGATTTTGGTCCAGAGCTTTCCGCGTTTGGCGTCTTGGCGGCCTTTGCGGTGCTGAATATTGGCCCATTTACTGTGTCCGGCCATGGTGTCCCAGATGAAAATGTCGGCAAAACCAGCATTTTACCGTGGTTGACGGACAGACGAGTGGCCGGATGTGCCTTCTTTACCCATGCCGGGCAATTGCATAGCCCGGCATTGACAATTCCTGCCGTTTTCCCGTCCCCGAAGCCCGCACAAAGCGCGGCTTACGTTCTACACTTGCGACACGATTTTGCCTGTCGGAGAGTACTGATGCCTGATCCCATTGTCATTGCAAAAAATAACGAGACTCAATTGGCGTTGTTGCCGGCGTTGGCGAATCGCCACGGCTGTATTACGGGGGCGACGGGAACGGGCAAGACGGTCACCTTGCAGGTGCTGGCCGAGGCATTTTCCCGTATGGGTACACCGGTGTTCCTGGCCGACATCAAGGGCGATTTGACGGGCGTTTCCCAGGCAGGGACGCCGTCACCCAAACTGCAGGAACGCTTGAAAAACAACGGGTTGCCTGAGCCGGTCTGGGGGGCGAACCCGGCTGTGCTATGGGATGTGTTCGGCGAGCAGGGGTTGCCTGTGCGCGCCACGATCTCTGACATGGGGCCCTTGCTGTTATCGCGCATGCTCGAGTTGAACGACACCCAAGAAGGGGTGTTGACCCTGGTGTTCCGCGTGGCCGACGACGAAGGGCAGTTGCTGCTGGACCTGAAGGATTTGCGCGCCATGCTGCAAAACGTGGCCGATCGGGCCGCGGAGTTGAAGACCAAATACGGCAATGTGTCCTCGGCATCGGTGGGCGCGATTCAGCGCAGTCTGCTGACACTGGAATCGCAAGGCGCCGAGCAGTTCTTTGGCGAACCGATGCTGGAGGTCGCCGATCTGATGCGCACCGACGCGCAGGGACGCGGCATTATCAACATCCTGGCGGCCGACAAATTGATGCAGGCTCCGCGTCTGTATAGCGTATTCCTGTTGTGGATGCTGGCGGACCTGTACGAAAAACTGCCCGAGGTCGGTGATGTTGAACAACCGAAGCTGGTGTTTTTCTTTGATGAGGCGCATCTGCTGTTTAACGATGCGCCCAAGGCCCTGCTGGACAAGATCGAACAGGTTGTGCGGTTGGTGCGGTCCAAAGGGGTCGGCGTGTATTTTGTGACGCAGAATCCCTTGGATATTCCGGATACGGTATTGGGGCAGTTGGGCAATCGTGTGCAGCACGCGCTGCGGGCGTTTACACCGCGCGATCAGAAGGCCGTAAAAACTGCCGCAGAGACGATGCGTCCGAATCCGGGGCTGGATATCGAGGCGGCCATTACCGAATTGGGCGTGGGTGAGGCGCTGGTGTCGCTGCTCGATGCCAAGGGCCGTCCCGAACCCACGCAGCGCGCGTGGATCATGCCGCCGGGCAGCCGTATCGGCCCGGCTACGGATGCGGAGCGCCAGGCACTGCGTCAGGATCCCACCATGTCGGCCAAGTATGCGAAGGCGGTTGATCGCGAGTCGGCATACGAGGTCTTGACGGCCCGGGCCAGCACCGATGTGGCAGATGCTACGGCAGGATCTGCCGCGGGCAAGGCTGCTGGCGCTCAGAAAGGGTCGGCTGATCAGAGCGAGTCCGGCGGCGTGATGGACGGCTTGAACGATCTGCTGTTTGGTTCTACCGGCCCGCGTGGCGGCAAGCGCGACGGCGTGGTGCAGTCTGTCGTCAAGAGCACGGCACGTTCGATGGCCCGGCAGTTGGTGCGTGGGGTGCTGGGGTCGTTGCTGGGATCGAAGCGGCGCTGATTGCCGGGTGCTGCGCGCTGCGCTGACGCGTGGCGCCGCGTGATTTGTACTCGCGGCCAAGGCTTGCCTGCGCGGGGATCCCCGCTCTGCGCGGCCAGGATTCGTCTGCGAGAGGATTCACGCTCAGCCGGGTCGTATTGCAAGACTATGGCAGCATAGAGGGTTGATGCTGACACGAGGGCCTTGCAATGAAAATTCTGGTTGTTTCGACAAATAGTGCCGCACAGGAAAAATGGGTCGAACCACTAGCGGCGGCAATGCCGGATGCCGAGGTGGCGCTGTGGCACGCTGATTTGCCGCCACAGGACGCCGATGTCGCGGTGGTGTGGTCGCCGCCGGCCGAGTTTTTCGAGCGTGAGCGCAAACTGCGGGTGGCGTTCAATCTGGGCGCGGGCGTTGATGGGCTGCTGAAGCTGCCGTCGTTGCCCGCCGATCTGCCTATCGTTCGCCTGGAAGACGCCGGCATGGCCGTGCAGATGGCCGAGTATGCCGTCTGGGCGGTGACCCGGGCGAGCCGGCAATTCGATGATTATGTCGCCCAGCAACGTGGGGGCGTGTGGCAGCCATTGCCCGAGTTGCGACGTGAAGCATGGCCGATTGGCGTGCTGGGCACCGGTGTCATGGGCACCAAGGTCGCGCAGACGCTGGCAGCGTTGGACTATCCCGTGGCAGGATGGTCGCGCAGCGGCAAAGTGCCTGCCGGAGTAGAAAGTTTTGCGGGAACGGAGCAATTGCCGGCCTTTCTGGCGCGTACGCGGGTGTTGATCAATACCTTGCCGCTGACGCCCGATACGCGCGATATCTTGCGGCGCGAGACGCTACAGCAATTGTTGCCGCAGGCGCATATCGTCAATATGGGGCGAGGCGATCACCTCGTGGAAGAGGATTTGATTGCACTGCTGAATACGGGGCACGTGCAGGGAGCGACGCTGGATGTGTTTCGCCAAGAGCCTTTGCCTGCCGGTCATCCGTTCTGGACGCATCCTGCAGTCACCGTGACGCCGCATGTTTCTGCCATCACCTTGCAGCATGAGACGCTTGCGCAGGTGGTCGACAAGATCGAGCGTTTCTTCAACGGCCAGCCGTTGACGGGTGTGATCGCGCGAGAGCGTGGCTATTGACTGTAGAACCGTGACGGCGTGCGCTCTATTCGTACGGTTGTGCCCTTCGTGATCCCTTCGTGATCGCGATTGGGCGGTGTCGATTGGAAGCAGGGACGAGGGCGATGAAACACCTCGGGCACGTGGATGAGATGTCTTTCAAAAATTGAACGTCATTCCAATTTCTGCGAGATGTTTTATCCACGTGCCCGAGGCGTACGCATGGCCGGATATCCGGCCTGATGCGGTTTATTTACCAGCCGCGATGATCTCGGCGATGGCTTTGCCGACTTCTTCGGTCGAGGCCGTGCCCTGCATGTCGCGGGTGCGCGGGCCTTCGGCGAGTACGGTCTCAATGGCGCTGACGACAGCCTTGGACGCGTCCGGGTAGCCCAGGAAATCCAGCATCAGCGCGCCGCTCCAGATCTGGCCGATCGGGTTGGCGATGCCTTTGCCGTAGATGTCGGGGGCCGAACCGTGCACGGGCTCGAACAGGGACGGAAATTTGCGTTCCGGGTTCAGGTTCGCCGACGGTGCGATGCCGATGGTGCCGGTGCAAGCCGGGCCCAGGTCAGACAGGATATCGCCAAACAGATTCGATGCGACGACCACGTCGAACCAGTCCGGATGCTGCACGAAGTGCGCGCACAGGATGTCGATGTGATATTTGTCCCAACGCACGTCAGGGTACTGGGTAGCGATGTCGGCGACGCGCTCGTCCCACCAGGGCATGGAAATCGAGATGCCGTTGGATTTGGTGGCCGCGGTCAGGTGTTTGCCGCGTTTTTGCGCCAGGTCAAAGGCGAATTTCAAGACGCGATCGGCGCCGATGCGGGTAAAGACGCTTTCCTGGATGACGACTTCGCGCTCGGTGCCGGCAAACAGGCGGCCGCCGCTATTGGAGTATTCGCCTTCGGTGTTTTCGCGGACGATAAAGAAATCAATATCGCCGGGCTTGCGATTGGCCAGGGGCGAGGGCACGCCAGGCATCAGGCGCACGGGGCGCAGGTTGATGTATTGGTCGAAATGGCGGCGGAACTGGAACAACGAGCCCCACAGCGCCTCGTGATCGGGCACGGTTGCGGGCCAGCCGATGGCGCCAAAGAAAATCGCTTCGTGGCTGCCGATCTGGGTCGCCCAGTCGTCAGGCATCATTTTGCCGTGCTTGGCGTAGTAGTCGCAGCTCCAGTCGAAATGATCCCACTGAAAATCAATGCCAAAGCGCGTTGCCACCGCGTCCAGGACACGCAATCCCTCGGGAACGACTTCTTTGCCGATGCCGTCGCCGGCGATGACTGCGATTTTGTGCTTGGTTCCTGCCACCACTGTTCTCCAGATGTTGTTCGACTGATGAGGTGTGCGAGCGGGCGTCTACAGGGGACCAGAGGCTTCTGGTCCCGCCGTTGTGTTCCGCGTTTTACGCACACAAAGATGGCAGTTTATCGCTGTCAGCGCGTTCGTGTGTCGTTTGGGGCTCAGTGAGCGCCTGCTGCCGCTTCGGCAGCCCCGCCGTCGCCGCCTGCTGCGGTTTTCTTCCGGCCGTGTGCAAACCATACCAACCCCGTCAGCAGGATAAAGATCACCCCCGAGGCATAGAACACATCTATTGCGGACATGGTAAAGGCCTGCGTGTTGATCAGGCCGTCCAGCCGGGCGAGGGCGGCCTGGTGGGACATCCCAACACCGTTTTGCAATGTATCGAGGGCCTGGTCAAAGGGCTGATGCCCGGGGCTGGCGATTTCGGTCAAACGGGCGTGGTGTTGCGTGGCGCGATTTTCCCATAGCGTCGTGGCAATCGACGTGCCGAATGCGCCGGCTGTCAGCCGGGCGAAATTCGATAGCCCCGATGCGGCAGGAATGCGCCATGGCTCCAGACCCGACAAGGTAATCGAGGTCAATGGCACAAAGAACGCAGCCATCGCGGCGCCCTGGATGACAGTCGGAATCATCAAGGTGCGTATGTCGACATCGGTGTTGAAGTTCGAGCGCATGAAGCACACGAGCGCGAATACGATGAACGCAACGGTGACGATGAGCCGAGCATCCCGGGTCGCCAGCATTTTGCCCACGAATGGCGTCAGTAAAATCGCCAGAATGCCGACGGGAGCAGTCACCAGGCCCGCGTAGGTCGCGGTGTAGCCCATATTGCTTTGCAGCCAGAGCGGCAACAGCACGACATTGCCAAAGAACACGCCATAGGCCACCGCCAGCGTCACCGCTCCGACGGTGAAGTTGCGTTCTTTGAACAAGCGTAAATCGACAATGGGGTGCGCGTCGGTGAGCTCCCAGATCAAAAAGAAGACGAATGCGACAACCGCCACCAAGGCAAGCAACTGGATGGTCTGACTGGCAAACCAATCGAGCTCTTTGCCCTTGTCCAGCATGATTTGCAGGGATCCCACCCAGATCACCAGCAACACCAGGCCGAGCTTGTCGATGGGGAGTTTTCTCGTGGGGGATTCGCGGTCGCGGTATATCCGCCAACTGATCCATGCGGCCAGCAACCCCACGGGAACGTTGATGTAGAAAATCCACGGCCAGGTGTAGTTATCCGAGATCCAGCCGCCCAACAGCGGCCCCGCGACAGGGGCGACGAGGGTGGTCATAGACCAGATGGCCAACGCCATGCCGGCTTTGGATTTCGGGAAACTGGACAGCATCAGCGCTTGCGACAGCGGGATCATGGGGCCGGCGACCGCGCCTTGCAGTACGCGAAAGGCGATCAACGCCTCCAGTGATGGCGAGAACCCGCACAGCCATGACGATAGCACGAACAGCAAGGTGGAAATGATGAATAGGCGGACTTGGCCGAACCGCTGCGTCAACCAACCTGTGAGTGGCACCGTGATGGCATTGGCGACTGCGAACGAGGTAATGACCCACGTGCCCTGGCTGGAACTGACCCCCAGATCCCCGGAAATCGTCGGGATCGAGACGTTGGCGATCGAGGTGTCCAGCACGTTCATGAACACCGCAGTCGACAGCGCGATGGAGCCAATGATGCGGGTGGCCCCCTCCAAAGGCGGCGGCGCGCTGGGCTGTCCAGAGGAACGGGGAGCGCTCATGGTTGTAGATTGGCCTTGATGATTTTGTCGATCAACGCATCTGCGCCAGCCTGGGTATCGGTGAACACATGGGTCGACCAGGCGGGTTCGTGGCGCGGCTTGGCTTGTGTGCCGGATGAGGTCTCTTTCTGGCTGATGTCCACCTCTACGTCCATCGATAGTCCGACGCGCAGAGGGTGGGCTTTGAGTTCCTCGGGATCGAGTTCGATACGCACCGGTACGCGTTGCACGACTTTGATCCAGTTGCCCGTGGCGTTCTGTGCGGGCAGCAGCGAGAACGCGCTGCCCGTGCCGGCGTCCAGACCGACGATGGTGCCGTGATAGACGACGTCGTCACCGTACAGGTCGGAAACCAGCGTGGCGCTTTGGCCCGGATGCATGCGGCGTAATTGACCTTCTTTGAAGTTGGCCTCGACCCAGACTTGATCGAGCGGGACGACGTTCATCAGGGTATTGCCGGGGGCGACGCGTTGGCCGACCTGGACGCTGCGGCGGGCGATCAGGCCGTCGACGGGGGCGGGCAGGACCGTGCGGGTGTGGGCGAGCCATGCATCACGCAGTTTGGCAGCGGCTTGCCGGACGTCGGGATGATCGGTGACGGTCGTGCCGTTGGTCAGCGCCTGATTGGTGGCCAGCCGGGCCTGAGCGGCGGCCAGTGTGGCCTGAGCTTGTGCCAGGCCGGATTGTGCGGATTTCAGCTCGGTTTGTGCGTGCAGCAGTTCTTCGCCGCTGACGCCGCCGGATTTGGCCAGCGTCTGGCGCCGCTGCAGATCGCTTTGCGCGCGTTTCAGGTCAGCTTGTGCGCGGTCGATGTTGGCGCGTTGAACGTTGACATCCGCGGCCAGGGAGTCGTTTTGCACGTACAGGGTGCGGACTTGGCGCACGGTCTGGGCCAGCTGGGCTTGGGCCTGTTGCAGAGCGATTTCGGCATCGGCCGGGTCCAGCCGGATCACGGCTTGGCCGGCCGATACATGCTCGGTGTCGCCCGCTTCGATGGCGATCACGGTGCCGGGAACCTGTGGGGTGATTTGCACCAGGTTGCCGTGCACGTAGGCATCGTCGGTGCTTTCTACATGAGAGCCAAACAAGACCCACCAGATGGCATACAAAACGGCCAGCACGATGAACACGCCAGCGGCAATCAAGAGCAGGCGTTTGCGGGCAGGATGAGTTACAGGAGTTGCGGTCATGACGTCGGGGTCCGGGTCGGTCAATGAGAAGAAGAGGCTGCCGGCGTGTCGGCGGCGGGCGCATAGCCGCCACCCAGGGCATAGGCCAGGTCGGCATCGAGCTGGTAGGCGCGAAAGCGCACGTCGGTATCCAGCCGGGTCTGGGTCAGTACGCCGGTCTGGGCGACAAGCACTGTGAGGTAGTTGCCCATGCCTGCCCGGTAGCGCTGCACGGCCAGGTCATAGGCGGCGTCGATGGCTTCGCGGGCTTGGTGTTGCTGGTCGATTTCGCGGTCGATCAGGCGCAGGCCATCGATCGCGTCGGCGGTCTGATGCACGGCGTCCAGCACGGTCTGGTTGTAATCCGAGACTGCTACGTCCGCGTCCGCCTTGCGGCCTGCCAGATTGGCATTGAGTTCGCCGCCATGAAAAATCGGCAACGTGATAGCGGGTCCAATGCCGGCGGTGCGGCTGCCGGCGTCCAGCAGATTGCCAGTCCCGATGGCCTGAAATCCAGCAAAGGCCACCAGATTGATGTTGGGATAGAACTCGGCACGGGCGGCCTCGATCTGGCGCTGGGCCGCCTCGGCACGCCAGCGTGCAGCGGTGATATCGGGGCGATGGCCCAGCAATTCGAGCGGCACGTTCTCGGGTATGACGCCCGCACGGGCCGACAGGACGACGGGCTGCAAGGACTGGCCGCGTATGGGACCAGCCCCTGCCAGCGCGGCGACCTGGTTGCGCAGTTGGGCCAGATTGGTTTCTGTCTGCGTCAGGTCGACCTTGGCCGCGGCGACCGACGATTCGGCCTGCTTGACTTCGACTTGTGTGTCCAGGCCCGCGCGTTGACGATCACGCGTCAGTTGCAGGACATCGGTACGTTGCTCCAGGATGCGTTGCAGGACTTGCCGCTGCGCAAACGCATTCTGCAAATTCAAATAGCTGCGCACCATGGCGCGAGCCAGCACGTTGCGCGCTGCCTGTGTGTCGGCCTCGGCGGCGGCACGTTGTGAAATCGCGGCATTGAGCCGGGCGCGGTTCTTGCCCCAGAAATCCAGCTCGTAGGTGAAGTCCAGCGCAAGCCGGTTATCCGAGACTACAGACCCCGCCATGGGCGGTTGGTAAATGTATTTTTCGGGCAAGTGTTCGCGGCTGAGGGAATAGTTCGCATCGACGCGCGGCATCAACGGCGCGCGTGCGCCGCGCACGGCTGCATTTGCCTGAGCCAGTCGGGCTTGAGCCGACGTCATGGACGGGCTGTTGGCCAAGGCCTCATCGACCAGCGTATTCAATTGTGTGTCGCCATAGCGGCGCCACCACTGCGTGTCGGGCCAGGATACAGACGCGTTCTGCAATCCGAGTTGTGTGGCCTCGAGTGGCGCCACGGGCTCGGTCGTCGGGTCCATTGATGCGCAGCCTGCCAGGACCAACAGCAGCGCCACGGGGAGCAGAGGTTTCATCAGTCGTCGGGGGGTAGTCAATCTGACGTTTTGCTGAATATTGTTGATTAAACTGTATTTGCCTAGGCAAATATTATGGCGTAAAACATCCCTGGCGAGGGGAATATCCCCATTTGGATCCAGGGTTTTGGAGATGGTGAAATCAGGGCTCGGGGGATTTGCCGTCCGAGCCGTTGGCCAGCATTCGGCCGAGCAAGTGCCGCAATTGCGAGTGCTCCTCGTTGGAAAATCCGCGCAGGTGATGATTCAACACGCGGGCAATACAGGAAGGAATGGCCTTGGCCTTTTCGTGGCCCAATTCGGTGAGCTCAATTTTGACGACGCGGCGATCCTCGTGGCTGCGTATACGCCGCAGCAGGCCCTTGCTTTCGAGGCGATCGAGAGTGCGAGTCATCGCGCCGGTATCGACACCATTCAAGCGTGCCAGCTCGGCCGGCGTGTCGGCAGTGCCGCGCGCAATCAGGGCGATGGGGCGCCATTGGATGGCTGTCAACCCCAACGGAGCGGTTTCCACGTCCAGCAGGCGGGTCAGCGAGTGATAGACCTGTTTGATCATGAAGCCGACATTGTCCTCGGCAGTACAGCGTGACGTGGCGCGGTAGTGCACATGAGTGTCGTCGTCGGTAACGGAGCGGGGGGCGTTCATGAGGGGTATTTTATTGCCTAGGCAATAATTGTCAATGCAGGTACTGATGGGGCGCCGAGTACTGGCGGGTTAACAAATCCGACCCGTGGATGTTTAGTGTGCCGTCTTGCGCAGCCCCGACCACACGATGGCCGTTACGATCAGCACGGCGCCGGCGATCATGCGCAGGCTGGGTTGTTGCGAGAACAATACCCAGGCAAAGGCGATCGCGTACACCGGCTCCAGTGCTATCACCAGGCCCGCGGTACGTGCATTGAGTTTTGTCAGGCTGGACACGAACAAATAGTGCGACAGGCCCGTGCAGAAAACGCCCAGCAGGACAATCCAGAACAGATCTATGCCGGCGAGCTGCGGCAATTGGCTGGCAGCAAAAGGCAGCATGGCGAGCACCACGACGATGTTCTGGCCGCAGGCGACTTGCATGGCATCCAGGCCGACAGTGGATCGCCGGTTGCTCAGCGCCAGTAGTGCGAACGACAGACCGGACAGAATGCCCCAGGCCAACCCTACCGTACCCTGATCCGCGAGATCGAACGACGGTGTCACGAGGATCAGCCCCAGGGTGACCAGTCCCAGCACCAGCCATTCCGCCAGGCGTACCTTTTCGCGAAACAGTAGGCCCTCGAACAGCGTGATGAACGCCGGAAAACTGGCAAACCCTAGCGTGGCGACCGCGATGCCGCCGACCTTGACCGAGATGAAGAACGTCACCCAGTGGCCCGCCAGCAGGCAGCCGGCGACAATCAACATGAATAATTGCGCGGGGGTCAGCGATGTGAACAGGGGCTTGCGTTGCAGCCGCGAAAAGCCAAGCAACGCGACGACCGCAAACACGGCGCGGCCCAGCGTAATGAGGGCAGCGCTGGCCTGGATGAGTTCGCCAAAAACTCCTGTCAGGCCGAACAGCACAGCGGCAATGTGGATATAAACTAGGGCGCGTTGACGGGTCATGCGTGAGTCGTGAGGAGCGGGGAACCGGATTGGCTTGGTTGTCGCCGTTCCTAGGATCTGATGATTATAGCGGTGTGACTTTAGCCGTTTTGCTGCAGGGCATCGCATAGGGTTTTTTTCGTTTTCGCCGGAATCCCCTGGTTTCTTAAAGTCCTTGATGAATCTTCCTTCTCAATTGCGCTTCACTACGATTGTTTCTCCTCGTGTCCTTGGTTTTTTCCTGGCGACGGTGGGGGCTGTACTGTTTGCCGCCAAGGCCATCGTCGTGAAATTGACCTATCGCTATGGCATCGACGCGGTTACCTTGATTGCCTTTCGCATGCTGTTTTCCTTGCCGTTTTTTGCCGCAGTGGCGTGGCGCGAGTCCCGCAGGGCCGCTCGCGGCGAGCTGGCCGTCTTGACCGGAAGAGAGCGGGTCGTGCTGTGTTTGCTGGGATTGCTGGGGTATTACTTATCCAGCTTTCTGGATTTTCTGGGCTTGCAGTATGTGACGGCCAGCCTGGAGCGTTTGATCTTGTTTTTGTCTCCCACGCTGGTGGTGCTGTTGTCGGCCTGGTGGCTCAAGCGTCCGATTTCGCCTCGGCAATGGGTGGCCATGGTGGTTTCGTATCTGGGCGTGATCCTGGTGTTCGCGCAAGATCTGGGGCACGGCACCGGTTCCCATGTGGCGCTTGGGGCTTTGTTTATTTTTGGCTCGGCGCTCAGCTATGCTGTGTACTTGATTTGTTCGGGCGAACTCGTCAAGCGCGTGGGGGCAACGCGGCTGGTGGCTTATGCCATGACGGTATCGTGCATCGCCTGTATCGTGCAGTTCTTTGTCGTGCATCCCCCGTCCGAGTTGATTCAGCCGTTGGGCGTGTATGGCTATTCGTTTGTGCACGCCACGTTCAACACGGTGATGCCGGTGTTCATGCTGATGTGGGCGGTCGCACTGATTGGCGCGCCGACCGCGTCGCTGTTGGGTATGGTGGGACCGGTGTCGGTCTTGTTTCTGGCTGCGTGGCTGCTGGATGAGCCCATTACGCTGTGGCAGCTAGGGGGGACCGCGCTGGTGTTATGTGGGATATTGGTACTCATGGGCGGCCGCCGTCCGGAGCCAAAGCAATGACGCGGTATGTCGCCGCAGGGCAGTTTGGATATTCATCACAACATAGGAGGCTGGTATGACCAGCAATGTCGTCAAGGCAATCCGTATTGAGCAACACGGTGGACCCGAAGTCCTGAAACTCGTGGATGTCGAGGTCCCGCCGCCTGCGGCCAACGAGATCACGATCCGCCAGCATGCGGTTGGATTGAATTTCATCGATATCTATTACCGCACGGGGTTGTATCCGCATCCCTTGCCGCATGGCCTGGGTTTTGAGGCCGCGGGCGTGGTCGAGGCGGTAGGCGCAGAGGTCAAGCACCTGAAAGTCGGCGACCGCGTGGCCTATGGCCAGAGCCCGATCGGCGCCTATGCGCAGGCGCGCAATGTGCCGGCGGCGCAGGTCGTCAAGCTGCCTAAGGGCGTTGAGTTCGACGATGCGGCTGCGCTGATGCTCAAGGGCCTGACCGTGCAGTACCTGTTTCGCCAGACCTACCGCCTGCAGGGTAATGAAACCATTTTGTTCCACGCGGCAGCGGGCGGCGTGGGTTTGATCGCTTGCCAATGGGCCAAGGCGCTGGGCGTCAAGCTGATCGGCACCGTGTCCAGCCCGGAGAAAGCCGAATTGGCTCGCGCCAATGGCGCATGGGAAACCATTGATTATTCGCGTGAAAACGTGGCCGAGCGCGTGCTGGAACTGACCAATGGCAAGAAAGTCCCCGTGGTGTATGACGGCGTGGGCAAGGATACCTGGGAAACGTCGCTGGACTGCATCGAGCCGCGCGGGCTGATGGTCAGCTTTGGCAATGCGTCGGGCCCCGTGTCGGGCGTGAATCTGGCGACGCTGAATCAAAAAGGCTGCCTGTATGTGACGCGTCCGTCGCTGGGGTTGCACGTCAATACGCACGAGAAACTGAATGCCGCGGCCAAGGAAATGTTCGACCTGGTCCTGAAGAAAAAAATCAAGGTGCGCATCGACCAGCGCTATCGCCTGGAAGACGCGGGCGAGGCGCAGACGGCGTTGGCCTCGCGCAAGACGACTGGTGCGACTGTCCTGACCTTGGATTAAGGGCAGGGCAGTAACAGGCCCTCGCGGCAGCGCCTGCGGTGCGTCGCAGGCGCGCTTGGGCCTTGGAGTGCCCTATAGACAAAAAACCCGGCTTGACGATTCATACGTCAAGCCGGGTTTTTTACGGGTAATCAGCGGGCGTTGCTGATCACCTTGGTGAGTCGTTTCAGGCGACGCGCATTTGCTGCAAGGCAGCGATACGGGACTGAATGGGCGGGTGCGAGGCAAAAATCGCGGCCAGGCCGCCTTTGCCGGCGATACCCGAGGCCTCGAAGCTCTTGGGCAACTCGCCCGCCTCCAGGCCGCCCAAACGGGCCAGGGCGCGCATCATGGGTTCACGCGAGCCCATCAGTTGAGCGGAACCGGCATCGGCACGGTATTCGCGTTGGCGCGAGAACCAGGCCACGATGATCGAGGCCAGAATGCCGAAGACGATTTCACAGACGATGACGGTGACGTAATAGCCGATGCCAATGCCGCGTTCGTTCTTGAACACCACGCGGTCGATGAAATAGCCGACCAGACGCGCCAGGAATACGACGAAGGTGTTGACCACGCCTTGGATCAGGGTCAGCGTGATCATGTCGCCGTTGGCTACGTGCGCCACTTCGTGGCCGAGGACGGCGGCGATTTCTTCTTCGGTCATGCTGTCGAGCAGGCCGGTGGACACGGCCACGAGCGAGTCGTTTTTAAAGGCGCCCGTCGCAAAAGCGTTGGGCGCGCCCTCGTAGATGGCGACCTCGGGGCGGCCGATGCCGGCGCGGTCGGCGAGTTGGTGCACCGTGTCGAGCAGCCAGGCCTCGCGGGCGCCTCGGGGCGCATTCGGGTCGATCACCTGAGCGCCCGTGCTCCATTTGGCCATGGGCTTGCTCATCAGCAGCGAGATGATGGCGCCCGTAAAGCCTACCACCACCGAAAAGATCAGCAGCGCCTGGATGTTGATGCCTTGGGCCGTGATCATGCGGTCTACGCCCAGAATGCGGAGCGTAGCCGATAGCACCACCATGACGGCCAAGTTGGTGATGATAAACAGAAAAATGCGTTTCATGCTTTGGGTATTCCTCTGCGAGCGATGAGGGCCTTTTTGGACTGGGAAAAAGCAGGGCAGTTCCCGTCTGGCCAACGTTGATTTTCCGGACCCGGAGTATAGTAGCGCTTTCCCCCGTTTTTCTTCATTTTCATCGCGTAGCCCCCATGCAGGCTCTTTGGATGTTGGTGGCGTCGGCCATGTTTGCCCTCATGGGGTCGTTTGTGAAAATGGCCACGGAGTATGGTGCGTCGTTGCCCCAGATCGTCCTTTTCCGTGGATTCCCGTCGGTTGTGTTGCTCTTGATCTGGGCTCGTGCCGGGCGTCAGTCTATTGTGCCGACCAGTTGGCGCCTGCACGTGTGGCGCAACGTGGCCGGGGTGTCGTCCATGTGGCTGGGTTTTTTTGCGATTTCGCATTTGCCGCTGGCGACTGCGACCAGTCTGAATTACACCGCGCCGCTATTTATTGCCTGCTGGATGCTGGGATGGGGCGGAGCGCAGCGCGACCCCGTGCGGATACTGGCCGTGGTGTTGGGGTTTGCCGGGGTCATTTCCATATTGCGCCCCAGCATCAATCCCGACCAATGGATGGCGGCGTTGTTTGGCTTGTGCGCTGGGGCGACGTCCGCCGTGGCAATGATGCAGATCCGCCAGCTCGGCCGTGTCGGCGAACCAGAATGGCGGACGGTCCTGTTTTTCTCGCTGGCCGTGTGCCTGAGCAGCGCGCTGGGCCTGACTATCGAGGGCTGGGGACAGGTCGGCTGGCAGGGATACGCATCGCTGATCGGCATCGGGGTGGCGGGCCTGTTCGGGCAGTTGACCATGACGCGGGCCTTTGGTGTCGGCTCGGCGTTGTTGACGGCCGCCTTGCAATACACCACGATCATTTTTGCCGCCTTGCTGGGCATGGGGTTCTGGGGCGATCAGCCCGACGGCCTGGCCTGGGCGGGGATGGGCCTCATCATCGCCGCGGGGCTGTTGTCAGTGTGGCGGACGATGCGCATGCCCGCCGGTTCGTGAGGCGGCGTGGGGGCTTTTTTTGGCGCAGGGCCGCCCCAAGGCAAAAACGCCCCCTTGGGGGGCAGCAAGCCGAAGGCGCGGCGTGGGGGCTTTTTTTGATTTGCTGGAGGGACAACGGATGACTACGACCTTGATTTCCGCGACCGAACTTGCTGCTCGTCTGGGTTCTTCCGATCTGCGGGTGTTCGATGTGCGGCATGACCTGATGGACCATGCCGCGGGGCGGCGTGCGTATGAGCAGGGGCATATCCCTGGGGCGCGCTATCTGGATCATGAAGCCGAGCTCGCCGCACCGCGCACGGGAAAAAACGGCCGCCATCCTCTGCCTACGCGCGAGGCACTGGCCGCATTGCTGACCGCACATGGCGTGGGGCCGGATACCCTTGTCGTGGCCTATGACGCCAGCGGCGGTATGTTTGCTGCTCATCTGTGGTGGATGCTGCGCTGGCTGGGGCACGAACGTGTGGCCGTACTGGATGGCGGCTGGCAGGGATGGACGGCGGCGGGCTTGCCCACGAGCACGGAGAGCCCCACCAACGCTAGCACGGCAGTGTCCCATGCCGAGCAGACCGAAAATGCCTCACTGTTGGGCCAGCCATTGGCCGATACCGTCGATGCTGACGCAGTACTGGCAAATCTGGCCGCGCCGGCTTTTACTGTGCTGGATGCCCGCGCAGCGAATCGCTATCGTGGCGAGGTTGAACCGATGGATCCCGTGGCGGGCCATATTCCGGGCGCATTGAATCGCCCCAATGGCGAAAACCTGCAGGCAGATGGGCGATTCAAGGATGCGGCGCAGTTGCGCGCCGAATTCTCGGCACTTTTAGGCGAGCGCGATCCCGCCACGATCGTGCATCAGTGCGGCTCGGGGATCACGGCCTGCCACAATCTGCTGGCCATGGAGGTCGCGGGATTGGCTGGCTCACGCCTGTACCCCGGCTCATGGAGCGAGTGGTGCAGTGATTCGGCCCGTCCCGTCGCGCGCGACGTGTGACGATTGAGACGTCGGTGCGGTCTTCTTAGCCCGCCGTGGGTGCCATTTCCAGGAACCGTGCAATCAATTGCACGGGTTGGCGTTCGCGCAGGCAATAGAGGTATTCATTCATCACGATGGTCGCGTCGGTAATTGCCAGCGTGACCAGGTCGGGATGCGTCGGGGCCTCGCGTGAGGGAATCAGGCTGACACCCAGGTCGCACAGAATGGCCTGGCGTATCGATTCGCGGCTGCCGATCTCCAGGATGCGGGCGACGGTGACTCCCGCGGCCTCGAGCGCGGTTTCGGTCAATTTCCGGGTCATCGAGCCCGGTTCGCGCAGCAGCAGGGCGTAACGTGACAGATCGGATAACTGGACCTGGCTGCGGCGGGCTAGGGGATGCTCGCGGTGCGTCACGATGCGCAGCGGGTCGGCGGCAATCATCCGGCGATAAAAATGTTTTTCGTCGCTCAGATACGATGAGGTCGCAACCTCGATACGGTAATCCTGCAGGGCCTGCAACATGGCCTGCGAGTTGCCGATGGTGAGCGTCAGGTCAATTCCCGGATACCGCTGGCTGTACCGCTGCACCGTATCCATGATGTAAAACGGCCCGGTGGCGCCGACACGCAGGTGGCCCTCACGCAGGTCGCTGGCATCGCGCAGCCAAAAATCGATCTCGGTTTCCTGCTGGACCAGTTTTTCTGCCAGCGGCATCAGGCGCTGGCCGGCATCGGACAGGTGCATGCTGCGCCCATGGCGATAAAACAGCTCGATGCCGTAGCGGGACTCCAGTTGGCGCAGCTGGCCGGTGACAGTAGGCTGGCTGATCCCCAACTGCGCGGCGGCCTTGGTGACAGTGCCCCAGCGGGCGACGGCGTAAAAAGATTTGAGTTCGGCAACGAGCACAGTGTTCTGAATTTCAATGAGGCAAAAGCCCGCACGTTGGGCCAGGAGCGCTGTCCCGCACAGGGGCAGATCCCGTGGCCCTAAATAGGGACGTGAGGCCAACCCCTAAGTAAACCAAAATTATTTGATATTTCTATTACGACATTTTTGCGTAGTGTCATAAACACACAATACGCGGTTCTCATACTGCCTCCATCTTTTACGTGGAGGCACTATGCCCCAACCCGGCCAAGCATTTCTTTCTGTCAGGCATGTCGTCAAGCGATTCGGCGTGCATACGGCGTTGGCCGATGTGTCGCTCGATATCCGTGCGGGCGAGCTGGTCTGCCTGCTGGGGCCGTCGGGCTGCGGCAAAACTACCTTGCTGCGCGCCATCGCAGGCCTGGAGCGGCAGGACAGTGGCACGATCGTGTTGTCGGGGCGTGATATTTCCCAGGCTCCGCCCCAGGAGCGCGATTACGGCATCCTGTTTCAGTCGTATGCCCTGTTTCCCAATCTGACCGTCGCCCAGAACGTGGCCTATGGCCTCAGTGGCAAGCGCGCGCATCGCAAGCACGTAGAGCATCGTGTCGAGGAGATGCTGGCGCTGGTCGGACTGGAGGGAGCGGCAAAGAAATATCCGGGGCAGATTTCCGGCGGACAACAGCAGCGGGTCGCGATGGCCCGTGCCTTGGCGCCGTCGCCGTCGTTATTGCTGCTGGATGAGCCCATGTCCGCGCTGGATGCTCGGGTGCGCGAGCATTTGCGCGTTGAACTGCGCGCGTTGCAAAAACGTTTGTCGATTACCACGCTGATGGTGACCCATGACCAGGAGGAAGCCATGGTCATGGCGGATCGTATTGCGGTCATGAATGGCGGTGTGATCGAGCAGTATGGAACGCCCCGCGAACTGTATCGCCAGCCCGGTTCGGCATTTATCGCCGATTTCGTGGGCGAGGCCAACTGGCTGCCGTTCCAGCGTGTGGATGCGCATCGTGCGCGGGTAGGGCGTCAGGAGCTGGCCGTGGAGTCGGCGCTGGACCTCGATGCCGGCAAACTCTTTGTGCGCCCGGAGGCAGTGCGTGTCAGTACGGTTCGTCCCGACGAGCCCAACGCCGTGTTGGCCGAGGTGCTGGACGGTGTGTTCCTGGGCCGCAGCTATCGTCTGGCGCTGCGTCTGGACGGTGTGCCCGGTACGACGTTGCATTCCATCGTTTCCCCTGAAATCGGAGATGCCCTGCTGGGTCCTCACGCTGCCAGCCGTTGCTGGGTGGAGCTGCCTCGCTATGCGATACGCGCCTACGCTTGAGTCTGCGATGATGGAGCCGTCTGGAAATACGTTGTCAATGGGAACACGGGGCGCTGCGGCGGGTGCCGTGCCATCGTTGGGCAGACGTCCCATGCCCGCCTGGATTGGTACGTGGGGCCTGAACGCGGGGCAGGGTGCGTTGGTGCTCGGCCTGCTGATTTTCCTGGCGCTGCCGCTGCTGGGAATTCTGGCCAAGTCTGTCATGGACAGTGACGGCAATTGGGCGGGATTGTCGGTATTGGCGGGCATCATCGGGGCCGACGGTTTCCTTGCGATGGTGGCGCGCAGTTTGACCGTTGGCGTGGTGACGATGGCAGTGGTCGTGCCCTGCGCGTACGCGTTTGCCTATGCGCTGACTCGCACGCGTATCGTGGGCAAAAGCCTGCTGCGTACGATCGCGCTGTTGCCGTTGTTGGCGCCTTCGCTGTTGCCGGGGATCGCGCTGGTGTACCTCCTGGGCAACCAGGGTTTGCTGAAAGAGTTGCTGGGCGGCGTCACGATTTACGGGTTCTGGGGCATTGTCCTCGGCGAGGCGTTCTATACGTTCCCTCATGCGCTCATGATTCTGCTGACCGGCCTGGCTCTGGCCGACGGCCGGCTCTATGACGCGACTCGTGCGATGGGCGCTGGCGCATTGCGTACATTCTGGACGGTCACGTTGCCCGGGACGCGTTATGCGGTGTTTTCCGCCTGCTGCGTGGTTTTTACCTTGACGGTGACGGACTTTGGCGTGCCCAAGGTCGTCGGCGGCGACTACAACGTCCTGGCCATGGAGGCCTATAAGGCGGTCGTCGGTCAGCAGAATTTTCCCAAGGGCGCGGCCATCGGCATCATGCTGTTGGTGCCTGCGATCCTGACCTTTGTGCTGGATCGCCGTCTGCGTGCTCGTCAAGGCGCGCAGGTGAGTGGCCGGGCACAGCCGTACGTGGCAGAAATCAATCGCAAGCGTGACGCGGTATTCCTGACATTGGCCAGCATCGTGGCGGCGTTCCTGCTGTTGATGATCGGTGTGGCGGTCTGGGCGTCGTTCGTCAAGATGTGGCCATATAACTTGTCCATGTCACTGCGTTCGTATGATTTCGACAATATGGACGGGGGCGGTTGGCTGGCATGGCGCAATAGTCTGCAGCTGGCGTTCTGCACTGCAGTGGTCGGCACCATGGTGGTTTTCGTCGGCGCGTGGATGATGGAAAAAGTCCCCGTCCGTGGTGTGGCGGCGCGCGGTTTGCGTGGCTTGGTCGGCATGCTGGCGCTGATGCCGATGGCGGTACCGGGATTGGTGTTGGGGCTGGGTTATATCTTCTTTTTCAATAGCCCATCGAATCCGTTGAATGTGTTGTACGGGACGATGCCGTTATTGGTGCTGTGCACAGTGGTGCATTTTTATACCAGCGCTCACCTGACTGCGGCTACGGCGCTGAACGCATTGGATCCCGAATTTGAAGCGGCCTCTGCCTCGCTGAAAGTGCCGCGCGTCACCACCTTTTTGCGGGTGACCTTGCCGATGTGTTTGCCCGCGGCGCTGGATATCGCTCGCTATCTGTTCGTGTCGTCGATGACGACCGTCTCTGCGGTGGTGTTTTTGTATAGCCCGTCTACGGTGCTGGCAGCCGTGGCGGTGTTGAACATGGACGATGCCGGATTCATTGGGCCCGCTGCGGCGATGTGCACGGTGATCATGGCCAGTTCCGCTGTTGCGGCTCTGCTGATGCATGTGGCCAGCCGCGCGCTGGTGGCACGTACGCAAGCGTGGCGCCGCCCTGTCTCCGTCTAATTTTTCTGGAATACCTATCATGACAGTACCGTCATTGCCCGTCCGCCTGGAGGCGGTGATTTTTGACTGGGCCGGCACCCTGGTCGATTTCGGCTCCTTTGCGCCGACCAAAGTCTTTGTCGAGGCGTTCGCGCAGTTCGGCGTGGAGGTTTCGCTAGAGCAGGCCCGTGGCCCGATGGGGATGGGCAAATGGGATCACATTCGCACGCTGTGCGACGAGCCGGCGATTGCGAGTCAATACGAGGCAAAGTTCGGCCATCTGCCCACCGACGATGACGTGACGGCGATCTACGAACGTTTCTTGCCGATGCAGTTGGAAAAAGTGGCACAGTATTCCGCCGCCATTCCCGGAGCCGTCGAGGTGTTGAACACTTTGCGTGACCGAGGTTTGAAAATCGGCTCGTGCTCGGGTTATCCCCGCAGTGTGATGGATCGCGTCATCGAGCGTGCCGCCACCGAAGGCATCGGACCGGAATATGTTGTTGCCAGCGACGAAGTGCCGCGTGCCCGTCCGGCGCCCGCGATGGCCTTGAAAAATGTCGTGGAATTAGGCCTCGCGGACGTGGCCGGTTGCGTCAAGGTCGACGATACCGCGCCGGGTATCGAAGAAGGGCGTCGCGCAGGAATGTGGACGGTTGGCCTGTTGCTGTCGGGTAACGCCGCCGGTTTGACGTTAGACGAATATCAGCAGTTGGATGCAGCGGGCCGTGATACCGCGCGCACGCGCGCCAACCAAGAGCTGTCTGGCGCTGCCCCGCATTTTCTGATCGATACCGTGGCCGATTTGCCGGCCGTCATTATCGACATCGAGTCACGCCTGGCTGCTGGCCAGCGTCCCTGAGCCTCTGAGCGACGTCTGTACTGACTCGATAAAGCATTCCCCGAATCTGATCAATCCAGCAGCCATTCGGCTGCCCCCTTTTCCTGCCCGGCGATGCCGGAATCTATCGGAGTAAAAGATGAAACACTACACGCTACTCGCCCTGGCCGCCGCACTGACCGGCGTCATGGGTGCCGCCTCGGCTGCTACTACGCTGACCGTTTATACCGCGCTGGAAGCCGATCAGATCAAGGCCTACCAAGCCGCGTTCGAAAAGGCCAATCCCGACATCAAGATTCAATGGGTGCGGGACTCCACCGGCATCATCACCGCCAAATTGTTGGCGGAGAAAGCCAATCCGAAAGCAGATGTAGTCTGGGGCTTGGCAGGCACGTCGCTGGGTTTGATGGACAGCGAAGGCATGTTGCAGCCTTACGCGCCCAAGGGGTTGGATCAGATCGCCGCCAACATGCGCGATGCCAAGGCCGAGCCGAGCTGGGTCGGCATGGATGGTTTCGCTGCCGCGATCTGCTTTAACACCATCGAAGCCGAAAAGCAGAAACTGCCCAAGCCCGCGTCATGGCAAGACCTGACCAAGCCCGAATACGCCGGCAAGATCGTGATGCCGAATCCGGCCTCGTCGGGTACGGGCTTCTTGGATGTGAGTGCGTGGCTGCAGATGTTTGGCGAAGAAAAAGGCTGGGCGTTCATGGATGCCTTGCACAAAAACATCGGCTCGTACACGCACTCGGGCTCCAAGCCTTGCAACATGGCGGCTGCCGGCGAGTTTCCGATCGGCATCTCGTTTGACTATCGCGCGGCCAAGTTGAAAGCCGATGGCGCGCCCGTCGAGGCCGTATTTCCCTCGGAAGGCCTGGGCTGGGAAGTCGAGGCGACCGCGATCGTCAAGGGAACCAAGAATCTGGACGCTGCGAAAAAACTGGCGGATTTCTCGGCCAGCCGCGAAGCCAACGAGTTGTACAAAGCGAACTTTGCCGTGCTGGCGATTCCGTCCATTGCAACGGCGAATCCCAATCTGCCGGCAGACTTGAGCTCGCGCATGATCAAGAACGATTTCACGTGGGCCGCCACCAATCGTGACCGCATCATCGCGGAGTGGACCAAGCGCTACGACGGCAAGTCCGAAGCCAAGAAGAAATAAATCAGGTTTATTTGGAAATGAAAAACTTCGACGTCATCGTGGTCGGCGCCGGCATGCTCGGTGTCGCTCACGCCTGGGCCGCGGCCAAGCGCGGCCTGTCTGTGGCCGTCATCGAGCGCAGCCGTCAGGCGCACGGGGCCACCGTCCGCAATTTTGGCCAGGTCATCGTCACGGGGCAGTCGCCCGGCATGATGTTGTCGCATGCGCAGCAGGCGCGCGAACTCTGGCTGGAACTCGCTGCAAAGGCCGGATTTCATGTGCGTGCCAACGGCGCGCTCGTGCTGGCGCGTAACGCCGATGAGGCGGACGTACTGCAGGAATTTGCGGATACGCGATTGCACCAGGAAGGCTATCGTGCACAGCTATTGTCCAGCCGCGAGGTCGCCCGTCTATATGGCGGCAGGCTCGCACATCATTGCGCCGCGATACAAGGGCACGACGATCTGCAGATCTATTCGCGCGAAGCATTGCCAGCCATCACACGCTATCTGGCGGAGTCGTTGGGGGTGACGTTCATCACCGGCACATTGGCGCGTGCAGTGGAGGGCGGTCTTGTCAGTACTACGGTGGGGGATTTTCAGGGCGGACACGTGTTTGTGTGCCCGGGGCATGATTATCTGACGTTGATGCCAGAGTTGTTCGCGCCGATGGATCTGGAGGTGACGCGGCTGCAAATGTTGCGTGCCGTATTCGAGTCCAATCCTATCGAGCAGTTGGATCGTCCGGTGTTGACGGGGCTGTCATGTGTGCACTATGGGGCGTTTTCTGATTTGCCCTCGGCGCAGGTGTTGCGCGACATCATTCAGGAGCGTTCGCCATATTTGCTCGAGAATGGGATTCACCTTTTGATCAGTCCTACGCCTTATGGCGAATTGATCATCGGTGACTCGCATCGCTATGGGCAGGATGCGCCGCCGTTCAATGACGAGGCGGTGGATAACGCAATGCTCGAGCTGGCCTCGCAGGCGTTGGGGGCGCGGCTACGGGTGGTGGAGCGTTGGCAAGGGGTGTATGGGGCGCATGGGCCAGCGCCGTTTTCCGTGATGCCGGTTGATGAGGCTACCACCGTTGCGGTGATGCATTCGGGGGTGGGGATGACGGTGGGGTTGGCGATTGGGGAACGGACTGTTGGAGGGCGTTTGGGATAGGGTGTTGTTTGCTGGTGAGGATAAGGGTTCTTTTGGCGCCAGGCCTCGCCGTGTAAAAGCGGCGCCGGGCCTATCGCACGGACTCGGCCCATGACCAGGGGCCTCGGTCCGCTTCGCGGACTAAATCCGCGCTCAACGGCCCGGCGCCGCTTTTACACGGCGAGGCCTGGCTCGCAGACTCTCTTATTCACGGCCGCGTTCAACATCTGCATGCTCGACACGTCATCAGCATTCGTGGTTCATCTCTACTGTGAGTTCCTGTCGGGGGCAAAACGCCGCGCCGGCCTTTTGAGCGACGGGTAGTCCCCGAAGGGGACCTCGGCGCCTGGTGTTGCGCCGAGCCGTTGCGATTAGGCCGGCGCGGCGTTTTGCCCCCGACAGGAACGTGTTCACAGAGAACGTCCGCGCAAGCAGACGATCAACTCATCAACTACGCCACAGAAGGCGTTAACCCCCTACGCTGCCGACGTCCCTGCAATCCCCACACCGCGGCCAACAGCGCCAACGCCGGGATATACACCCAGAACTCCGACGGCCGATGCGGATTCGGAATCTGGACGCTGACCACATCCCATCCTTGCTCCCATCCCGCTTTGCGCGCGCGGCTGCCGAATTGCACAGCGCCGATTTGAACCTGGTCACCCAAGGCTGTGATCATGAGACCCGCGTCGCTGAGCCGTTTGCGTCCTGCCGCGACACCGGTGCTGGTATCGCCTTCGGGTAACGGCGATAGCGTTACTGCAACGGTTTTCGTGAGCTCATCGCCCTCGATGTTCATGCCATGCAAGACCGCGACGAGTCGACCGCTGTCAGGCAGTTCGGATGCGACCTGATTTATCTGGGACGCCGGCAAGCTTTCGTATTTGCCATAGAGATGGTTCATGAACCAGTCCGGCCGGAACAGCATGAACGTCACCAGCAGCAGAACAGCGATCTCGACGACTGAGCAGCGCACACGGAACCAACCCAGTGTCGCTGCTGCAAAGGTCAGGGACGCCAGGGTCGCGCCGGAGATCACCAACAGCAGCTCCCACCATCCGTGCACATCGATCAGCAGCAACAGCGGATTGAAGACAAACATAAAGGGCAGCACGGCTGTGCGCAACGCGTAAGTCGTACCTTTGATGCCGGTCTTGATGGGATCCTCCCCTGAAATAGCCGCCGCAGCGAAAGTGGCCAACCCCACTGGCGGTGTGATATCGGCCATGATTCCGTAATAGAACACGAACATGTGCACGGCGATGAGCGGAATCACGAGACCGTTCTGAGCGCCGAGTTCGACCACGACCGGGGCCATCAAGGTGGCCATCAAAATGTAGTTGGCGGTGGTCGGCATGCCCAGGCCCAGAATCAGGCACACGATGGCGGTAAAGATCAGCATCAGCAGCACGTTGCCCATCGAAACCAATTCGACGAACGCAGTCATGCGCAAGCCCAGGCCGGTGAGCGTAATGGCGCCCACGATCAACCCCGCAGTACCGCAGGCGATGGCAATGCCGATCATGTTGCGGGCGCCGTCTTCCAACCCGCCGATGGCCTCACGCCAGCCGCGCTGCAAAGCAGGCGCGACCGCTTGTTGCCGGAACCACGCGGTGAGAGGGCGTTGCGTGATCATCTGCACTAGCATCGCGACGGCCGCCCAGAATGCGGACAAGCCGGCAGAGAGTTCTTCGATGCTCAGGCACCATACGAGAATACCGATGGGGATCAGGAAATGCAGGCCGGCTCGTACGGTCGGCCAGGGTTCGGGACGCACCGGATTTTTGACGTTGATTTCCTCGGATAGATCCGGATAGCGTGCCGCGATGCGCAGCAGCCAGACGTTCAGGATCACCAGCAGCGCCAGCAGTATCCAGACCGCAGAGGCGCCTGCTACGGCTTTGACGCCCATGCCGATCCAGTACACCAATCCCATGACGATCAGCGTGCCGCAAATCCCCATGCCCCAGCCCGCAAGTTTTTGCAGTGGCGTACGGGGTTTGCCGCCGGACATCATGGGCTGGATGCCGAGTTTGAGAGCTTCCAGATGGACGATGTAGAACAGGGCGATGTACGAGATCGAGGCCGGCAGAATCGCGTGGCGGATGATATCGGTGTAGGGGATGCCCACATATTCAATCATCAGGAACGCTGCTGCACCCATGACTGGGGGCATGATCTGTCCATTGACCGATGATGCGGTTTCGATTGCCCCTGCACGAATACCGCCATAGCCGGCTTTTTTCATCAAGGGGATGGTGAAAATCCCGCCTGTGACGACGTTGGCGACCGATGAGGCAGAGACCAGCCCGTTGACGGCGGATGAGACGACGGCGACTTTGGCGGGACCGCCACGCAAGTGACCCAGCAGCGCGAACGAGACTTGCATCATGTAGTTGCCCGCACCGCATTTGTCCAGCAGCGAACCCAGCAAGACAAATATAAAAATGTACGAGACAGACACGCCCAGCGCGACGCCGTAGACGCCTTCTGTCGTCAGCCACATATGCGAGGCGAGTCGCTCAATCGAGGCGCCACGGTGCGCGAGCACGTCGGGCAGCCAGGGGCCCGCCAGCACGTACAGCACGAACACGGCGCCGAGCACCGTCATGGGCAGACCGAGCGAGCGGCGTGTGACCTCCAGCAGCAGCACCAGGCCGATGGCGGCGGTGGCCACATCCATCGTGGTGGGCTGGCCAGGGCGGCCCGCTAGTTCTTTGTAAAACAGGAATAGATAGGCGCCGCAAAAGGCTGCGACGATAGCGAGTATCCAGTCGTGCCACGGCATGCGATCGCGCGGCGAGCTCTTGCGTGCGGGATAGGCCAAGTAGCCCAAAAACATCGCGATACCCAGGTGCAGTGCGCGCGCCTCGGTGTCATTGAAAATGCCCCAGCGCAGCGAGAACGGCAGTGGTGAGGCATACCAGAGCTGGAACAGCGACCATATCAGCGCACCTATCGCCAATGTGGCGCCGGCGATGCCGCCTGCTTGGCGTCCGCCTCGATCGACGTCCGCAACCAACTGCTCTAGATCAGTGGTTGTGGTGGACGGCTCAGTTTTCATCGGATTCCCCTACATGGTTGATCGGCCTGGCAGGCATGCGCGATGTGATAGGTCTTGGACGCGGCCAGGCGAGTTGCTGAATGCCGTCTCGGGGCGCCGCGCTGAGCACGCGCCTCGAGACGGTATCCGTATTTACAGCAGGCCTTTTTCTTTGAAGTACTTCTCGGCGCCGGGATGCAACGGCGCCGACAGGCCATTCTTGGCCATGTCTTCGGCCTTCAGGTGGGCAAAGGCCGGGTGCAGTTTCTTGAAGTCTTCCAGATTATCGAAGACGGCTTTGACGATGACGTACACCGTTTCTTCCGGCACGTCGGCGGAGGTCACAAAGGTCGCCGTGACACCATAGGTCTTGGTGTCATTGGGGTTGCCTGGGTAGAGTCCGCCTGGGATGGTGGCCTGTGCGTAATACGCGTATTTCTCGACCAGTTTGTCCACGGCGGGGCCGGTCAAGGACACCAATTGCGCGCCGCAGGTCGTAGCAGGATCCTGGATGTTGGCAGACGGGTGGCCGACGCCATAGAAGAAGCCATCGATCTTGCCGTCGCACAGTGCTGAACCGTGCTCGTCGGGCCGCAGTTCAGAGGCCAGCGAGAAATCTTTCAGCGTCCAGCCCATCGTGGCCAGCAGCTCTTCCATGGAGGCGCGTGTGCCCGAGCCCGGATTGCCGACGTTGAAGCGCTTGCCTTTGAAATCTTCAAACGATTTGATGTTGGCTTCTTTGCGAGCTACGACAGTAAACGGCTCGGGGTGGATCGAAAACACCGAGCGCAGCTTTTCGAATTTGCCGGCATCTTTGAATTGGCCCACGCCGTTGTAGGCGTTGTAGCCGACATCGGATTGCACGACGCCCAGATCCAGTTCACCAGCTTTGATAGTGTTGACGTTGAATACCGACCCGCCGGTGGATTCGACAGAGCAGCGCACGCCGTGCGATGAACGGTCTTTGTTGACGAGACGGCAGATCGAACCGCCCGCGGCGTAATACACCCCTGTCACGCCACCGGTGCCGATGCTGACGAACTTCTGCTGTGCCGAGGCGGGCGATGGCGCGGCAAACGCCAAGGCTATTGCCGCGCACATGGCGGCCAGCGTTCCCGTTGTTCTCTTGTTGTCCAAAGTGGGTTTGACGAACTGACGCATACAAACTCCTTTTGAGGATTTTCCCCGTGAAAACCGCCGGTGTTCCGGCAAATAATGCACCCGAGCCAGGGTGCGTGATGGGTGTGGCGCCGGATGCCCGGCGTCGCGTGATGGTTAACGATCCGGTGCTGCGGCAGACGCCGACCAGAACACTTTGTCGGCGTGCATGCGCGCTTCGATTTCACTCAGTCGATTCAATACCGCTTCACCGCCGCGAGCAGTGAGGCGGGCAATGAGGTGCTCGGCCAATCCGAGCAATCCCGCTGTCGTATGGAAAAATGATCCGGGGCCGCGTCGTGCGGGCCGCTGGCCGACCTGTTCGCGATCCGCACGATCGAACGTCAGGACGTGCCGGGCGTCTGTGGCCAACGGGGACAACGGGGCGTCGGTCAAGGCAATGATGGCCACGCCTTGTTGGGCCGCCTGGCGCGCCAGACGCACCGTGGCGGACGGATAGGGGGCTTGTGAAATGGCAATCAACGCATCGCCTTCGCACAGATTGTCGATGGCCTCGGATTGCAAACCGCCCAGTCCGTCTATCAGGATGCTGTTGCGCCGTACCAGTTGATAGGCATAGTGCATTTGAAACGCAATGCCAAAAGCCGAACGTGTGCCCAAAAAACCGACGTGACGCGCGGTGAGTAACGTTTTGACAGCCGCGTCGAATGTCGCCGGGCTGTTCATCGAGACGATAGATCCGATGGCGTTGGCTTGTATCTCGGTCAGCCTGTCATGGCCCGGCACATTGTTTTGATCTTGAGTCGCCTGCAGTTCTGCCGCGCGTTCGCGCAGTGTGGTGGGACGTTCGCCGGCCAGGGCTGCCTGGAATGGCGCCCGAAAGGCCTCATAACTGTCGTATCCCGCCGCGCGCGCCAGACGCAGCATCGTGGCTGGCGCAACACCCAAGCCCTGGGCTTGGCGCCGCATCGACCACAGGCTGACCTCGGCGGGATGGTCCACCACCCAATGCGCCGCCCGCCGCAGCTCGGGCGGCAATTGATCCAACAGACTTTGCAGGCGCTGCAATACCAGCGGTGGAGCAGAGGGAGGAGGCATGTGAGGAGGGCAGCCCGCTACGAAAAAAACACATGAGAACAGATGTGAAATGTAGAAAACGTTTGTTTTTTTTGCAATCAGGGTATTCCTGAGGTATGCGCAAATTGCCGATCTTCCGGCGGATTGTGGATCGGTATCTCCGGGGACGGGGATCACGCCAAGGGGAAGGCCGGGGTCAAGGCATCCGATTCGTACGAATGCTTTTCCCCTGGAAAAATAAAAAAGTTCATATTTTTCTTTATCTTCTGTAAATATGAGCTTATTTATTCATTTTTTCTGGATAACACGGGTTGACCCAGTCGGCTCATCCGCATATTATCTGGGTAGAATCATTTGAGTAGAAATTAATCCTGCTGAACTATTTTCAGTCATGAACACCGTACCTACGCCCGATCCGTCACAGCAGTACGACCTGCGCATCCTGCGTGCCTTGCGCCGCATCACGCGCTCGATTGCGCTGCATTCGCGCCAACTGGCCGCCGTGAGCCACATCACTGCGCCGCAGTTGATGTGCCTGCGCACGGTCATTGCCAATGGCCCCATGACGGCGACGGCAATCAGCCGGGAAATCCACGTCAGCCCCAGTACTGTGGTGGGCATTCTTGACCGCCTCGAGGACAAGGGATTCGTCCGCCGCGAACGCGGCCGCGAAGACCGCCGCATTGTTTTCGTAACTGCGACCGACGCTGGCCGCGATCTCGCGGCCGGGGCGCCGTCGCCGCTGCAGAAACATCTGGCCGACGGTCTGAATGCCTTGCCCGAACTGGAGCAGGCCACTATTACCCTGGCGCTGGAGCGCATAGTGAATCTAATGGAACAAGAAGGCCATGTGACCGAAGTACATGGCGACGTGTCCTCGCCCATTCTCGAGGTCCCCACTGGCGGTGCGCCGCCCGAGTCGGGGTTGGTCGTATGAGGGGGCAAGACCTGACCCCCTCTCTGCCAGCATCGGCCGTTCAGCCGGCCAATTCATCCACGCGTCTGCAGTTCAGGCAGCCGCGCCGCACCGACGGTGCCGCATTGCATCGTCTGGTCTCCGAGTGCCCGCCACTCGACGTCAACTCTTTATATGCCTATCTGTTGCTGTGCGAGCACTTCAGCGCCACGTGTGTGGTAGCCGAGAGTGCAGGCGGCCGCATTGATGGGTTCATATCCGCATATGTGCCGCCAACCCGGCCCGACGTGATTTTCGTCTGGCAGGTTGCCGTGCACGCCCGAGCACGTGGCCAACGGTTAGGCCGCGCCATGCTTCGAGAGCTCTTGCAACGCGATGAGCTCAAGCATGTTCGTCATCTTGAAACCACGGTAGGCCCTGATAACCAGGCCTCGCGCCGCACGTTTACCGGCTTGGCCGGCGAGCTGGGTGCGCACGTCTCCGAGCAGCCGTTCTTCGATCGGCAGTTGTTCGGCGGCGCAGACCATGACGACGAGATGTTGTTGAAGATAGGCCCGTTCACGCTGCCGCCCCAATAGGGGAGCGTGTCTGCGGTCTGTTGGAACCGGGACGCAGTGTTGCCCGAATGCCCTCTATGGCATCGGTGCGTCTGCGTCTGTCAATTCACGAGATGAAGGGAGGATTCTATGGACTTGAAAATTTTTGACCGGATGGAGTCGGAGGTGCGTGGCTACATCCGGTCGTTTCCGGTCATATTCAGCCAGGCGCGCGGCTCGCTCCTGATCGACGAAGAGGGCGGTGAATATATCGACTTCTTCAGCGGGGCAGGGACGCTGAACTACGGGCATAACAACCCTGTCTTCAAAGAGAAACTGCTCGAGTATCTGGAATCGGATGGCGTGGTGCATGGCCTGGACATGGCCACCAGCGCCAAGAAACAGTTTCTGGAGACCGTCGATCGCGTGTTGCTCAAGCCGCGCAATTGGCAGTACACCTTGCAGTTCACCGGCCCCACCGGTACCAACGCGGTCGAGGCGGCACTGAAAATCGCCCGCCAGGTCAAAGGCCGATCCAACATCATTTCGTTCACCCATGGGTTCCATGGCGTGAGCGGCGGTTCATTGGCGGCGACCGCCAATATGAAGTTCCGCGATGCGGCCGGCTACGCCTTGGGCAATACGACGTTCATGCCTTATGACGGGTATTTCGGTCCCGACGTCGACACCATCGCTTACCTCGAACGTATGCTTGATGACCCCAGCAGCGGCTTGGATAAGCCCGCTGGCGTGATTGTCGAAACGGTACAGGGCGAGGGCGGTGTCAACGTCGCTACCCTGCGCTGGTTGAAAGAGCTGGAAAAGCTCTGCCGCCGTCATGACATGCTGTTGATCGTCGATGATATTCAAGTCGGTTGCGGCCGTACGGGCAGCTTCTTCAGCTTTGAATCGGCCGGGATTCGTCCTGACATCATCACGTTGTCGAAGTCGCTGTCGGGCTTTGGCTTGCCCATGTCGCTGGTCCTGATGCGTCCTGAGCTGGACATCTGGAAACCCGGCGCGCATAGCGGCACGTTCCGTGGCAACAACCTGGCGTTCGTCACGGCGACGCAGGCACTGGACTCCTACTGGGCCAGCGATGCGTTTGCCAGCGAAGTCCAACGCAAAGAGCGTCTGGTGCGTGATTGGCTGGAAAACCTGGCCCACAGCTATCCCAACGCGGGGCTGGCCGTACGTGGCCGTGGCCTGATTCAAGGCGTGGTCGCTACTGCCGAGCCGGCGCTGGCCAACCGTATTGCGCAGCAAGCCTTTAAACGGGGTGTCGTGATCGAGACCTCGGGTGCTCAGGACGAAGTCCTGAAGCTGTTGCCGGCGCTGACGATCGAAGACGAGCTGCTGACGCGCGGTCTCGAAACGATCGAGGCCTCTGTGGCCGAAGCACTGGGTGAGTCTGGGCAATCTGCCCGTGTTCTGAAATTTGGAGGAAAACGCCGATGATCGTACGCAATGTGAAAGATGTGATCGGAACCCAAGACGAAGTCCGGACCGACACCTGGGTCAGCCGCCGTGTGCTGCTGAAGAAGGACGGAATGGGGTTTTCGTTTCACGAGACCACCATTTTTCCGGGCGGACGGACCCACATCCACTACAAGAACCATCTTGAAGCGGTGTGGTGCATCGAGGGTGATGGCTCTATCGAAACCATCGCCGACGGCAAAAAGTACGACTTGGGCCCCGGTGTCGTTTACGCTCTGAACGAAAACGATGAGCACTGGCTGTGCGGTGGCAAAGAGCCGCTGCGCGTCATCTGCGTGTTCAATCCGCCGCTGACGGGCCAGGAAGTGCACGACGCCGAAGGCGTGTATGCATTGCCCGCGACTGCGGAAGCAGCGTAATCGATCGATCGCCCGGCGATCACCGGCTCGTAGTCCAGGACTCTGATGTCTACGGCTGGTGATCGAGGGCGCAGCGATCAACCCAGTGATTAACGAATTAAGGAGGCTAATGATGATCTCACCTGCACAGGATCCGTACGCCTCACGTACGGATCGCAGTTCAGCCATCATCGCCCGCCAAGACCCTGTGGTGTATGGCGATGGCACTTATGCGGACGCGTTGTCGAGCGAACAAGTTGAAAGCTATGACCGCGATGGTTTCCTCTTGCTGGAAAACGTGTTTTCCGAGGCAGAGGTCCAGGCACTGATTGCCGAGGTCGATCGCATGACGCGCGATCCGGCGATTGTGCGTCGCGAGGAATCCATTACCGAGCCGGGCAGCAATGCCGTGCGTTCGATCTTTCGTGTCCACGTGCTCAATGCCATGTTGGGACGCTTGACCCGCGATCCGCGTCTGGCCAATGTTGCACGCCAATTGTTGGGCTCTGAGGTGTATATCCACCAGTCTCGCGCCAATATGAAGCCCGGCTTCAAGGGCAAAGAGTTCTACTGGCATTCGGATTTCGAGACCTGGCACGTCGAGGACGGCATGCCGTCGATGCGTGCACTGAGTTGCTCGGTGCTGTTGAGCGACAACAATGAATGCAATGGTCCGCTCATGCTGGTGCCTGGATCGCATCGCCATTTCATTTCCTGCGTGGGCGAAACGCCGAAAGAGCACTACAAGCACTCGCTGAAAAAACAGGAATATGGCGTGCCCGATGCCGTCAGCCTGCAGCTGCTGGTGGAGCAGGGCGGCATTCGTACCATGACGGCCAAGGCTGGCTCGGTGGTGTTCTTCGATTGCAATACGATGCATGGCTCGAACAGCAACATTTCGCCGTGGCCGCGTGCGAATGTGTTCATGGTCTACAACAGCATGGAAAACACGCTGAATCCGCCGAAGTATGGCTTGGATCCTCGGCCGGAGCATATTGCGACCCGCCAGGCATTCAAAGCGGTGACGCCGTTGGATGCGTTGAAGCTGGTGGAGTCGTAGCGCGATGCGCGGGGGCGGCAGCGATCATGCTGCCGCCGTCTCCAGACTAAAGGCAGCGCGAGTCAGTCAACGTTAATAATCAATTGGCTCGCGCGTTTGGCGTATAGGACCAACCTTCGGCTTGGATCGAATTCATACTCGATCCAAGCCGAAGGTTGGTCCTATTTTTTATTTGCGGATTTGCGGCCTCACCCCTTTGATCGCTATTGGACGGAACTGCTTTCGATATCCCGTCACCTAGCATAGTGGCTGATTCTGCAATTGGTTTTTCAAAACAAAAAACAGACGGCGCATTACCCTCAAATCCAATAAAAAAGGTGCCTGGCTGTGCAAGCCGAACAATACAATCCTCCAAGAATTTCTGAAACGGGTCAGATCTACGGGTTTCTTGCTCCAATAGACGAGCCCCCGCCTCCTGGCGCATTGTTTTCGATGATCGAGCAGGGCAGCCCGAATTCAGTTCGTAATGCCGTGGCGCGTTTCCAGTTCGATATGCTGGCAGTCGATAGTCAGGGGCAAACCCCTCTTCATCTGGCCATTGCGCTAGGCAAAATCGGTATCGCGATCGCGCTATTGGAAAATCCACTCAATGACATGCGCTCTGCGATCAATGCAGAGAACCGAAGCGGCTATACACCGCTGGCGCTAGCGGTAGAAAAGCTGGCGACAGACAGCCGAAATCTGCGGCTGATCAAAGCGCTGATTGCGATGGGCGGGACGATCTCCGTCGGTGGTGAGGTCGCGCCCGATACGCACGCTAATGCAGTGGCATTACTCGCGGCGAAGGGAGATGTCGCCGCAGCGCATACGTGGGCGCTCAAGGTTGACCTTCTTAGTTTTGAAAAGCTGTTTGCCGGGCACCATGCCGCACTGCGTCGTGCTTGTGAAGAGGGAGACACAGTCAAAGTAAAGGCATTGATGGATGCGGGCGTGGACGCCTCGTTTGTGTTGATGAGGTTGCTGGAACAGCATTCCCCATTGTCCGCCGCGCGTGTCAGAGCCGTGCGCTACCTGATTGCAGCAGGTGTCGACCTATCCTCGGCGTTGAACCATGCCGTCGCAGCCAACAGCGCCGAGGCGGTGCGCACATTGCTGTTGCTGGGAGCACCAGGAGAGCCAGCGCTGATCCGCGCTGCCGAGGCTCATGATCTGCAGGCGATGGTCCTGTTAGTGAAATCAGGCGTCAAGGCCGAAGGCACGCTGATCAATCAGGCCAAAAACGGTGATGTGACGGCCGTACGGTTGATGCTCGGCGAAGCCTCGATCAGTGACAAGCTGGACAAAACGCAGGTGCTGATGGCCTTGACTGCTGGCGGCTGTCAGGGTGCCGTGAGATTGTTGATTGATGAAGGTGTGTATGTATACGATTTCCTGCTCCAGCAGCTCAGGCTCGGAAACAAAGATGAAGCGAAAGTATTGATTCGCGCTGGCGTAAACGTCTCGGGGCTATTGCGAACGCTGGCGATGGGCGCCGTCGATCACCCGAACGAGATCGAATCACTGGGAACGTTGATTTTGCTTGACGTCGATTCTGCCCCGGCCTTGTATGACATGGCCAAGGAACAGAGGAAAACTGCGGTCAAAATACTGATTGCCGCCAGGGCGACGATTGACGACGCACTCTTGTACGCTCCTGTGCTTGAGCGTGCTGATCTGGCGCGGACGCTGGCGCAGGCGTATAAAGAGGTGGCTCGGACGGGCGAGCAGATGGCGAGCGTCGGCGACGTCGATGCAACGCTGGCATCAAAGATCATCGTGGCTCAGGACTACATCGCCGGCCCTATAGGGAAAGAGTACAAGACGATCATCCAAGCGATGACAATGCATACCGGGGACGATCGCCGCAATGTTTCCGCGCTGCTGTACGCCCTAGAGAAAGTCGATTGGGTGCTAATCAACAAGTTAGTGGATGCCGATGGGACTGCCGCCAGCGAGGTGCTCATGCTGTTAGCCAGGCTGGATTGCCTGCCGCTGGCGCGTTTGTTGTTGGATGCGGGCGCAGAGCCCTACCATGTCATTGTCGACGCGGCCGATAACAATAATCTCGAGCGCCTGTCCTTCTTGATTCGCGCGGGTAGCAATGAAAGTACTGTGCTGGCGAACCTTCTGATGAGACCGGCAGGAAACGGTTTGGCTCAGGCCCTCATCCAGAGGGAAAGACTCGACGTCTTTAAAACGCTCAAATATCTGGCAGCGCGTGGCGAAGTCTCGAGACTGAAGCAGTTTATTCCGGCGATTACAGACGGGCAGCGTGAGTTGATCCGTGCGGCGGTAGAGAACGATAGGGATTTGATGGGGGCGCTGATCGGGGCCGGTGTCGACATCGGGAAAACTGTAGTGCTGGCGATTTCGAATGCCGAGATCGACGCAGCGAAATGGCTGGTGTCCCTGGGAACCAATATCGCCGCGGCATTAGCGCAGGCCCTTGCACAAAAGCGTGATGACGTTGCGCTGGTGTTGCTTTCTTGGGGGGCTGATCTCTCGGACGCACTCGGGCACGCAACGAGGATGCGAGACAGGGCAGTCATGGCCAGGTTGGTCGACTTGATACGCACATAGTGAGTCCGGATGGGGCGCGTGCACGTCTTGCCGCGTCGCGATGACAAAAACCCTGCCGCGCGCAGCACAGGCAGGGTTTTTCTTGCTACTACCACTTACTTAAACGCTCCTTTTGGGGGCGTTATTGCTCGTGATTAGCGAACAATCGGATAGTCCAGTTCACCAAAGGAGTATTCGCCATTGGCTTTGGCTTGAGCCAGCTCGGCAACGACTTGGTCGCGGCTCTTGTTCGAGTGGCTGGCGATTTCTACGGGGTACTCTTCTTCGCCGTAGGTCACCAGGCCAGCGGCCTTGGCTTGGGCCAGGTCGGCGACGACTTGGGCACGGGTCGGGGCGTTGGCATCGACTTGGCCATACACGCCTTGGAAAGGCACGTTGTTAGGTTCGATATTGGGCGAGGCGGCGTAGGCGCCGGCGCTCAACAGGCTCATCGAAACTAGCAGGGCAGAAGTTAGGGTTTTCATGATAAGACCTCCATTTGTCTAAATTTGGGATGGAATCCGGCGGTCTTCCGTCGTGGTTCGTGTTTGTTTCCCGATGACTGCATTCTGCGCCTGTCAATACCTGGGATAAACCCGGATTTGTTGGAAATATTTTTCCATTTTTAGCTGTAATGGATTTTTTTGATCGATTTTTGGCCTCAATTCGGCATAAACAACCTGAGGCGGCTCAAGGTTTTGCAGCAAATTCACGAGTCATCCATTTACAAATTCTGTACGTACATCTTGTACGTATAGGTTGTACACTACGCGTTTTCCGCATCCGGCATCCGGTTTACAGTGGACGGGCCGGCCTATGACAAAAGCGTTGGAGACGCCTCTCTATGAACCCCGAAATTTCCCGTTTCCCCATGTTCTCGGCGATGATGAAGGTGCCGGGCGGGTTGATGCTGCTACCCCTGATTCTTGGCTCCCTGATCGGTACGTTTGCGCCTGACGCGCTGGCGGTGGGAGGCTTTACCACGGCCTTGTTCAAGAACAGTGCCATGCCTTTGATCGCGCTGCTGATTTTCGCGACGGGCACCCAGGTCAATATGCGTACCGGTGGCCCCATTCTGGCGACGGCGGGCACGATCTTGTTGATGAAGACGATCGTGCCCGCCTCACTGATCATCCTGCTGGGCAGTTTTGTCGGGCTGGACGGGATATGGGGGGTGTCGATTCTGGCCATGCTGGCGGCTTTCGATAACAGCAATGGCGGCCTGTGGTTGGCCTATACCGGGCAATATGGCGACAGCCGTGACCGCGGTGCGTACGTCGCCAGCGCCGTGAATGATGGCCCGTTCTTCAGCCTGTTGTTTCTCGGCGCCTCGGGGCTGGCCGATATCCCTGTTACCGCTTTGATCGCTGCCCTGGTGCCTTTCCTGCTGGGCGTGGTGGTTGGCAACCTGGACGTGCAATGGCGTAATGTGCTCAAGCCGGTGCCGAATATCGTGATTCCGTTTTTTGCTTTCGCATTGGGAACGGGGATCAACCTCGGCTCGGTGGTGTCAGGCGGGATGACCGGCTTGATCCTGGGCCTGTTGATCAGCCCGGTGACGGGGTTCCTGGTGTACCTGGGGTATCGCTATATTCTGCGCCGTGGCGGCAAGAGCGGTATTGGTTTTGCGGCCGGTACGACTGCAGGTAATGCGATCGCGACTCCCGCCGTCGTTGCTGCGGCCGATCCGTCGTTGCAGCATTATGTCGGGACGGCGACTGCGCAGGTGGCGGCATGTGTGCTGATCAGTTCGATCTTGGCGCCGTTGTTGGCATCGTATTTCCTGAAGCGTGCCGGTGAATTGAAACCCGCTGATGATGTCGCGGCCATGATGGGCGAAAGCACGCCGGCGATTGCCGACGCAAAGGTGTAATCGTGACGTTGTTCATCGCTATCGTTGCCGATGACCTGACCGGTTCCGGCGACACCGCTGTGCAATTTGTGCGGGCCGGCTGGCCTACGCAATTGTCGGTCGGCCGAGCCGAGCAGGCGCTGGCCGATCCCGCCGCCAGCCAGGCCGAGGTGGTCGCCGTGACGACGCATAGCCGGGCGTTGCCGGCCGAGCAGGCCGCGGCTGTCGTGCGCGAGGATGTGGCTGCTTTGCGGGCCGCTGGTGTAAAACGTTTGTACAAAAAGGTCGACTCGACCTTGCGCGGCGCCTTCAAGGCCGAGATCGATGCTGCCCGCCAGGCATGGCGTGACGATGCGATCGCCGTGGTCTGTCCGGCGTTTCCGGATACCGGCCGTACGGTGCGTGGCGGTGTGCTTTATGTGAACGACAAGCCCGTGACGGAGACTTCGGCGGCGACGGACCCGGTGACCCCAGTGACCGAAAGCCATATCCCCACGCTGTTGGGCGGGGCACAGGTCGAGATCGTAGCGGACGAAACGCCCCGTTCATTGGCCGATCGGATTCTGGCGGCCGGGGATGTGGTCGTGGTCGATGCGGCGACAACGCAGGACATGGACCGTTTGGCCCGCGCGATTGCGTTGATCGGTGAACGCGCGTTGCCTGTCGGTTCGGGCGGCTTGGCCGCGCCGCTGGCGCGTCTGTGGGCCGGGGCCGAAACCCGGGGTTCGGTCGTTGTCGTGGTGACGTCGCAGCACAGTGCCGCGCGCCGCCAGGCCGCGGCGCTGCAGGCCGATGGTGCATACACATGGTCCCCGACGTTAGCGCAGTTGGCCGATGATGCGGCGTGGGCAGAGTGGTCTGCCGAAGTTTGCCAATCCGCCGCCTCGACGTCATCACAAGCAACTTTATTATTACTGGCGCCCGAGGGCCGCTTGGCGGGACTGGATTCGGATGCCGTTGCGGCTCGCCTGGGAGAATTGGCCGGTCAACTGATTCGGCGCGGTTTGAGCACCGATGTAGACAAGCGCGCGGGCGAGGCGGTAGTCAGTCAGGTGGACGAGGGCAATGCCCATCCGGCAGGCGATGGCGCCCTCACGCACGCCGAGGGCAGTGCAGCCCGCCTGGGCCGTGACGCGACCATCGCTGCCGCAGCGAATAACAGTGCCGGCAAAGTCGCAGGTGTAGTCGCCACGGGCGGCGATGGCGCCAGCGCGGTGCTGGCGGCGCTGCAGGCCGGCGGTATCGCATTGGTAGACGAAGTCACCGGAGGCGTGCCGCTGGGTACGTTGACCGGCGGGCCGGCCGCAGGGCTGCCCATTGTGACCAAGGCCGGTGGCTTTGGCACTGACGATGTATTGATCCGGGCCGCGCGTGCGGTCCGCGAACGGAGATTCTGAATATGACGCAAGACGCAACCCCCAACCGTATTCCCACCCTGGCGGTCACGCTGGGTGATGTTGCAGGGATTGGGCCGGAGATCACCGCCAAAATGCTGCTGGGCCATGACGATCTGCGTCAACGTGCGCGCCTGGTCGTGGTGGGCGACGCTGGGGCATTGCGCAAAGCCGCCCAGGCCCTGGGCGCCGATGCGTCCCGCGTGCGCGTGGTCGAGGGGCCGGAGCAAGTACAGAACGCGCCCGGCATCATCGAAGTGATTCAGGCTGGCCCCTCGCTGGAGCATGTGCCGTTTGGCCAATTGAGCGCCGACGCGGGCGCGGGGTCGGTGCGCTTTGTGACCACGGCCTGCGAGTTGGCCCGTCAAGGCCGCATCGACGGCATTGTGACGCCGCCGCTGAACAAGGCTGCCATGCATTTGGCCGGCCTCAAGTGGCCTGGCCACACCGAGTTGCTGGCCCATGAGTTCGGGGTAAAGACCTTTTCTCTAGTGTTGTCCGCCGGCGATCTGTATATCTTTCATGCCACCACACATGTGTCCCTGCGCCAAGCCATCGACGATGTGACGCCGCAGCGCATGCGCGCCGTATTGCGTCTGGCCGGTTCGTTTGCCAAGGCCTTGGGCCGCAGCGATGAGCCAGTCGCCGTCGCGGGCCTGAATCCGCACGCGGGCGAGAATGGCATTTTCGGCACGGAAGACGCGGATATTCTGGCGCCGGCCGTGGCCGAAGCCAACGCTGCCGGTATTCTCGCCGCTGGCCCCATTCCCGCCGACGCCTTGTTTCCACAGGCGGTGCGCGGCAAATGGAAGTTCGTGATTGCCTGCTATCACGATCAGGGGCATGCCCCGTTCAAATCGGTCTACGGTGACGATGGCGTCAACATCACCGTCGGCCTGCCCGTCGTGCGCGTGTCCGTGGATCACGGGACGGCCTTTGATATCGCCGGCAAGGGCATCGCCCGCGAAGACAGTCTGGTCTTGGCTGCCGAGCGTGCCGCACATTTGGCCCCCGGTTGGTCGCAAGTATGGGAAACTGCGCGCTCCACTACCGGAGGCTGATTTCATGGCGTTGAGCGCCGACCTCGGGGCGCCGCTAGATCGATCCAGCGGCGCCCCGCTGCATGTACAAGTGGCCCAGGCCTTGCGCCACGATATTCAGGCGCGGCAATTGGCGCCGGGGACGGCGCTGCCGAGCGAGGCAGGGTTGTGCCGTCAGTTTGGCGTGGCGCGCAGTGTCGTGCGCCAGGCCTTGGCGGCGCTGGTGACTGAGGGATTGATCCGGCGAGAGCCCGGCCGGGCGCCTATGGTGGCGCCTGCGTTGGAGCACCATCGTATGGTGCAGCGTTCCACGGGTTTGTTCGAGCAATTTGCCAGCACCGGGACGACGCTGCGCACGCGGGTGTTACGGTTCGAGCCCGTTGTGCCACCGCCCGAGGTCGCGGCGTTTTTTGGCACTGAAGACACATTGCTATTAGAGCGTTTGCGTCGTGTCGATGACGAGCCCTTGGCCTTTGTCCGCACGTGGTTGCCACGTGCGCGCTTGCCGGGGCTGACGGCCGATCACTTGCAGGATGCTTCGCTGCATCGCATCCTGGTACAACGCTTTGGTCTGCATCCTGGTCGCGGCCGCAATCGCATCCGCGCGGTGGGTGCCGATGCGGCCTTGGCCGATGCTTTAGAGGTCAAGACAGGCAGTCCATTGCTCATGCTCGAAGGCCAGGGGCACGACCAGCATGGCCAGGCGCTCGAATGGTTCACGACGTGGCATCGCGGCGAAAAGCTGGTGTTCGACGTCGATGTGACGCCCGCCGGCGAGCATATTCATGCGGCCTTGCCCGATAGTGCCAAACATCCGGTGTCTGCGGCTGATACGGCCCCGGAGGGCGCCGCATCCCTGGCTGCTGCGGAGGCCGCGCTGCAAACGGCGTTGGAAATGCTGCGTCAGTTGCGCCAAGGTAAATAGGCGGGGCGCAGGCCTGCTCGTCATCCTGCGAGATGCGCGCCGATGCTAAGCTTGGCGCATTCCTCCTCGCTCATTGGCATCCCTCATGACTGCTCGCATACTCAGCCTGCATATCTATCCCATTAAATCTTGTGCCGCTATTGATTTATCGACGTCGTCCATCGATCGCGCAGGCCTGCTCGGTGATCGCCGTTGGATGATCCTGACTGCCGAGGGTCAGTTCATGACGCAGCGCCAGTGGCCTGCGATGGCGCGCATCCGGCCGGCTCTCACTGACACTCATCTCGAGCTGCAGGCGCCCGGTCAGCCCATCCTGCAAATTCCGCTCGACGGTTCGCAATTGCGTGACACTGTGCGCAATGTGGTCGTCTGGAAAGACACCGTCCTTGCCCGCGAGGAGAGCCCCGCCGCGGCCGCGTGGCTCAGTCAGGCGCTCGGCCTGAGCTGCGTACTCGTCAAGGTCGATGTGCAAGCGCAACGGCCTGCCAAGGTCGACTGGGTCGATCGCTGGCGAGAGGCTCACCCCGAGTTTGCCGAGGACTTTGCTGGCGATCACGTGTTCGGATTCGCGGACGGCTTTCCTCTCTTGATCGCCAATCAGGCTTCGCTCGATGATCTGAATGCCCGGTTGATTGCCAAAGGTCAGTCTCCTGTGCCTATGGATCGATTCCGGCCCAATATCGTCATTGAGGGCGAATGGGAGGCCTTTGACGAGGATCTCACCGCTCTGGTGTCGATCGGTGATGTGCGCCTGGCCCTGGTCAAACCGTGCACCCGTTGCCCTATGCCCAATATTGATCAACTGACAGGCGAGCGCTATGACGAGCCTGGACATACGTTGGCGACGTATCGCCAATTAGAAATCGGCGTTGTCTTTGGCCAGAATGCGATTGTGAGTGTGCCGGAGAGCGGGCGATTGAGCGTGGGTGATGAGGTGGAAATCGAGCTTGATTTCGCGTGAGTGACCGTGGGTTGCTGATGTAGGAAAGGGGGCTGCTGCCTGCATGGATTCGGGTTCTTGAAGCGCCGGAGGCATCGGCGGCAAGGCGGCGCCGGCCCTATCACGCGGGCTCGGCCCATTAGCAGGGGCCGAGGTCCCCTGCGAGGACTGCCCCGCGTTCAACGGGCCGATGCCTCCGGCTCGCGAAGTCTCACGATGTCATGGTTAGGGGAGGCGCCAAATTTATTTGGCTTGCCATTATTGCGTTGCGCAACTATATTGGTTGTGTTGCGCAACTAGGTGAGATTCCATGGATATTGGCCATACTTCTACTCGGTCACGTGATGCGACCATTTTGGCGTTGCGGGACTTTTCTCGGAAACTGGTTCGTGAACTAGGGTTCATGCGGACTACACTGGCCGGTACCGATCTGGCGCCATCGGCGGTGCATGCGGTGATTGAAATCGGAGCGTCGCCCGGCATCAATGCCAAGGATCTGGGCAAGCTGTTGCGGCTGGACAAGTCCAACACTAGCCGGCAGCTTGCCAAACTGGAGGGTGGGGGCTTTATCAGACGCGTGACTGCGGATGACGATGGCCGTTCGTCGGCGCTATATCTGACGGACGACGGGCAGCGTTTGCGAGAGCGTATCGATCAGTTTGGGACCAAACAGGTATCTACCGCTCTGCGCCGCATTGTGCCTGAGGACCAAGAGACGCTCTTGCGCACCATGGCGTTGTACGCCGATGCCTTGTCGAACAACACAGACGCTCCCGATACAGCGGAGCCGGCTATGCTTTCCATTCAAGAGGGCTACCAGCCCGGATGCATAGGCGACATCGCCAGTCTGCACGCGCGCTTTTACGCAGATCATTGGGGCTTTGGCGCGTTCTTCGAAAAAAAGGTGGCAACAGAACTGGCCAGCTTTGCGGCAGCCTTGCCCGCCGACGGGAAAGCTTTATGGCTATATCGCGAACATGGCCGGGTATTGGCATCGTTGGCTATCGACGGCGACCTGGACACGGGTACCGCCCACTTGCGTTGGTTCATCGTTGATGACTCGCTGCGTGGTACAGGCGTTGGCCGGCAATTATTGGCCCGCGCCATGCAATTCGTAGACGAGCGCTTTCAACACACCTATCTCTGGACATTCAAAGGCTTGGACGCCGCCCGCCACTTGTACGAGTCATTCGGATTCCAATTGACACAAGAGTCCGAGGGCAGCCAATGGGGAACAACCGTGACCGAACAACGCTTTGACCGCGCCCACCCTTAACCATTCTTAGGCCAGCCCCACCGCACACTCCACATCGGTCGCTGCCATCAAACACGCCACCGCATGCAGCGATGAGTCCCGCTGCTTCAATGAATGCCGCCACGGCGAGTTCCATCACCTCGACGCATGCCACTACTGCGAGTCCCTGTCGGGGGCCGGGAAGCTGCACCGGGCCGTTGAGCGCGGATTTAGTCCGCGTAGCGGACCGAGGCCCCTGGTCATGGGCCGAGTCCGTGCGATAGGCCCGGTGCAGCTTCCCGGCCCCCGGCAGGGACGTCTCAATAGCGATCACCGTTGTTAGTCAACGATCTAAAAACACTAAAACCGACGCCTCCAGTGATTACCATCTAACAACGATCCAAAAACAAAGGGCACCTCAATCGAGATGCCCTCTGCAAACAAGAACGCGATAACGACCCACCGCAAGAAAGCTCACCCTTCCTGCATCACCCGCCGATACCACTCATGGAAATGCTGCATGCCATCTTCCATCGGCGATTGATAAGGCCCAGTCTCATTAACCCCACGCAGCATCAACGCCTTGCGCCCTGCATCCATGCGTTCGGCAATCTCGTCATCCTCGACCGCCGTTTCCATATAAGCCGCCCGTTGCGCCTCGACGAACTCGCGCTCGAAAGCCGCGATCTCCTCAGGGTAGTAGAACTCCACCACGTTCACGGTTTCCTGCGGGCTCTTGGGATACAACGTCGACAGTACCAACACGTGCGGGTACAGCTCGATCATGTGCGTCGGGAAATACGTCACCCACACCGCGCCGAAATCCGGCGCATCGCCCTCGCGGAATGACAGCAAGCGATCGTGCCATTGCTTGTAGACGTCCGAGCCGGGCTGCGCCAACGCATTGTGTACGCCGACTTTCTGCAGGCTGTACCAGTCGTTGAATTCCCACGTCAGATCGTCGCACGTCACAAAGCGGCCCAAACCAGGATGGAACGGTCCGACGTGATAATCCTCGAGATAGACCTCGATAAAGGTCTTCCAGTTGTAATTGCACTGGTGGATCTCGACATGGTCCAGCACATAATCGCCAAAGTCGAATTCGGGGCGCGAAAACAGCGGCGCCATATCCGACGCCGGATCCCGCGGACCCTCGAAGAGCAGGCCATGGCAATCGCGCAAACGGTACTTCTGCAAATTCATGCAGGGCGTTTGCTCGAACTGAGGCGCGCCCAACAACTCGCCTTGGTTGTTGTACGTCCAACGGTGCAGGGGGCAGACAATATTGCCGCCTGTGGATTTCAGGTTGCCTTGCGTGTTGCAGTTGCCTGCAACATTTCCGGCCTCGCCGCCGAGCATCAATGCCTGACGGTGACGGCAGACATTTGAGATGAGTTCAACGCTTTGCTGGTTGCGAACCAGCACGCGCCCTCCGTTTTCTTGGGGCAACGTACGCCAGTCGCCGACCTCGGGTACCAATTTCTGGTTGCCGACGTATAAAGAGGACTGGTTAAAAATGAGTTCTTGCTCGCGCTTGAAGCGGGCTTCGTCAAAATAAGCGTTGACGGGTAGCTGGGTGCGAGCCGGCACAACATGCGCCATCCGACCAATGTCGGTCATGATTCCCTCCGCTCGGATAAAAAAGCCAGGACGGCAGGGTTTCCGTTCTGGCGCGAAGAAAAATCGGTCCGGCCGATCAAACGTTGGAGTTTACCCTATTCAGGAAGTCCGGGGGGTAAAAACGACACCGAAATGCGAATCAACTCAGAAAAAAATGACAAAAATTAGAGGGGGTTACGTCAAAAATGTGTCATAAATCACTTTGTCACACCAGTTTCCGCGTGGCGGGGTGACGGCGCAACAGCCAGCAGCTCGCAGCCGACAGGCCGAATACGGTGACGGTTTGCACGGGCAAACTCCAGGCGGCGTTTGGCATGATGGCCGGACCGGTGCGGTCTACCAGGTCCAGAAATAAGGGGTGGATCAGATAGACCCCGAACGTCAGCGGAGCCAAGGTCGAAAGCGGCGGCAACCGGGGAGTGTCCATGATCCATTGGAAAGCCGCCAGGGACATGAACGGCACGGTAATGCTGAAATAGTCGTAGAAATACAGATTCAGTTTGCCTGACTCCGACAGCGTAAAGACTCCCCACGCCGTGGCCAGGACACTCAGTATCAGCATCAAGCCGGGGCGGGGAATACGCAATTCTGCGTCGTAGATCATGCGGCCGGCGACAAAATAGCCCAGGTAGGGCAGGAACCACGTCAGGAAAAAGCCTTGGCCGGCATCCAATGCCTGACGATATAGAGCATCCAGAATCGCTACGCCCAGAATCCCGACCACCCAGAGGCGTCGCGCGGCAGGCTGGCTGCGATGGTAGAGCGCCCGGATCATCGGGGTAAAAAGATACAACCCGACGATCATGTAGAGATACCAGAGGTGGTAATAGGGGGCGCCTTCCGCGATCTTGCGCGGCCAGAACGAAAAATCGATGCGGCCGTCGTCCCACCAGTCCAGCACGCTGCGCCACGCCAGATAAAACAAAGTCCAGAAAATCAGGGGGGCGCAAATGCGCGCGGCGCGCCGCGCATAAAACTGCCGGGCATCCAGGGGCCTGTCGCGATTGAGCAGCAGCGCGCCGCTGATCATGACAAAGACCGGTACGCACCAACGCACCGCCGAGTCGTAGAGATTGGCCGCGAGCCAATCTTTGCTGCCATAGGCCTGCGCATCCGATACCGCCTGCGCGGCACAATGTAGCAATACGACGGCCAACGCGGCCAGCCAGCGTGCGGCATCAAGCCGGTCCAGGCGGTCGTTAAGAGGAGAGAGGGAAAGGGCCGGCCCGGCGGAAGGGGAGGAAGCGTTCAAACGTTGCGGCATGCTCTCACCATAGCAGCGCCGCCGGGGGGCAGTGTTTCCAGCCGTTAACCGTGGCATGCAAATGCAAATAAGGGCCCGGGCATGGCGTTTGCTGGCGTGATTTTTTACAAAGCGTCTCAGGATGGAAAAGGGCGCCTGGTACGAACGGCAAGCCGAAAGGGCGACATAGACACTTTATTTATTTCACACGTCTCTGTACAAACGGCCGGGGTTCGCGATCTCGTACAATTCAGAAATTAATGACTCTTTTTGCGCTCGGAGCCCCGTTTGGCCACTTCCTCGCACACCGATACTCCTCAAGACGACCGTCCTTTGCCTCAGGATTTCGAGACGGCGTTGGCCGAACTCGAAACGCTGGTCGCCACGATGGAGGGAGGATCGTTGCCGCTAGAGCAATCGTTGGCGGCCTATCGCCGCGGCGTCGAGCTTACCCGTATTTGCCAAGAGCGCCTGGCGCAGGCGGAGCAGCAGGTCAAAGTCCTCGAGGACGGGCTGCTGCGGCCGCTGGATCCCCATGCGCTGGACGAAGAATAAAACCGAATGACTCAACAACATCTTGCGTTCGCGGACTGGCTGCAGAGCCGCGCACAGCATATTGAAACCGTACTGGACGACTGTCTGCCAGCGGCAGACATGCAACCGGCACGTTTGCATGCGGCCATGCGCTATGCCGTACTGGGCGGTGGCAAGCGGGTGCGCGCAGCGCTCGTCTATGCGGCAGGCAAGGCATGTCCGGTCAATGGCAGTACCGTCGCCGTACAGGCCTCGATGGATCGCGCTGCTGCGGCGGTCGAGCTCATTCATGCTTATTCTTTGATCCACGACGATTTGCCCTGCATGGACGACGACGTGTTGCGCCGCGGCCGTCCTACGACGCATGTGCAGTTTGACGAGGCCACGGCCATGCTGGCTGGTGACGCCCTGCAGCCTCTGGCGTTTGAGCTGTTGGCCGAAATGCCTATCGCGCCTGCCCTGGTCGTGCAGGCTACGCGCGCGCTGGCCCAGGCTTCCGGCAGTCTGGGAATGGCAGGCGGGCAGGCTATCGACCTGGATAGTGTGGGCCGCTCGCTGTCACGTGACGAGCTGCAAACTATGCATACGATGAAAACCGGCGCTATGCTGGCGTGTAGCGTGGCATTGGGTGGCATTGTGGCCGGCGCCAGTTCCGCTGCGCGCGAGGCGCTCGATGACTACGCCCACGCCATTGGGCTGGCGTTTCAGGTGGTCGATGATATTCTCGATGTGACTGCCGATACTGCCAGCCTGGGCAAGACCGCGGGCAAAGACGCCGCGGGCAACAAGCCCACTTATGTTTCTTTATTGGGACTGGATGACGCGCGTGCGCTGGCCGAAGAGCTGCGCGTTGCGGCCCATGCGGCATTGGTCCCGCTAGGGGATTCCGCCTCGATGTTGGGCCGTCTGGCCGACTACATCGTACTCAGAGATCGCTGAACCGAGCATGACGACAGAAATACTGGACCGTATCCACACCCCGGCGGACCTGCGCCAACTAGATCGCCGTGAGCTCAAGATTCTGGCGCAAGAGCTGCGCGGCTTTGTACTGGAATCGGTATCCAAGACGGGCGGCCATTTGTCGTCGAACCTGGGTACTATCGAGCTGACACTGGCGCTGCATCGCGTTTTTGATACGCCGCATGATCGCATCGTGTGGGACGTGGGCCATCAGTCTTATCCGCACAAAATCCTGACGGGCCGGCGCGCCGGCATGGCGCATTTGCGCCAGGCAGGCGGCATTTCCGGGTTTCCCAAACGCAGCGAGTCCGAATACGACGCGTTTGGCACGGCGCACTCGTCCACCTCGATTTCGGCTGCGTTGGGCATGGCCGTCGCGTCGCGCAACGCCGGCATCCAGCGCCAGCATATCGCCGTGATTGGTGATGGGGCGATGTCGGCGGGGATGGCCTTTGAGGCGATGAACAACGCCGGTGTTACGCCCGATATCAATTTGCTGGTGGTGCTCAACGACAACGATATGTCGATCTCGCCGCCGGTGGGCGCATTGAATCGCTATCTGGCGCGTTTGATGTCCGGGCGCTTTTATGCGACGGCCAAGAACGTCGGACGTGCAGTGCTGCAACATGTGCCGCCCGTGCTCGAGTTGGCGCGCCGCTTCGAGGGGCATGCCAAGGGCATGGTCACGCCGGCGACGTTGTTCGAAGAATTCGGCTTCAACTATGTCGGCCCTATTGACGGCCACGATCTGGACGCCCTGATTCCGACTTTGCAAAACCTCAAGGCGTTGCAAGGCTTGCAGTTCGTGCACGTGGTCACGCGCAAGGGGCAGGGGTACAAGCTGGCCGAAGCCGATCCGGTGCTGTATCACGGCCCCGGAAAATTCGATCCGACGGTCGGTATCCAGCAGGGCAAGCCTTCGTCGCGCAAGACCTTCACTCAGGTGTTCGGGCAGTGGCTCTGCGACATGGCCGAGAAAGACGAACGCCTGGTGGGCATCACGCCTGCGATGCGCGAGGGCAGTGGCCTGGTCGAGTTCGAGAAACGTTTTCCGCGCCGTTATTTCGACGTGGGCATTGCCGAGCAGCATGCTGTGACGTTTGGCGCAGGCTTGGCCTGTGAGGGCCAAAAGCCTGTGGTGGCGATTTACTCGACCTTTTTGCAACGCGGCTACGATCAGCTCGTGCATGACGTGGCGCTGCAGAATCTGGATGTGACCTTTGCGCTGGATCGCGCGGGCCTGGTCGGGGCTGACGGGGCGACGCATGCCGGCAATTACGATATTGCCTATCTGCGTTGCGTTCCCAATATGGTGGTCGCGACGCCTTCGGACGAAAACGAGGCGCGACTGTTGCTGTCGACCTGCTATGCATATCCTGGTCCCGCATCGGTGCGCTATCCCCGCGGGGCTGGGTGCGGTGCCGAGATTACCTCCAGCCTGGACACGGTGCCGGTGGGCAAGGGCGTGATCCGGCGCGAGGGCAAGGGCATCGCCATTCTGGCGTTCGGCACGCTGTTACACGCCGCGCTGACCGCAGCAGAGTCGCTCGATGCGACAGTGGCAGACATGCGTTTCGTCAAGCCCATCGATCGCGAATTGATCCTCGATCTGGCAGCGCGCCACGATGCCTTGGTGACACTCGAAGAAGCCGCCATCATGGGCGGGGCGGGCAGTGCGGTGACTGAGTTGCTCAATCAAGAGGGCGTGCAGATGCCGGTATTGCAGTTGGGCTTGCCAGATCAGTTCATTGATCACGGCGATCAGGCGGCCTTGCTGGCGGGCGTCGGCTTGGATGCAGCGGGTATCGAGCACGCCATCCGTGTCCGTTTTGTGCAGCAAGACGCCGCTGCTGCTGCGTCGTAACCCGCGCAGTCATAGCCTCCGGACGGCCGCTTGGCCACCTATACCGTGGCGCTGATCCAGCGCTTCGGCGTAAACTCCGGGGTTGCCAGTCGGGCGGGCCAACCTACTGGCAAGAGGGTTTTCCCGGCCCTAACGCCATGTTTTCGGTAATAATGGCCCCCTTGACATATTTCAGGGCAATGGATTTTTCTTTTTGTGCCCTGACAGGTAACCCTATGAATTCTCCGATCGATTCCGCCCTCGTGATGCCCGATGTCCAGAGCTCGGCTGATACGCGGCACATCCCGATTCAGCGCGTAGGCATCCGTGGCGTGCGTCATCCCATGTTGGTGGCGGCGGCTGACGGTCCGCAGCCTACGGTGGCCAACTGGACCCTGACGGTGGCTCTGCCCGCCGAGGAAAAGGGCACGCATATGTCGCGTTTCGTGGCATTGTTGGAAAAATACCGCACCGTGCCGATGACGCCGGCGCTGTTTTCCGAGATGGCGCGCGACATGTTGCCCTTGTTGCACGCCGAGCGTGGCGACATTACGGCGGCTTTCCCGTATTTCATCAACAAATCCGCTCCTGTATCGGGCGTGCAAAGCCTGCTCGATTACGAGGTGCAGTGGATTGCGCGCGCCGCTGGCGATCAAGTCGAGTTCGAATTGGTTGTGCAGGTCCCCGTCACCAGCCTGTGCCCGTGTTCCAAGGCGATTTCCGAATACGGCGCGCACAATCAGCGCTCGCACGTGACGGTATCGGCCGTGTTGAACGGCGACGTCGCGATGGATCGCATCATCCGTCTGGTCGAAGACGAAGGCTCCTGCGAGTTGTGGGGTCTGCTCAAGCGGCCCGACGAGAAATACGTCACCGAGCGCGCCTACGACAATCCCAAATTTGTCGAAGACCTGGTGCGTGACGTGGCCGCACGCGTGGCAGCCTATCCCGGCGTGGCACGCTACCGCGTCGAGGCCGAGAACTTCGAATCCATTCACAACCATTCCGCTTACGCCGTCGTAGAGGGCTAAGTGCGCGAATGAGCGGCTCGTCCGCTTCTGGCTCGGGCCCGTCGCCGGCTATTGGCCGGCCCCCCACGGGCTCGGCCGCAGCCGCGCACCCCGAGCCTGGTGCGGCCGATCCTGCTGCTCGCGACTGGCCGCTGATCGCGCGGCTGGAAGGCTGGGAAACCGGATTGGCCGAGCGCTGGGCTGGCCACAGCCGGGTACGTACGGCGTCCTACGAATTTTTCCGCTTTGGCATCAAGCAAGCCTGGGCCTGCCTATTTGGCGGGCTGATGTGCGCTTTGCTTCTGGCGACGCATTGGTGGTATCCGCCCGATGCCGCGCTGGCGCGCTACGATTTTCTGACCTTGGCGGCCCTGGGCATTCAGGCCGCCTTGTTGATGCTGCGCATGGAAACCTGGGCTGAGGCTCGAGTGATTCTGATGTTCCATGTGGTCGGCACCATCATGGAGCTGTTCAAGACCTCGGTCGGATCCTGGGTCTATCCAGAGGACAGCGTCCTGCGTGTGGGCGGGGTACCGCTCTTTACCGGCTTTATGTACGCGGCAGTGGGCAGTTATCTGGCGCGGGTCTGGCGCCTGTTTGATTTCCAGTTCACTTCTCACCCGCCGCTGGCCGCTACGCTGCTGTTGTCGGTGCTGATCTACGCCAATTTTTTCACGCACCATTACATCGTTGATCTGCGTGTCGTCCTGTTCGTGTTGACGGGTGTGCTGTTTGCGCGCACCTGGGTGTATTACCGCATCTGGCGAGTGCATCGGCGCATGCCTTTGCTATTGGGTTTCGTGCTGGTGGCGCTGTTTATCTGGTTTGCCGAAAATATCGGCACCTTTGCGCGGGCCTGGAGCTATCCCAATCAACAGCATGGCTGGGATTGGGTGTCGCCGGCGAAGCTGGGATCCTGGTTTCTCCTGATGATAATCAGCTACGTCATGGTCAGTGTGGTGAACCGGCCTGCGGGCTATAGCCGCGGTGGCGGCACAGGATAATCTCAACGTGCACGTTATCTCCTCCATGGCGACGCGACAGGTGCTCAGCGATCTGGCGGCACAGTTCGAGACGCAGACTGGAATCAGCATCGACCTGGAGTCGGTCGGTGGCGTTGATGCGGCCAGACGGGTCGCCGCGGGCGAGAAATTCGATGTCGTGATTTTGGCGTCCACTGCCATCGATGCGTTGATTCAGTCCGGCCAGATCCGCGCCGGCAGTCGTGTGGATCTGATGCAATCCGGAGTGGCGATTGCCGTGCGCGAGGGCGCCCCCTCAATAAGCATCAGCACCGAAGACGACGTCAAAAGAGCTGTGCTCGAGGCTAGAACGTTGGGCTATTCCACGGGGCCGAGCGGCGTGTACCTGGCCAAACTGTTCGAGCGTTGGGGGATAGCGGCTGATATTCAGCCTCGGGTCGTACCAGCTCCTCCCGGTGTGCCGGTGGGCGCCTTGGTGGCCAAAGGCGAGGCCGAACTCGGCTTTCAGCAACTGAGCGAACTGCTCCACGTAAAGGGCATCACCATTCTGGGGCCGTTGCCAGCAGCGATTCAGACCACGACCGTATTTTCGGCCGGGACAATGACTGCCTCGGGCAAGTCGCAGGTGGTCAAGCAGTTCCTCGATTTCGTCAATTCCCCGGCAGCCGTAGCGGAAAAAATGCGCCATGGCATGATGCCTGCCGAAAAATAGGGCCGGATTTGTCTCGTTTCGGTATGAGTCTGGCGTTGCCCGATGCCGTAGGGGTTTGGCGGCTACATATTGCTTCAAAGCAAAAAATCGGCAATAATCAAAGGCTTTCTTGCTCGATTGCCCATGTTTTTTGGGCGGCGGGCTGCCACTTGGCAGGGAATGGTGTGCTTAATTGAGTGCTTAAAGCAGCCGCATTCTGCCGAGACATCCTCAAGGAGTTTTACCTATGCGTCACTACGAAGTAGTGTTCATTGTCCATCCGGACCAAAGCGAGCAAGTGCCCGCCATGGTCGAGCGCTACCAAGCGCTGGTTACCGGCCAAGGCGGCACCGTGCATCGCCTGGAAGACTGGGGTCGTCGCCAACTGGCTTACCCCATTCAAAAGCTCGTCAAGGCCCATTACGTCTGCATCAACATCGAGTGCGGCCAAGCCACGCTGGATGAGCTCGAGCACTCGTTCCGCTACAACGACGCTGTTCTGCGCCACCTGGTCATCAAGACCAAGAAAGCCCAGACCACGCCCTCGATCATGATGAAATCGGTCGAGCGTGAAGAGGCCCGCAAGGCCAGCGCCGAAGCTGCGGCTCCCGCTCAGGCTCAATAAACCCGACGATACTGTTTTTTCACCACGATCTGGCGGATGAATACCCTGGAACTCAGCGCCCGCGTTCTCGAATGCGAGCCTTTGCGCCACACTCCCGCCGGCGTGCCAGCGCTGGAAATGCTGCTGGCCCACGAATCGGAAGTCATCGAAGCAGGCCATCCGCGCCGCGTCGAGCTCACGATCACCGCTGTGGCCTTGGGCGATCTGGCACAACTGCTGGCCGGCACCCCTCTGGGGACCGAGTTGCTGATACAGGGCTTTCTGGCCGCTGCTCGCAAAGACTCGGTAAAGGTCAAGCTGCATATGCAGCAGGTCCGTAAAGTCGGTGGCAGTGCAGGGCATGACCCGTTGGTGGCATAACAGAAACATCGGATTCAGACATCAGATTTTGGGCAAGGCTAAACAAAACCTGGCCCAGCTAGACTAAGAGGCACATCATGGCTTTCTTCGGAAAACGCAAAGAAAAACGTAAATTCACGCAGCAGAACCCGCTGTTCAAGCGTCGTAAGTTCTGCCGCTTCACCGCTGCTGGCGTCGACGAGATCGATTACAAAGATCTGGACACCCTGCGCGACTTCGTGCAAGAAAACGGCAAGATCATCCCGGCTCGTTTGACCGGCACCAAGGCTCACTACCAGCGCCAACTGGACAGCGCCATCAAGCGTGCGCGCTTCCTGGCCCTGTTGCCTTACACCGACAACCACAACTAATCCGGGGCACTGAAATGCAAGTTATCCTGCTCGAAAAAGTCGTCAACCTCGGCAACCTGGGCGAAGTCGTCCGCGTGCGCGATGGTTACGCCCGTAACTTCCTGATCCCTCAGAAAAAGGCTCGTCGTGCTACCGACGCCGCCCTGAAGGAATTCGAAGCCCGCCGCGCCGAACTGGAAAAAATCCAGGCTGAAAAGCTGGCTGCTGCCGAGGCACTGGGTGCCCGCCTGAACGGCTACCAACTCAAGATCCAACAAAAGGCCGGCGTTGACGGTCGCTTGTTCGGTTCCGTGACCAACGGCGACGTGGCCGAAGGCCTGAAGAAAGCCGGCTTTGACGCCGTCGAAAAGGCTCAAGTCCGCCTGCCCAACGGTCCGTTGAAGGCCGTCGGCGAATACCCCATCCAAGTCGCGCTGCACGCGGATGTGTTGGTGGACGTGAACGTGCTGGTCGAAGGCGACATCTCCTAAGCACCACTCAGTTCACACCTGCAAAAAAGCCGGCCGTGCCGGCTTTTTTGTTGCCGGGCCGGAGGCCGGCGCGGCGTAGGGGCTCTTGATATTGTTTTGCTTGAGAATGGTAGCCTATGGTTTCAGCTGATCGATCACTCGATCTCATGTCCGTCCCATCTCTTTCGACCTGTTCCGCGATGGCGTATACGCATTGGCATATCCGTCGCGGCCGGTGTTCATTTATCTGAGTTCCTCCGAGCCGACCTTTGCCTAACCAATCTGCGACGTCCCCTCATCACCAAGCACCCGCAGGCCTGCAGGCCTGGCTGGACAGCGTCGACGCTGCACGCGAGCCCTCTGTGCGTGAAATCGAGATCGATGGTGTGGCGTGCGTAGTAAAGCGCCGCCGGGCGAGTGTGATGCAGGGCCTGAGCTACGGTCTGCGCTATTTGCGGGCGTTGGGCCTGGCAGTGGGCTGCAAAGTGTTTCTGGGCGAGTTTCCCAGCCCCAATGTTTTGTTGCGTAATGGCCTGGCTTACGAGGCCGAACGCCTTCGTCAGTTGTCCCAGGCTGGGTGCCGCGTCCCCGACGTGTGGATGGAGGCCCCCGGGTTGCTGGTGCTGGAGCATGTCGGCGAGGATTTCGCCAATTTGATCCGGCATGCAGGCCCCGAACAGCGCATGCAATGGGTGCGCGATCTGGCCATCGATCTGGCTCAGTTTCATGCCCAGGGGCACTGCCATGGTGGAGCCCAGATTCGTAACGTCACATTGCGCGATGGCCTGATGTGGCGCATCGACTTCGAGGAAAACACGGGCAACGCATTGTCGTTGCCGCTCGCCCAGGCCTATGATCTGTACCAATTATTGTCGTCTCTGCTGGGGTTGCGCAAACTGGACGATGCAGACCCCGTAGGGCTTGGCAAAATGATGCTTGCTGCGTACTTTGAGGCCTATCCTGCTCCAGAGGTCCGTGCCCGTTTAAAACGCTTGGCGCGCGTGATTTGTGGCAGCGCGGCCATGCTGCGCCCTGTGGCGGGACGCCTGCCCGGGCGCGATATCCGGGGTTTTTTTCAGGTGGCGGATACGCTGCATACCCTGTTCTAGCCGTACCGCTGGCGACTACGTGATTTCTCGCGAGAAATCCAGTCGTAAGTGACTTATTATTGACACTGTCTTTCGCCGCCGCCTCAGGGCAGTCGATCCTATTGAGTGTTGAGATACCGAGGATCAGTCGCCTGCCCGCGATGTGTCGCCGCCCCGCATTCTTGTCTTGCTTATGAATACTCCTGCCGATCCCCAACTAGATTATCTACGCGTCCCGCCACATTCGATCGAGGCCGAGCAGTCGGTCTTGGGTGGATTGTTGCTGGATAACACCACCTGGGATCGCATCGCCGATGTGCTGGATGAACAGGATTTCTATCGGCATGATCATCGTCTGATTTGGCATCACGTTGCGCGCCTGATCGGCTTGGCGCGGCCTGCCGACGTGATTACGGTCAACGAGTCCCTGGTCAGTGCGGGCAAGGCCGAGGACACCGGCGGCCTGGCCTATTTGAATGCTCTGGCCCACAACACGCCGTCGGCGGCCAACATCCGCCGCTATGCGGAGATCGTGCGCGAGCGCTCCATGTTGCGCAAGCTGGTGTCCATCGCTGACGAGATTTCCGCCGCGGCGTTCAACCCACAAGGCAAAGAAGCCCGCCAATTGCTGGACGAGGCCGAATCCAAGGTCTTCAAGATCGCCCAGGAGGGCGAAAAAGGCTCCGCCGGGTTCCAGGAAATCCAGCCGCTGCTGACCCAGGTCGTGGAGCGTATCGATGAGCTCTATCACCGCGACGCAGATTCTGACGTCACGGGGGTGCCGACGGGCTTTGCCGACCTGGACAAGATGACCTCGGGCCTGCAGCCTGGCGATTTGGTGATTGTTGCGGGGCGCCCGTCGATGGGTAAAACCTCGTTTTCGATGAACATCGGCGAGCACGTGGCGATCGAGCAGGGGCTGCCGGTCGCGGTGTTCTCGATGGAAATGGGTGCGGTGCAGTTGGCGATGCGTATGCTGGGGTCGGTCGGGATGCTCGATCAGCATCGCATGCGGACCGGGAAATTGGTCGCAGACGACTGGCCGCGCGTGACACACGCCGTGCAGTTGATGCAGGACGCCCAGGTCTATATCGACGAGACTCCCGCACTCAGCGCCATGGAAGTCCGAGCCCGTGCGCGCCGCTTGGCGCGCCAGTGCGGGCAACTGGGCCTCATCATCATTGACTATATGCAGCTGATGGCAGGCAATGGCGGCGGGGAAAACCGTGCGACCGAAATTTCAGAGATCAGCCGTTCGCTTAAAGGCCTGGCAAAAGAACTGGGTTGCCCCTTGATTGCGCTGTCGCAGTTGAACCGCAGTCTGGAACAGCGTCCCAACAAGCGTCCCGTGATGAGTGACTTGCGTGAATCGGGCGCCATCGAACAGGATGCCGACTTGATTTTGTTCATTTATCGCGATGAGGTTTACAACCCCGACTCGCCCGATAAAGGCACGGCCGAGATCATCATCGGCAAGCAGCGTAACGGCCCGATCGGTACTGTCCGCTTGACCTTCCAGGGATCGAGCACGCGCTTCTTGAACTTCACTGGCGCGCAGAGCTACTAAGCCGAGTGCCACGAGAGCGGCAGCAGGTGCCTGCGTCGCCGCTCTTTATCTCACGGTTCCGACTGAGGCCTGTCGTTCGATTGATGGTCGGGATGGGCATGGGTGTCTTCAATCCCGAATACCGACGTATAGACGGGATAAAAGCTGCAGTACAGCACGCCGCCCGCCGCAATATTGAAGGGAATTTGCAGTGTGCTGGCTACCTGCGGGGACAGCCCGATACTGACCAGGATTCCCGCACACAGATCGATGAGCAGGAATGCCAGGATCCAGGTAATGCCGTACACCACGAACGGCCATTTATTGCGCCAGCACGCCACGCCGGAAAAGAACAGCGCCTGACCCAAGCGCAAGCCGTGCCACGCCACCAGCGCAGGTGCGTGCCAGAACAGCGCCGCAATGATGATGTACAAGATACCGAACAGCGTCAACGGGATCGTCATGGCGCTGAGAAAGGGCGTCAAATTCTGCTCGATCGAGGCGATGCGCAGCCCTTCGGTCAACTCGGCGGAAAAGGGCAGAAATGTGGCTAGGCCCGCTGTAATGCTGAGCCCCGCATACAACGCGCCCATGATCAGCAGTTTTTTAAACACGCCTGGCCGCATCAGCGGCTGCGGCCACATCGAGGGCAGCATGACGCGGCCCGCCTCGATATGCTTGCAGGCAGACAAGGTCATCAAGGTCACGACAGGCATCAGCGCGACAAAGAGCAATGGGCCCACTGGCGGGGTAAAACTGGCAAACATCACCAGCAGACTGATAGCCAATGCCCAGGTAAAGACCGCGAGCGGTTGTTTCATGAACAGCTTCAGGCCGTCTCGTACCCATTGCCAGCCATAGGATGCGGGTAAGGATGCTGCTTGCATAAGTCTCGATTAGCGTTAGATGGCACGTTACATTCTATTATGCGGGCCTGCTCGTTTAGGGCAAGGCGGGCAGCGCTTCGCGGTGGCGCGCTTGCAACACTCGTTCGAAATGGCGCGGATCGTGCGGCTTCAGTGTCTGGGCCGGGCGCGGCAGATAGTAGTCATACAGGCGCGATAGCCAGAAACGCAGTGCGGCGGCGCGCAGCATGGTCGGCCAGGCCTGCCGTTCGGCGTCGGTGAAGGGGCGTACGTCGGCATAAGCCTGCAGCCATGCTTGTACAAGCTCAGGGATGAAAATGCCCGTCTCGCGCTCGATACACCAGTCATTGACGCTGACGGCGACGTCGAACAGCCAAGTGTCGCAGCCTGCAAAGTAAAAATCGATAAAACCGCCCATGAGCGGGCTGTCAAACGTGCCCGCAAACAAGACATTGTCGCGAAACAGGTCGCAATGGGCTGGCCCGGCGGGCAAGCTCTGCCATGCGGGGCTCTGGGCCGCCTGTTGCTGAGCCGACAATTCCTGGGTCAGCAACTGAGTTTGGGCCGGATCCAGAAACGGCAGGACTTTCGGGGCGGTCTCAGTCCACCAGGCCAGGCCGCGCAAATTGGGCTGCTGCAGGGGAAAGTCCTGGGCGGCCAGATGCGCGCGAGCCAGGGTGGCGCCGGTCAAGGCACAATGGGCCGCACTCGGCGCGGGCTCATAGCCGCCGGGCAGGCGCGTGACGATGGAACACGGTTTGCCATGCAGCGTGGTCAGGCGGCTGCCGTCACGCAGGGTCTGAGGCTGCGGCACCGGCACACCGCGCGACGCCAAATGGTGCATCAGCTCGATATAAAAGGGCAGCTGGGTCTGGGTCAGTACCTCGAATATCGTCAACACATACTCGCCACGCGTCGTGACCAGAAAATAATTGGTGTTTTCGATGCCGGCGGTAATGCCGCGCAGCGACACCAGGTCACCTAGATCAAAATGCGCCAGCAGGGCGCGGGCGTCGTTATCGGAAACAGAGGTAAAAACGGCCATGGATCAGCGAGTAAGGGTGGACATGGGGCAGGGCCCTGACGGGGCTCTGCCTGGAGCGGCGCGACAATTTTAGTCTACGCGCCAGACCAGCCGCCGGGCAACGCGGCTGATTCTCGCGAACGCCGTAAAATACGGCATTCCTCTTGTGCGTTACGTAATGTTGAACCCCTCTGACTGGCGGCTCTGTGTCGCCCCCATGATCGATGTGACAGACCGGCATTGCCGTTATTTTCACCGGCTGCTGGCGCCGCGCGCTCGTCTCTATACCGAGATGATCACTACCGGTGCGCTGATGCACGGCAATGTGGAGCGTCATCTGGATTTCGACGAGGCCGAACATCCTGTGGCGCTGCAGCTCGGCGGCAGTGAGCCTGACGCGCTGGCGCAGGCGGCACGGCTGGGGCGCCAATGGGGATACGACGAGATCAACCTGAATTGCGGCTGCCCATCGGAGCGCGTGCAACGCGGCGCGTTCGGGGCGTGTCTGATGGCCGAGCCCGCCCTGGTTGCCGATTGCATCAAGGCGATGCAGGATGCGGTCGATATTCCGGTGACGGTAAAGCATCGTCTCGGTCTCGATTACGACGAGTCTTATGCCTTTGTGCGGGATTTCGTGGGCATGATTCACGACACCGGTTGCCGGGTATTTGTCGTGCACGCGCGCAATGCCGTATTAAAGGGCCTGTCGCCCAAAGACAATCGCGAGATCCCTCCGCTGCGCTATGACGTCGCAAAGCAGCTTAAGGCAGATTTTCCCGACAGTATTTTTGTGCTCAATGGCGGTTTGGCAGATGCGGATCAATCGGTGGCTGCGGCGCATGAGTTCGATGGCGTGATGTTGGGGCGTGCCGCCTGGCACACGCCGCGCGTGTTGTCGGAGGTGTCGCTGCAATTATGGCCCTCGGGCCGTCTGCCCACGGACGCGCAGGTCGTCGACGCCATGGTGCGCTACGCGGCGGAGCAGGTGAGCCGTGGGGTGCCGCTGCGTGTGATGACGCGTCCTATGTTGGGACTGGTCAATGGCCAGTCGGGGGCGCGGCGTTGGCGGCGCATGTTGTCCGATCCGGCGCGTCTGGCAGGGAACGAGCCAGGGTTGATTTACGAAGCGTGGCGCAGTCTGCAGAGCCCCTCGCACGTGCCGGCCGCCGCTGAGATGCCGGCCGGCTAGGCCGATAGACCCGCTGCAGATCGCGTAATCCGCTCACAGCGTCAGGCGCATACAGACTGACTGCGTCAGTCGCGGGGGCTGTCTGTAATCAATTTGATGACAGCCATGAGGTCCGTACGTTGCCTGTACGGACCTCATGGCGCCGCTCAGGAGGGTTCTGCGGAGGCGTTGTTGCCATCCACGGGCCAATCGCGGATATAGGCCTTGAGCATATTGTTTTCAAATTGCTGCGCAGCCACGATGGCCTGGGCCATGTCGTAGAACGAGATCACCCCCATCAGCATGGGGCCGTCCATGACGGGAATGTAGCGAGCATGCTTTTCCAGCATCAGGCGCTGCACCTCGTCGGCGCTGGTGTTGGGGGTCACGCTGACCGGCGCGTCGTCCATGATGGCGCGGATGGTGGTCTTGCCCCATTCACCGTCCGTGTGGTCATGCAAGTGGCGGATGATTTCGCGAAAGGTCAGCATGCCCGTCAACATGCCGGACTCCATGATGACCAGCGAGCCGATGTCCTGTTCGCTCATCGTCTGGACGGCCAGGGATACGGGCATATCGGGCGAGGCCGTATAAAGCGTATCACCCTTTACTCGTAGGATTTCACTGACTTTCAACATGATGCTTCTCCTGGGGACTGTTGCCCCGATTTTGTATTCTGGCCCGCATGCGGCGGCGCGGGCGCAGCCGCGTCCATAGGCGTATTGTGCGCCAGCTGAGAGAGTTCTTCCAGTGTGGGGGTGTCCTGTCTGCCCAGGGCGGCCGCTGCGACGTCCAAAATGTGCGGATCGTCTTGCAGCCTGGGCTGTTGCCGATCGAGCAGAAAATGATCAACAACTGGCGACAGCGGGATCTTGCGCGGATCGCAGGCCAGTATCCAGCGTTGTTCTGACGTGCGGGCGATGATGTCCAATTGTTCCAGTTTTTCCAGGACGGCATTCAACTCGTCGTGGTGCAGATGCAGGCGTTTGGCCAAGGAACTGGTGCTGCGGCCGGCGGGCCGGCGTCCCTGGGCGGCATGCAGCGAGCGCAGGACGGCCATGGCGTCGATGTAGGGCGCACCGGGACTGCGGTTGATTTCCCAGCGCCCCAGGCGGATCAGCGGCACACTGGCCGCAACGGTCGCGCCAAACAGTACCGCCAACCACGATAGATAAATCCACAGCAGGAAAATCGGCAGCGTGGCAAACGCGCCGTAAATCACGGTGTATGTTGGAAAACGTGTCAGATAGTATGCAAACGCGGCTTTCATGAGCTCGAGCACAATCGCCGTCCCGAAGCCGCCTGCCATTGCATCGCGCCAAAACACCTGGCGATTGGGCACCACCACGAACAACGCCGCAAAACCCAGCCCAGTGAGGATGACGGGGACAAACGAAATGATCAGGCTCAGGATCTCCGGCACATCGCGCACCAGCCCCATGGATTCGCGAGCCACAAAAGAGGTCGCCCAGAGGCTGGCGCCCGCCACCACCGGTCCTAGTGTCACGACGGCCCAATACACCAGCGCGCGCTGCGGAATAGGGCGTTGGCGCGTCACATGCCAGATATCGTTAAAGGTCTTGTCGATGGTCATGATGAGCAAGATCGACGTGACCACCAGAAAGGCGCCGCCAATCGCGGTGAGCCGCGTAGCCTGGCGGGCGAACTGGTTCAGGTAATTCATGATGTTGTCGGACACGGCCGGCGGCATCAGGCTGTGCGTGAGAAAATCCTCGAGCGCAAGCCGAAAATCCTGGAACACCGGAAAAGCCGTGAACAGCGACAGCACCACTGCCAACATGGGGACGAGCCCCAAAACTGTGGTGAAAGTCAGGCTGGATGCCACCTGCAGCAGCCGTTCCTCGTCAGCCCGTTGGGCGGCAAAACGGAACACCCGACCGACGCGCGTGATCCAGGAGGTACGCGTGCGCGTGACTGGGGGCGGCTCCGGCGCAGCGGTAGCGGGCTCGGCAGAGGGGCTCATCGGGCGATAATAGCAGTTTGGGCGCTTCCTTCATGGCATCTCCAGGCCTGCATGCCGGGATGCTTGGGGCAGGTGTAGACGGCTTCACACAGTATTGAGCCGGGACGTGACTTCTCGAGACCACTGATGAACGTTGAATTGAATCCCAATCTGCGGCGTCTGGCGTCGGCAGCCTTGTTGGCCCTGATCGTCTTGTGCGTGGCGTGGGAAACCGTGCTGGCGCCGATCCGGCCGGGTGGTTCGTGGCTGTTTCTCAAGGCGTTGCCGTTGGCCTTTCCGCTGCGCGGCGTGTTGCGGGGCAATCTCTACACCTATCAGTGGGCCTCGATGCTGGCATTGCTGTATTTGATGGAGGGCGTCGTGCGCGCCATGTCCGACCCCGCGCCGATGTCGGCTGCGCTGGCAGGCCTGGAAATTGCGCTGTCGCTGGTGTTTTTCATCGCTGCTATCCTGTATGTACGGCCTGCCAAGCGCGCGGCACGCGCCCGGGCGCGTGCCGGCGTGCCGCGATGACGTACCGGCCGGGATCCACGCGTCGCCTGGCGGGCCATACTTGATCCCGTTCAGCGTCTGGATCTCTGTCCACGGGCCGAGATACCACGGCAGCCTCCGCGATTTCTGAAGATTCATTTTCCACTATGACCGATTCACCGACCTTGCTGCATCAACTGGACGCCTTACGGGTGGACAATTCCTTTGCCGCGCTGCCGCCTGCGTTTTACACGCGGCTGGCGGCGCAGCCGCTGACCGCCCCCAGGCTGTTGCATGCTAACGAGCAGGCTGCTGAGCTGATCGGCCTGTCGCCCGAGGCCCTGCAATCCGAGACGTTTCTGCGCGTCTGTTCAGGCCAGCAGCCCTTGCCGGGCGGGGCCACGCTGGCGGCCGTATACAGCGGTCATCAATTCGGCGTGTGGGCCGGGCAATTGGGTGATGGCCGTGCGCATCTGTTGGGCGAAGTGGTGGGTCCGCATGGCAATTGGGAATTACAGCTGAAAGGCGCCGGGATGACGCCGTATTCCCGCATGGGCGACGGCCGGGCGGTGCTGCGCTCGTCCGTGCGCGAGTATCTGGCCAGCGAGGCTATGCATGGCTTGGGGATCCCGACCACGCGCGCCTTGGCCCTGGTCGTTTCCGATGATCCCGTCAGACGCGAAACGATGGAAACGGCGGCGATTGTCACCCGCATGTCTCCCAGTTTTGTGCGATTCGGATCGTTTGAGCACTGGTCCTCGCGCCGCCAGCCGGACGAGTTGCAGGTGTTGACCGACTATGTCATTGACAAGTTTTATCCCCAATGCCGCGACGTCGAAACGGGTGGTGCCCCGGGCAACGACGGCGCGATATTGCGTCTCTTGACCGAAGTGACCCGCCGCACGGCATTGCTCATGGCGGACTGGCAGGCCGTCGGCTTTTGCCACGGGGTGATGAACACCGACAACATGTCCATTTTGGGGCTGACGCTGGATTATGGCCCGTACGGATTCATGGACACGTTCAGGCTGGATCACGTCTGCAATCATTCAGACACCGAAGGCCGCTATTCCTGGAACCGCCAACCCTCGGTGGCGCTCTGGAATCTCTATCGTCTGGCGGGCAGCTTGCATACCCTGGTGGCCGACGTCGAAGCATTGCGCGGGGTATTGGATGGCTACGAGGCCATCTTTATCCAGGCTTTTCACCAACGGATGGCCGCGAAACTCGGGCTCCATCGCTGGCAGGCAGATGACGAGGCGTTGCTGGATGCGCTGCTCAAGCTCATGCACGATCAACGGGCCGATTTCACCCTGACATTCCGCCGCCTGGCCGATGCCGTGCGGGGCCGCACGCAGGGGTTTCAAGATCTCTTCATTGACCGTGAGGCGGCACGCGCGTGGTACGAGCGCTTGGCGGCGCGCCATGCGCAGGATCCCATTGATGAAGGCAAGGCCTCTGGCGGCTCAACGAGGCAGGCAACCCGTGATTCAACCACTGAGGCTGCGCCCTCGGCCGGGGCGAGCCAGCCGGATATCGCTGCGCAGGCACGTGCCCAGGCCATGGACGCCGTCAATCCGCTGTATGTACTGCGCAATCACTTGGCCGAGCAGGCGATCCGCGCGGCGAAAACCGGCGATGCCGGCGAAATTGATACCCTGCTGCAGTTGCTGCGCGACCCCTATACCGAGAGGGCCGGCTACGAAGCCTACGCCGGGCTGCCGCCGGATTGGGCGGGGGGGATCGAGGTCAGTTGTTCGTCATAAACGCCTCTTTTGCATCCACCTGCGCAGGCGGCCGCCCGTCAATGTCATAATCAGGCCTGCCTTCTAATGCTTTTCTGATTTCTTAACGTCCCATGTCCGGCAATACTCTCGGTACTCTTTTCTGCGTCACGAATTTTGGCGAATCCCATGGCCCTGCCATTGGCTGTGTGGTGGATGGCTGCCCGCCGGGGCTGGCACTGGAGGCTGCCGATATCCAGGCCGAACTGGATCGCCGCCGCCCGGGCACCTCGCGCCACGTGACGCAGCGCCAGGAGGCCGACCAGGTCGAGATTCTGTCCGGGGTGTACCAGGGCGTCACGACCGGCACGCCCATCGCATTGCTGATTCGCAATGTCGATGCGCGCAGCAAGGACTATTCCAATATTGCGGATACCTTCCGCCCCGGCCATGCAGATTTCACCTACACCCGCAAATACGGGCTGCGCGATCCGCGTGGCGGCGGACGTTCCTCCGCGCGTCTGACCGCGCCTACCGTCGCGGCAGGGGCGATTGCCAAAAAATGGCTGGCCGAGCAGCACGGTATCCGGGTGCGCGGCTACATGAGCCAGTTGGGGCCCATTCCCATTCCGTTCGTGTCCTGGGACGATGTGCCCAATAATGCCTTTTACGCGCCGAATGCCGGCGTTGTGCCCGAGCTCGAAGCCTATATGGATCAGTTGCGCCGCGATGGGGACTCGATAGGCGCACGCGTGGAGGTCGTCGCAGAAAACGTGCCGGTCGGCTGGGGCGAGCCCCTGTACGACCGTCTTGACGCCGATATCGCGCACGTCATGATGGGCCTGAATGCCGTCAAGGGCGTGTCGATCGGTGCGGGTTTTGATTGTGTCACGCAGCGTGGTTCCGAGCACGGAGACGAGATCACGCCCGAAGGTTTTATCGGGAACAACGCCGGCGGCGTGCTGGGCGGGATTTCCACCGGGCAACCGGTGACGGTATCTCTGGCGATCAAGCCGACCTCGAGCATCCGCGTCGAGCGCCACTCGATCAATAGCGAGGGCGAACCCATCATGGTGCAAACGCTGGGCCGCCACGATCCATGCGTCGGCATCCGTGCCACGCCGATTGTCGAAGCCATGCTCGCACTGGTTTTGATGGACCACGCCTTGCGCCATCGGGCGCAGTGCGGTTAAACCACGTTTCGTGACCGCAGACGTCATGAGAATGGGCCGCGCGAGGAGTGATGCAGACTAGTTGGCGAAGCTGAGTCCGCTGCGTCGTGCGCTAGCCTATCGTGTCGCGATGCGTGGCGTCGGGTCGGCAACGTTTATCGAGGGGGGAGAACCATGAGCGTGACATTCCGAATGCTGTTTCGCCAACTGCTTGGCGGGGCCGCAATAATTGGCACCTTGGCCGTGAGCGGTTGCGCCAGCGTGCAGACCACACAATCCGGCACAGTGGGCGTTGAGCGTACACAGTACATGTCCAGCATGGTGCCGGAAAAAGAGCTTGAGCAAGAAGCCGGCCAGCAGTATTCCGACCTCATCCAAAAGGCCAAGGCCCAGGGGGCATTGGACCGTAATGCCTCCCAGGTATCCCGGGTGCGCACGATTTCCCAGCGGTTAATCGCGCAGGTGGGTGCATTCCGGCCGGATGCTGCGAATTGGGATTGGGAAGTGCACGTCTTATCGTCTGACGAGGTCAATGCATGGTGCATGCCGGGCGGGAAAATGGCCGTCTATACCGGGCTGTTGACGCAAATCAAGCCCACTGATGCTGAGCTGGCAGCCGTCATGGGGCATGAAATCGCGCACGCGTTGCGCGAACACGCGCGCGAGCGTATGTCGCAGCAGATGGTCACCAACGTCGGCCTGTCCGTGCTGTCGATTGCCACGGGCGTATCGACGGACCTGGGCAGCAAGCTCACCGACGTCATGTTCACGCTGCCCAACAGCCGGACCCACGAGAGCGAGGCCGACATGATGGGCGTAGAGCTCGCGGCGCGGGCCGGATATGATCCCCGCGCCGCGGTGACACTGTGGCAAAAAATGGGCACCGCCAGCAGTGGCGCGCCGCCCGAGTTCCTATCGACCCACCCCTCGGCGGAGACACGCATCAGCGAATTGCAGGCTGCGTCGGAACGGGTGATGCCGCTATACGACCAGGCAAAGGGCAAAAAATAGCGGTGCAATGGTGCGAGTGCTTCCGCTATGGCAATTGCGGCGGGCTTTGAGCAGAACTGCCCCACCTGATGGGGCGGTTCTGTTTGAGGACATCCGGTTTGCCGCCCGCCATTGCTCATCAGAAAGGTGGTGGTTCCAATACTAGGATAAATGCTGCCGTTGTACTAGGTTGAGAGCATGGGCATAATGAGACATCGATTCTGATGTCCCCACCGGCGCTGCCGGATATTCCGCGAGTCTATTCATGGCCCAAACCCTCTACGACAAACTCTGGAACGCGCACGTCGTGAACCAGGAATCCGACGGCACCTGTTTGCTCTACATTGACCGGCACCTGTTGCACGAGGTGACCAGTCCGCAGGCCTTTGAAGGCCTGACCATCGCTGGCCGCAAGCCCTGGCGCATCAGTGCCAACCTGGCAGTCGCGGATCACAACGTGCCCACGATCAACCGTAATCGCGGTATCGATGACCCGATCTCGAAACTGCAGGTCGACACACTGGACGCCAACTGCGACAAATACGGCATTACCGAATTCCGCATGGCCGATCTGCGCCAAGGCATCGTGCACGTCATCGGACCGGAGCAGGGTGCAACGCTGCCGGGCATGACGGTGGTGTGCGGCGATTCGCATACCAGCACGCACGGCGCGATGGGCGCGTTGGCCTTTGGTATCGGCACCTCTGAGGTCGAGCACGTGCTCGCCACGCAGACGCTGCTGATGAAAAAGAACAAAAGCATGCTGATCAAGGTCGAGGGCGAGTTGCCTTTCGGCTGTACGGCCAAGGATGTCGTGCTGCATATCATCGGCATCATCGGCACGGCAGGCGGCACCGGCCACGCGATCGAATTCGCCGGCAGCACCATTCGCGGCTTGTCCATGGAAGGCCGCATGACGGTCTGCAACATGGCCATCGAGGCTGGTGCACGTTCCGGCATGGTTGCCGTTGACGACAAGGCCATCGAATATTTCCGTGGCCGTCCGTTCTCGCCCTCGGGCGTATTGTGGGACCAGGCGGTTGCCTACTGGCGCACCTTGCATAGCGACGCGGGCGCCAAATTCGACCGCGTGGTCGAGGTCAATGCGAAAGACATCAAACCGCAAGTCACCTGGGGCACCTCGCCCGAAATGGTCTTGTCGGTGGATTCCCGTGTGCCCGATCCCGATCGCGAAAAAGACGACGTGCGCCGCAGCGGCATGGAGCGCGCCTTGCAATACATGGGTCTCAAGCCCAACACCCCGTTGACCGACATCCGCGTCGATCGCGTGTTCATCGGATCGTGCACCAACTCTCGCATCGAAGACCTGCGCGAGGCCGCCGCCGTCGCCCGTGGCAAGCACGTGGCCTCCAACGTCAAGCAAGCCATGGTGGTGCCGGGTTCGGGTCTGGTCAAACAGCAAGCCGAACGCGAAGGCCTGGACAAGATCTTTATCGAAGCCGGCTTCGAATGGCGCGAACCGGGCTGTTCGATGTGCCTGGCGATGAACGCCGACCGCCTCGAACCCGAAGAGCGCTGCGCGTCGACCTCGAACCGCAACTTCGAGGGCCGCCAAGGACAGGGGGGGCGCACCCATTTGGTCAGCCCCGCCATGGCCGCCGCTGCTGCCGTAGCCGGTCATTTCGTCGACGTCCGCAACTTCCGCTAAGAGCTCAGACATCATGCAAGCATTTACCACTCACGAAGGCCTGGTGGCCCCGCTCGATCGCGAGAACGTCGACACCGACCTCATCATCCCCAAGCAATTCCTGAAATCCATCAAACGCACCGGCTTTGGTCCGAACCTGTTTGACGAACTGCGATACCTGGATCACGGCGAGCCTGGCATGGACAACAGCAAGCGTCCGTTGAATCCGGATTTCGTGCTGAACCAGCCGCGCTACCGCGGCGCTTCGGTATTGCTGGCGCGCAAAAATTTCGGCTGCGGCTCCAGCCGTGAGCACGCCCCCTGGGCGCTGACGCAGTTCGGTTTTCGCGCCATCATCGCGCCGTCCTACGCGGATATCTTCTTTAACAACAGCTTCAAGAACGGCCTCTTGCCTATTGTGCTGTCCGAGTTGGAAGTCGCGCGTTTGTTCGACGAGGTCAAGGCATTCCCCGGCTATAAGCTGCGCATCGATCTCGAGCGCCAAGTCGTGATCGCGGCGGACAACCGCGAAATGTCGTTCGATATCGAGCCTTTCCGCAAGTACTGTTTGATCAATGGTTTCGATGACATCGGCCTGACCTTGCGTCAGTCCGACAAGATCCGTGCGTTCGAGGCAGAACGCCTGGCGCGTCATCCCTGGCTGGAAAGCCGGCCCATTGCTTGAGTCTTCCTACATAGGTTTTTTTCATGACACATAACATTGCAGTGCTGCCTGGTGATGGCATTGGTCCCGAGATTGTCGAGCAGGCTGTGCGCGTGCTGAGTGCATTAGGTTTGCCGCTCGATATTCAACAAGCCCCCGTGGGCGGCGCCGCCTATGACCAATTCGAGCATCCGCTGCCGCCGGCGACGCTGGAGCTCGCGCGCAAATCGCATGCCGTGTTGTTCGGCGCCGTAGGCGACTGGAAATACGACAGCCTGCCGCGCGAATTCCGTCCCGAGCAGGCCATCCTGGGCCTGCGCAAGGCGCTTGGCCTGTTTGCGAATCTGCGTCCGGCGATCTTGTATCCCGAGTTGGCCAGCGCCTCGTCGCTCAAGCCCGAGATCGTGTCGGGCCTGGATATCCTGATCATTCGCGAACTGACCGGTGATATTTACTTCGGCACCCCGCGCGGCGTGCGTACTGCCGAAGACGGTGTTTTCGCCGGCGAGCGCGAAGGCTTCGACACCATGCGCTATGCGGATTCCGAAGTGCGCCGTATCGCGCGCATCGGTTTCGAATCGGCTCGCAAGCGCAACAAAAAGCTGTGCAGCGTAGACAAGGCCAACGTGCTCGAGACCTCGCAGTTCTGGCGCGACATCGTCATCGAAGTCGCGCGTGACTATCCGGATGTCGAGCTTTCGCACATGTATGTCGATAACGCGGCCATGCAATTGGTACGCAACCCGCGCCAGTTCGACGTCATCGTGACGGGTAACCTGTTCGGCGACATTCTGTCTGACGAGGCAGCCATGTTGACAGGCTCGATCGGCATGCTGCCTTCGGCTGCATTGAACGAGTCGGGGCAGGGCCTGTACGAACCCAGCCATGGCTCGGCGCCGGATATCGCGGGCCAAGGCATTGCGAACCCGCTGGCGACGATTCTGTCGGCTGCCATGCTGCTGCGCTACTCGCTGAACCAGAACGCGCAAGCGGACCGTATCGAAGCTGCCGTACGCAAGGTACTGGCCGATGGCTTGCGCACCGCTGATATTTACGAAGAAGGCACCACCAAAGTGTCCACTTCGCAAATGGGCGATGCCGTGGTGAAAGCACTGGGCTGATCCTCCTCTGCTTGATTGAGCCGCCCCCGGGCATGACCTCATGTCCGGGGGCGGTGCCATTAGGCGCGGCGCAGCCTGATCCAGACTTTTCGCGCACAGAGTGCACCCGTAGCTGCCTTGGTGGCGCTTTCGCAACGCCAATGTGGGCCGTGGTTTGTCCCTAATACCACCGCAGCGCAACATAATCCCGCTTATTCTGATAAATTGTCGGAATCGTTAGCTTTTTTTCTTATTTATCAACCTCAAGAGCATTGAACATGACGCAAGCAGTAGGCCTGGTCGGCTGGCGCGGCATGGTCGGTTCCGTTCTCATGCAGCGCATGCGTGACGAAAACGACTTCGCCCTGATCGATCCCGTATTCTTTTCCACCAGCAACGCTGGCGGTGCCGCGCCCACGTGGGCCGAGGGCGCTGGTCCGTTGCAGAATGCCTACGACATTGATGCTCTGAAAAAACTGCCGATTATCGTGACTGCCCAGGGCGGTGATTACACGACCGAGGTCTACCCCAAGCTGCGCGGCGCGGGCTGGAACGGCATCTGGATCGATGCTGCCAGCACCCTGCGCATGAAGGACGACGCCATCATCGTGCTCGATCCGGTCAACCGCCCGGTGATCGACGCGGCGCTCAAGCGCGGCGTGCGCAATTTCGTCGGCGGCAACTGCACCGTCAGCTGCATGTTGATGGGCCTGGCCGGCCTGTTCAACAACGACCTGGTGGAATGGATGACCTCCATGACCTACCAGGCCGCATCGGGTGGTGGCGCGCAGCACATGCGCGAACTGCTGACGCAATTCGGCCTGCTGAACCAGGCTGTGAAGCCTCTGCTGGACGATCCGGCCTCGGCCATTCTCGAAATCGACCGCGGCGTGTTGACCGCTCAACAAGATCCCGCTTTGCCCCAAGAGCACTTTGGTGTGCCGCTGGGCGGCAACCTGATCCCCTGGATCGACAAGGACCTCGGCAACGGCATGTCGCGCGAGGAGTGGAAAGCCGAAGCCGAGACCAACAAGATCCTGGGCCGTGGCGAGGCCTTCGGTACGCCCGCTACGCCGATCGACGGCTTGTGCGTGCGGATCGGCGCCATGCGTTGCCACAGCCAGGCGCTGACCATCAAGCTCAAGCGTGATGTGCCTCTGGACGAAATCGAGGGCCTGATTGCCGAAGGCACCCAATGGGCCAAGGTCATCCCCAACACCAAAGAAGACACCGTGCGTGCGCTCACGCCGGTCGCGGTGACGGGAACCCTCGACATTCCGGTCGGCCGTTTGCGCAAGCTATCCATGGGCTCCGAATACCTGGGCGCGTTCACGGTAGGCGATCAACTGTTGTGGGGGGCGGCCGAGCCGTTGCGCCGCATGTTGCGCATCGCATTGTCCGAGGCCTGAGTGTCGTACGCAGCGCCGCTGACGGTTTGAGACAGCGGCGTTTCGCATTCAGGCTTGTCCGGTTTTGGCCGGGCTCGGTAAAGGCACCTGCGGGTGCCTTTCTGCCATTTTGTCCTTGCCGCAGCCTTGATGGCAGGTTTGTGAATCAAGGTCGATCTATTACACTTTCGCCCAGCATTGGCCGGTAACCCGATTCGTCCAGCAGGATTTCCCAACATGACATTGCGCTCACGTCGTTTTTCGCCGACCCACCGTATCAAAGCTTCGCAATGGGCCATCGCGCTTGCATTGGGCGCCTCGATGGGGGCAACGGCGCATGCCGCGACCGTGGGGCATTCGCGCGTCATCTCCGCGCCGGGGGCGCCGCTGCAAATCGTAGTGCCGCTCGACAATGTCACGGCTGAGGAGCTGGCTTCACTCAAGGTCTCGCTGGCCGACGCCGCCGCATGGCAGCGTGCGGGATTGCAGCCGCCAGTGCCCCTGAACACTGCGCGTGTGAGTGTGCAGGATGGTCCGCGAACCACGGGCAAAAACATTCGCATTGAATCTTCGCAGCCCTTGGCGACATCGGCTGTGGATCTGTTGCTCGATCTGCAGTCCAGCTCCGGCCATCGCCAGGTCCAGGTCACCATTCTGGTGCCGCAGCGTGCGGCCGCAGCGCCGGTTCAGTCGGCGCGTACTGGATCCGTCAGCGCAGACCGCGCGGCGCCCGCCTCGGCAGAGACCGTGCGTGCGGGAGATAACCTGTTTCGCATTGCCCGCCGTAATGGCGTGTCGGACGCCAGCGTATATCAGATGCTGGTAGCCATATGGCGCGCCAACCCTCAGGCGTTCATCCAGAACAATATGAATCTGGTGCGTGCGGGAGAAACGCTGACGATCCCCGATGCAGCTACGGTCCGCGCAATCGATCCGGCCGAGGCGCGTCGCATCTATGTCGAGCAGGCCGAGGCCTTTGCACGCTATCGCGGCCGTGCGGGCGCGGCGGTTGCCGGTGCGGCCGCGGTCGGCGAGGGTGCCAATGCCGGTGGTGGCCGCGTGAGCGAGGCGTCGCCCTCAGGCGGCAGCGCTGCCGCAACCTCACAAGACCGTTTGCGTCTCAGTTCCTCCGACGCCGCAGGAGCCCAGGCTGACGCCCAGGCGGATGCGCGTACCTCCGAGCAGCATGCTTTGCAGGATGCGCAGCAGCGTGTCGAGACCCTGCAAGGCAACGTCGATGCGCTGAGCCAGGCTGCGGGCAGTGGTACGGCGGGGAGTGACGCGAATCAGAATAATGCGGCAGGTGGCTCTGGCGTTGCAGGTGCTGACGGTACCGCAGGTGCCGCAGCCGGTAATGCAGGTGGCGGTGCTGCGGGTGCTGGGACAGGTACCACAGGCAGCGGCGCGGCAGGTGCAGGAGCAGGTGTCGCAGGCGCAACTGGCGATGCAAATACTGCCGGTGCAAACACTGGTGGTGCCGCGGCCGGGGGCGGTGGCACAGGTGCAACGGGTTCAACAGCCGGAGGGGCCGGTGCGGCAGGTGCCGGCACATCAGGCTCCAATGCAACGGGCGCGTCCAACGCTGCTGGAACTGAGGCCGCCGGAACCGAGGCAGCCGCTCAGGACCTCGCCGCTGCCTCGGGCGCCAATAGCGCGGGTTCCACGTCCACCACAGGCAATTGGCTGACTGACAATCTCCTGGTTGTCGTGACCTCCATCCTGGCGTTGATCGTACTGATCATCGCATGGCTGCTGCGCCGTGCCGGCGCTCGCCGTGCAGACGAAAACGAGGACGAGGACGCGTCTTATGGCGGAGAGCCGGTGCTGGATGCCAGCTTGCTCACTCGCAAGCTGGACGGCATCGACCTGGATCTGAATAAACCGCCGACCGACGAGCCTCGCGCTCGCGGGCCTCGCGTCTGACACTCATGGCGCGTATGGCATTGGGGCTGGCTTATGACGGCTCCCCCTGGCAAGGCTGGCAGACACAACCGCACCGTCAAACGGTGCAGGACACGCTAGAGGCGGCGCTGGGCCGTTTCAGCGGCATTGACGGCATCGTGCCCACGATTTGCGCCGGCCGTACGGACACTGGTGTGCACGCCGCCATGCAAGTCGTGCATCTGGATACGCCTCTGGCGCGTCGCGACGAATCGTGGGTACGCGGCGTCAACGCCTTTCTGCCGCCCAGCATTGCCGTTCAGTGGGCACAATCGGTTCCGGATGAATTCCATGCACGCTTTGCGGCACGCTCTCGCACCTACATCTATCTGCTTTGGCGCGGCCGCGTGCGGCCGCCCCTGTGGGCCGCGCGAGCAGGCTGGTGTTTTCAGCCGCTGGATGTAGACGCAATGAGACAGGCGGCATCGACGCTGCTTGGCGAACATGATTTCTCCAGCTTCCGCTCCTCGCAGTGCCAGGCTCGCCATCCAGTGCGTACTTTGCATCAACTCGACATCCAGGACCGTGGTCCTTTTCTCGTCTTCACATTGCGCGCCAATGCTTTTTTGCACCACATGGTGCGCAACCTGATGGGAGCATTGCTGCAAATCGGTCAGGGCCGCGAATCCGTCTCCTGGATGGCTGCACTGTTGGCGGCGCGAGACCGCCGTTTGGCCGCACCCACGTTTTCTCCTGATGGACTTTACCTGTCCGCGATCGAATACCCTCCTGAATTCCAGCTGAAAGAGTTGGATGGCGGATCCCATCTGCTGTCGCCTTTTACGTCTGCTTAGGGTTATCAGCAGGGGGGCAGCAATCAATTGTCACTATATGATTGCGAACGCAAAAGGCCACGTTTGCTGCGATGCGGCGACGTCCTAAAAAGGCCCCAGCATTACACAACAACGGCAGCCTCTTACACGAGCTGCCACAATGCGCGGCCGCTTCACACGAGCGGCCTGCGTTTGCAGCGTTGTCCAATCAGGAGACTCCCTTCATGCAACGTCGTTCGTTCCTCAAAAAGGCCACGTTAGGTGCCGCCGCTGGCGGTGCTGCGCTTGCCGCACCCGTTCTCGCGCAAGAATCCCCCACGCTCAACTGGCGCCTGGCGTCCAGTTTTCCCCGCAGCGCCGACGCAATCTTCAGCGGCGGTGAGAATCTGGCCAAATACGTTGCCGAAGCAACGGACGGCAAATTCAATATCCGAGCCTTTCCCGCAGGCGAAATCGTGCCTGCGCTGCAGGTGCTCGACGCCGTGCAGAACAACACCATTGAATGCGGTCATACGGCCTCGTACTACTACTATGGCAAGGACCCCGCGCTGTGTTTTGACGGCGCTGTGCCTTTCGGCCTGAACACGCGCCAAATGAACGCGTGGATGCGACATGGCAATGGCCTGAAACTGACCCGCGAACTCTTCCAAAAGTACAACATCGTGAATTTCCCTTGCGGCTACACCGGCACCCAGATGGGGGGCTGGTTCCGCAACGAAATCAAGACCGTTGACGACCTCAAGGGCCTGAAATTCCGCGCCAGCGCATTTGCCGGTGCCGTGTTGTCCCGTTTGGGCGTGGTGCCGCAGCAGATCGCGGGTGGCGATATCTATCCCTCATTGGAAAAAGGCACAATCGACGCCGCCGAATGGATCGGACCGTACGACGACGAAAAGCTCGGTTTCCACAAAGTCGCCAAGAACTACTATTTCCCAGGCTGGTGGGAAGGCACGCTGCAGGTCTCCTTGTATGTCAACCAAGAGGTCTACAACAAGCTGCCCAAACATTATCAGGCCGTCCTGGCGCAGGCTTCCGCGGCTGCCACCAACGACATGATCGCCACCTATGACGCCGAAAATCCGGCTGCACTGCGCCGCCTGGTCTCGCAGGGCGCTCAGCTCAAGGCCTTTCCCAAGCCGGTCATGGAAGCCTGCTACGCCGAGGCTGTCAAGGTCTATCAAGAGCTCTCCGCCAAGGATGCCACCTTCAAAAAGATCTACGACGACATGGTGGCGTTCCGTGACAACGAGATCCCATGGTTCCGCGTGGCCGAAGGCAGTTTCGACGGCTTTATGGGGACCATTGGCCGAGGCAAGTAAATAGGCCCTCAAGGGCAGGGCGGCGGGCAAACGAGCGTAACGTTATAAAATCTAAGGTTTCCGCTCGTTTTCGTGTCCGCCAAAAGCTGGGGCGACAGGAGTGGCGCATTGCCGAAGTCTGTCGCCCGGCCACCCCGGGCGGGGCCCTGCATGCTCGTGCGCTATGCCGTATTTGGCTAGTTGCGACCTTCTATCTAGCTCATTATTCCCATCATGAAAGCATTACTCGCTTTATCGCGCGCCATCGACGCGCTGAATGTGCGGGTTGGAAAAGCCGTGACATGGGTCACCCTGTTGGTGGTGCTGGTCAGCGCCGGCAATGCGGTGGTCCGCAAGGTATTCGGAACCAGTTCGAATGCCTGGCTGGAACTGCAGTGGTACATGTTTGGTGCCATGTTCCTGCTGACCGCCGGCTACACCCTGCTCAAAAACGAACACGTCCGGGTGGACATCCTGTCCTCCCAGCTCTCCAAGCGTACGCAAATTTACATCGAGATTTTCGGGGTGCTGTTTTTCTTGCTCCCCATGGCCATCTTGATCATGTACCTGTCTTGGCCGATGTTCATGGATTCGTACATCTCCAACGAACAGTCCTCAAACTCCGGTGGCTTGGTCCGCTGGCCGGTCAAACTGTTGATTCCGGTCGGCTTTGCGCTGCTCGTGCTCGCGGGGATTTCGCGCTTGATCAAATGCGTGGGCTACCTGTGCGGCCAGGCGCCGGATCCGCTGGCACGCGCCGAGGGCAAATCCGCCGAAGAGCAATTGGCCGATGAGATCGCCCGCGAAGCGCAAGATCGCGAAGCGGCGGCCCTGCAACAACAAAACAAGGGCCAATGATCATGGAGTTTTTCATCGCAAATATGGCGCCGATCATGTTCGGCACCTTGGTGGTGTTTTTGTTGCTGGGCTTTCCCGTGGCATTTGCACTGGCTGCGAACGGCATTCTGTACGGTTTGATCGGTATGGAATTGAACCTGTTCAGCGCCTCGCTGTTTCAGGCCTTGCCTCAGCGGGTGTTCGGCATCGTGTCCAACGATACCTTGCTGGCGGTGCCGTTCTTTACGCTGATGGGGCTGGTGCTCGAGCGATCGGGGATGGCAGAGGACTTGCTTGAGACCATCGGTCAGGTGTTCGGGCCGCTGCGTGGCGGCTTGGCGATTGCCGTGGTGCTGGTGGGCGCGATGCTGGCCGCGACTACCGGCGTAGTGTCGGCCTCGGTCATCTCGATGGGCCTGATCTCGCTGCCCATTATGCTGCGTTATGGCTATGACAGACGTCTGGCATCCGGGGTGATCGCCGCATCCGGCACGCTCTCGCAGATCATTCCGCCCTCGCTGGTGCTGATCATTCTGGCTGACCAATTGGGCCGTTCGATCGGTGACATGTACCGTGCTGCGATGGTGCCTGGGTTTCTGCTGGCGGGCTCCTATATCGCCTACATCGTACTGATGTCGTTCATCAAGCCATCGTCGGCCCCCGCGTTGCCCGAAGAAGCGCGCACCTTTCGTGAGCCGAATGGCTCCCGCGGCGGCCGTTCGCTATTGGTGCTGATGTTGATTTCGGCTGCCTCGGCGTATTTGCTGACGCAATGGCTGGAAAAAGACACCGCGCCGGTTGACGAGAAGGTCGTCCTGAGCTTGCTGCTGTGGGGTCTGACCGCCTTTGTCATCGCCATCGTCAACAAGGTGTTCCGTCTGAAAATGCTTTCTGCATTGGCTGAGCGCGTCACCTTCGTGATGATCCCGCCGTTGTTCCTGATTTTCCTCGTGCTCGGGACCATCTTCATCGGTATCGCGACGCCCACCGAGGGCGGGGCCATGGGCGCCGTCGGGGCCATCGTCATGGCGTTGATCCGCGGACGGTTGACCTTGGATCTGCTGCGCCAAGCTATGGATACGACCACCAAGCTGTCCTGCTTCGTGGTGTTCATCCTGGTGGGCTCGACGGTATTCGGCTTGACCTTCCGGGGCGTCAGCGGCGACTTGTGGGTCGAACATCTGCTGATTGGCTTGCCTGGCGGAGAATGGGGCTTCCTGATCGTGGTCAGCGTGCTCACGTTCGTGTTGGCGTTCTTCCTGGACTTCTTCGAGCTGGCATTCATCATCGTGCCGCTCTTGGGGCCGGTTGCCGACAAGCTGGGCATCGACCTGATCTGGTTCGGGATCATCCTGGCAGTGAACATGCAGACCTCGTTCATGCATCCGCCGTTCGGGTTCGCGCTGTTCTACCTGCGTTCGGTGGCGCCCAAGGACGCCTATCGCGACAAAGTCACCGGTCAGCGTATCGAGCCGGTCACCACGGGTCAGATCTATTGGGGGTCGGTGCCTTTCATTATCATCCAATTGGTGATGGTGGCTGCTGTTATGATTTTCCCTGGTATGGTGATGCACTATAAGGCGGGCCAGTCCACGGTCGATCCCAGCAGCGTCAAGATCGAAATCGACACGACCTATGGCACCAGCATTTACGGTGACGAGGGTGGCGATCCTGGCGCCGCGTTCAAGTAATCTTTACAACCTGGTTTTCAAATAGCGTTATGCGTACTCGCGTCAAAATCTGCGGCTTGACCCGCGAAGCAGATATCGCCTCGGCTGTGCAGGCCGGGGCGGACGCGATCGGATTCGTGTTCTATCCGCGCAGCAAGCGTTACGTCACCCCGGCTCAGGCTGCAGCCTTGCGCCGCACGGTGCCCGCCTTTGTCGATGTAGTGGCCTTGTTTGTGGATCCAGATCCCGCCGATGTTCGCGCGGTGCTGGAACAGGTCGGTCCCGACCTGCTGCAATTCCACGGTGACGAATCCGTCGAGGATTGCACGCGTTACGGCGCGCGTTTCTTGCGGGCTTTCCGTGTCGGTGCCCCTGGGCTCGAGACGCCCGACGGTTTAGCCGAGACGTGCCGAGCCTACGGCGGGGCGGCGGGATGGCTATTCGACAGCTACAGTGCCGCCTACGGTGGTAGTGGCCTGGCTTTTGACCATGCCTTGCTATCGACCGTCCGGGCAGATACGGCTTCGCGGCCCATTGTCCTGTCAGGGGGGCTCAACGCCGATAATGCCGCGGCGGCCATCCAGGCTTTGCGCCCCTGGGCAATCGACCTGAGTAGTGGCGTGGAAACCGCTCCTGGTCTGAAGTCCGCAGACAAGATCCACGCCCTGATGCGTGTCGTACGGCAGGCGGATGAGCAACGCCAATAATTCATCATGGCGTAATTGAGAATCGTGCATTTTTCACATGTCCGTGCTGTAATCTAACCAAACAGATCTGCGGGAGTCCGATTTTGTCTATCCTCTGACCTGTTGCGGCCGTTCCTGGCCTGGCAGAGGTATTTTTGACGCATGGCGACCCTCCTTTCCGGCACATCTCGTTATTTGGCTGCCGAACATCAACAGCATCTAAGACAAGCCACCAGGGTAGCCATACTCATGGCCCCGCGCCTGGGGGATACCTTGCTCATGATGACCATGGCGCAAAATCTGGCCATCAATGGGCGCAACGTCACGGTCTTTGGCGACTATGTGTATCAACTGCGCGCCTGGTTTCCTGATATCGATGTTCGTCCGTCGTTGCCCGAGTCCGAGGCAGCGCAAGCCTTGTCCGAGTACGATTGCGTGGCGCAGATGCATGTGGGGTGGCCCTATGCTCTGCACAACTACGCGCGGCGATATTTTTACTATGACGCGCATGTCGTCATCACTGGCAGAGGCTTCGTCAAGCTGAATCAAATCCGGGATTACTGCATAGATCAGCTTGGTCTAAAAAATAGCGAGGTAGGCAACGGTCTGGTTCCTCTGAACGGTCTGCGTCATCGACAATACGCCAGAAGGGTTGCGGTACATCCTTCATCCTCCAGTGAGCAACGATGCTGGGCGGCGTCGCACTTTGTCGAACTCGGTTTGCGCCTGAAGCGTGCAGGCTATGACCCGGTCTATATCCTCGCCGGGCACGAGAGAGGGCAGTGGCGCTGCCTCGAAGAAAACGGCTTGGCTGTTTTTCAATCGGAATCACTCTCCGATGTGGCAAAGTTCATCCACGAATGCGGCTGGTTCATCGGTAATGAGTCCGGAATAGGGCATCTCGCTTCCAATCTGGGAATCCCGACTTTGACCGTGACGGGCAGGCCGACTCGTACGCGTGCCTGGCGTCCTGGCTGGGCGCCTTCGCACATTGTGTATCCCGCATATATCCCCGGGGGGCGATGGCGCGATCTACTCTGGCGTCGTTGGCTACGGCCCGGGCAAGTGTTGACGGCTTTTCGACGTTTGATGATTCAGTACGAGAGGCAGGCCAGCGGGCAGCGTTGATGCGTGCATCCGTGGCATGTATGGGCTCACCCCAAGAGCGCTTTTTTCCTTGGGGATGCCCCCGACAGCAAGGAAATTTTGCTCCAACTTGCACAGCTAAAAAAACTCGTGCATAATCTCATTTCTTCGCAGTTTGCGCAGGCGGTTAGCTCAGATGGTTAGAGCGCTACGTTGACATCGTAGAGGTCGTTGGTTCGATTCCAATACCGCCTACCAGGATTCCTGGTAGTTCATCACTACCCCAAAAAGGCCGCCACATCACAACTTGGCGGCCTTTTTGTTTTCAGCGTCTTGATGCCGTTCTTTGATTCGCTGGCGGTTCAAGCGCAGGGCTTCTGCCGTGGGCTCCCAGTTTTCCCAGAAGCCGTCCGGGATGGTCGGATAATCTTCGCGTCGTATGCCAGTAAAGGTGGGTTTGTAGCCGCGGCGGCGCATCTCTTCGATCAAGTCAGCATGCCGGCGGGCGAGATAATCCAGTCGTGTATAAAAGAAAAGCAGGTGGCCTTTCCCAAGCGTGTAAGCACGGGGTTGGGATGTTATGCCGCGCGCGGCTGCCTTTTGCGCCAGCGCAAAAACGCGGGGCAATTCTCGGTATTCCGCGACCAGATGCGGGCCGCTGAGTTCTTGTACGGGAATGCAGTTGATGCGAGTCATATTTTTATTCAGACGGAAATAACCCTGGCGCTCAAGTGTCATTCCTTAATGATGATTAAACGGGTTCGTATGGCCTGAATAAAAAAAGCCGCCATGGTCGACCACGGCGGCTTTTTTCGGCCGGATTTGCAGCCCTGTTACTTGGTCGGTGTTTCGCGATTACGATTTTCCGTATAGCCGCGTGAGCAGGGCGCCCGCATGACCATAGCGTGTCAGGCTCATTTCCTGCATATATTCACGCAATTGATGCTCTGCAGAGACAGGAGCGGCTGGGGCGGCCGGGGCGGCGGGGGTGGGCTTGACAAGTAGACGCTCCGCTGCCTGCAGGGTTCGTTGCGCTCGCGCTTCCGCGGGGGTGGGGAGGTCATCTATCCAGCCAGGATTGGCGCTTCCGATACTCATGGGCGGCTCTCCTTTACGACTCAATCAGGTTGTTTGCTGCTTACGACCCTTATTATACGCAGACTATTTCAATCTGTAAGATTAGAAATGGGAATTTCTATCATTTTGATATATCAAGCGACTGCGCGCAGATGCTTGCGTGTCGATGGGGTGGCCGCCGAGCGGCGTATCAAAAATGCCGGAATGCTGTCCAGTTCGTGACGGCCCGCATGGCCGTCACTGAGACTGTCGCATAACAACTGTGAGCGTATGCCGACGCGTTGCGAGGCCGTGCGAATGTGTTTGGCCAAATCCAATGCTTGCCGTTCGGCCAGGTCTCGGGATACTGCAGTATTTGGGCAATATTCGGATCTGGAAGAGGCCGACACGCCGGATTGGCGTTCTCGAATATCTACATATCCACGAAACAGGCCTGTATCGATTTCGAATACGCGTGGGCGCAGGGTTTGAATGCGGTCGGTGCGATTAATCGGTTTCATGTGACTTGCCATGTGAAATATCGACGTGACGAGTCTAGTAAAGGAAAAATATTACGTAAGCATCGAGTTGAAATGAGATGATGCTCTCACGGCCGAGATCTCACAGAACGTGTCTGAATCGTAAAGATTCGTTGACACTTCACTATCCTTTAGATTTGGAGCGTTTTGATGAGTTGCCGCGAAGGCGGGTTTTGTTGTTTTCCAGTCCATTGATCATGGTCTGTATCGACATTTCCAGGTCTTGCAAAATCGACTCTACGGCTTGGAATGCGTGATGAATGGCGGCGGGCATCGCGACGTGAATCGCAGGATCATTCGTGTTTCGCAATAGCAGAGTCAGTTGATCGAATTGCTGCAAGGTCTGTTTGTCGGCGCCGAGGAAACTGGCTGTGCCCTTGGCCTTGTGGGTGTGGGCCAGGGCCGCGTCGCGATCGCCGGTATCGACGGCATAGCGTAGCGAAGTCAAGTCGGCCTGCGAGTGAGCCAGTGCTTGCGACAAAAGCGACAGCCGGGTGGCATCATCGGGATACAGCGACAGGATAGTCTCTATATGCAGCATAAGTCGGCGCTGAAATAGGGTCAGGGACCGGCAGGCTGATCGAATTTCTCTTTCAGGTACAAGGCCAAGGCCAGGTCGTCTGCGACGCCCAGCTTGGCCATGGCGCGGCGTTTGTGTGTGCTGACGGTTTTTTTGCTGCGTAGCAGGCGAGTGGAGACTTGTGTGACCGACAGGCCTTGAGAGATCAGGCGCAGGACCTCGATCTCGGCGAGCGTCAGCCGTGTATCGGGGTGGCGAGGCGGCGTCATGTTCAGCGCGCCGTTTTTGTAGGTGATGAAGCCATCGAGATTGGTATTGCACGAGGCGCGGATGACCTCGACCAGTGTAGGCAACGACGCGGATTTAGGCAGATATCCCGTCGCACCAGCCCGGAATGCAGCGTATTCGGTTTCGTCGGCAGCACCTGCAGAAAAGGTGATGATCGCCATCTTTGGGTGGTGGCGGCGCAGTCGCCGGATGAAATCCACGCCGTCCACGGTTTGCTTGGGGAGATAAAAATCGACCAATGCGACGTCGCAAGGATGCTCATGCAAATTGCGCAGCAGGCACTCGGACGAGGTGTCGGTATGGACGATATCAAAATCGGGTTGGGCCCGCAGATAGGCGGCGACGCCCAGCGTGATGACCGGATGGTCGTCCAGAATGGCGATACGGACTCGATGGTTGCTACCTGATAGCAGCAGGTAACGCCGCTCTACGTAGGGCGAGGTCGCGGCGGGCTCGGGGGAGGTCGAAGTCGTAATGGCTGACATAGTCCTGGTGTGTGGCCAGTGGTGGCAAAACGTTCCATTGCCGACCTTATCCAAAACGACGCCAGCTTTGAGATGAAGCAGCTGAATTGGTCAAGAAATAAGACTTATCTGAAATTGAGTATTGTTGGATGTCGAGTGATACAATAGTGGTATCTCGGCACGCGCCCGATTGTTGTTACCTGTTTTGCGTGCCCGCCTCAGGTGGCCAGCACATGATGATTCGCCCGACACGAACTACGACCGGAAACTTCCGCCCCATGCCGCGTTAGTTTTATCAGCGTCGGGTTCTCGTCAGGTAGACGGCAGACCCCAACAAGCAACCAGACAAAACGCGGCCGATAGCCGCGTTTGTTGTTTCTTCCCCCAGGAAATTTTCGATGGTACAGATCACATTGCCCGATGGTTCGCAGCGTCAGTTCCCGGCACCGGTCACGGTGGCCGAGGTTGCGCAGTCCATCGGCACCGGGCTGGCCAAGGCCGCGCTGGGCGGCCGTGTCACCCTGCCAGACAGCGAGGTCAAGCTGGTCGATACGAGCTTTCGCATCGATCAGGATGCGCAACTGGCCATCGTCACGGCCAAGGACCCCGACGGCCTGGATTTGATTCGTCACTCGACAGCGCACTTGCTGGCGTATGCGGTCAAGTCCTTGTTTCCCGATGCGCAGGTCACGATTGGTCCGGTCATCGAAAACGGCTTTTATTACGACTTTTCCTACAAGCGTCCCTTTACGCCGGAGGATCTGGCGGCTATCGAGAAAAAGATGGCCGAGCTCGCCCGCAAGGACGAGGTCGTGACGCGCGAGGAATGGACGCGCGACGATGCGGTGGCTTTTTTCAAGAGCATCGGCGAGGCGTACAAGGCCGAGATCATCGCCTCGATCCCGTCCAACGAGACGCTCAGCCTCTATCGTGAGGGCGAATTCATCGATCTGTGCCGCGGGCCCCACGTGCCGTCCACGGGCAAGCTGAAAGTCTTCAAGCTCATGAAGGTCGCTGGTGCGTATTGGCGCGGTGATAGCAACAACGAGATGCTTCAGCGTATCTACGGCACCGCCTGGGCGACGAAAGACGAGCAAGACGCCTACCTGCATATGCTCGAAGAAGCCGAGCGCCGCGACCATCGCAAGATCGGCCGCGAGTTGGATCTGTTCCATTTCCAGGACGAGGCGCCGGGCCTGATTTTCTGGCACCCCAAGGGCTGGGCCCTGTGGCAGCAAGTCGAGCAATACATGCGCAAGGTCTATCAGGATAACGGCTACCAAGAGGTCAAGGCGCCGCAGATCCTGGACATTTCGCTCTGGAAAAAGACCGGCCACTGGGACAACTATCGTGAAAACATGTTCACGACCGAGTCCGAAAACCGCGTGTATGGCCTCAAGCCTATGAACTGTCCGGGCCACGTGCAGATCTTCAACGCCGGCCTGCATTCCTATCGTGAGCTGCCTTTGCGCTATGGTGAATTCGGCCAATGCCACCGCAATGAGCCTTCCGGTTCGTTGCACGGCATGATGCGCGTGCGCGGCTTTACGCAGGATGACGGCCATATTTTCTGTACCGAAGACCAATTGCAGGATGAGTGCGCTGATTTCACGGCACTCCTCCAAAAGGTGTACCGCGATTTCGGTTTCACCGAGGTGCTGTACAAGGTCGCGACGCGCCCCGAAAAGCGCATCGGCTCTGACGAGGTCTGGGATACGGCAGAAGCCGCCCTCATGGAAAGCCTGCGGCGCACGGGTTGCGAGTTCGAAGTTTCGCCCGGAGAGGGTGCGTTTTACGGCCCTAAGATCGAATACACGCTGAAAGACGCGATCGGCCGTCATTGGCAGTGCGGCACGATTCAGGTCGACTTTTCTATGCCCGTCCGCTTGGGTGCTGAATACGTCGACCAGCAGGACCAGCGCCGTCCGCCGGTGATGCTGCACCGGGCGATCCTCGGTTCGCTCGAGCGTTTTATCGGCATGCTGATCGAAAACCACGCCGGTGCGATGCCGCCTTGGCTCGCGCCGGTGCAGGCCGTCGTGTGTTGTATTTCCGAGCCTTCGGCCGAATATGCCGCCGAAATTACGCAAAACCTTAAAAAACAAGGCTTTAGGGTGCAGTCCGATTTGCGTGGGGAAAAAATCACCCGTAAAATCCGCGAGCACAGCCTGCAAAAGGTGCCATACATCCTTGTCGTGGGCGACAAGGAAAAGCAGAATGGCACTGTTGCGGTGCGTGGTTTGGGCGGGCTGGACCTCGGCGTCATCACGCTGGAAGCCTTCTCCGACCGCTTGACCCTAGACGTCGCCGCTCGCCGGGACGTCGTCAATACCGATAGCAGTGCTGCTTAAATCTTTTAGGAGTTGTCAACATCGCCACTGAAAAAGCCAATCGCATCAACGGTGAAATCCGTGTCCCCGAGGTGCGCCTGATAGGTCTGGACGGAGAACAGCTGGGCATCGTAAAGCTGGCCGACGCGTTCCGTCTTTCCGAACAAGCCGACGTGGATCTGGTCGAAATCGCGCCCAACGCGGATCCTCCAGTTTGCCGTCTGATGGACTACGGTAAGTTCAAGTACCAGGAACAAAAGCGCCAGGCCGAAGCTCGTTCCAAACAAAAGGTCATCCAGGTCAAGGAAGTCAAATTCCGTCCGGCGACCGACGAAGGCGACTACCAAGTCAAGCTGCGCAACCTGCGCCGTTTCCTGGAAGAAGGCGACAAGGCCAAGGTCACGCTGCGGTTCCGTGGCCGCGAAATGGCTCACCAGGAGCTCGGCATGCGCGTTCTCGAACGCGTGCGCGACGATCTGACCGAATTGGCCCAGGTCGAAGCCATGCCCAAGCTCGAGGGCCGTCAGATGGTCATGGTGCTTGCTCCTCGCAAAAAGAGCACGCCCGGCAAGGCTGACGCCGCCGGTTGAGGATGCTTGAGCCCACGGGCAGCCGCTTTGCGCGGCTGCCCGTGGTGCCGCAAAAAGATCATCAAGCCGCCCGGCGCGGGCGGGTCATTTACGCTACGATGGCGGTATGACGCGTGGGGTTGTGTTCCACGCGCGACCGGGATATCTCTATGCATGTCTTATTCGTTATTGACCCCTTGCCGCGCCTGAAGGCCTACAAGGATAGTTCGGTTGCCATGATGCGCGCCCTGGTTGCGCGCGGCCATACGCTGAGCGTGGCGCTACAGGGCGATCTGTTCATCGACGCGGGTGTTGTGTCGGCTCGCAGCACCGCGATCGAACTGGTCGAAGGCGCCGATCTGCACGGCCACGATTGGTGGCGTGACAATGGCGAGGCGCGCGACGTGCCGCTGTCGCAATTCGGCGCTGTGCTGATGCGCAAGGATCCTCCGTTCGACATGGAATACGTCTATTCGACGCACATGCTCGAGTATGCCCAGGCCCAGGGCGCCAAGGTCTTTAACGACGCGGCCGCAATCCGCAATCATCCGGAAAAACTGGCGATCACCGAGTTCGCCGATTTGGCTGCGCCCACGCTGGTGACGCGCGACATGGCGCGGATCAAGGCGTTTCATGTCAAACACCAGGATGTCATCGTCAAGCCGCTGGACGGCATGGGTGGCACAGGTATCTTCCGCCTGCAGGCGGTCGAGCCCAATCTGAACGCCATCCTGGAAACCCTCACCGACAACGGCGAGCGCACCATCATGGCACAGCGCTACATCCCTGAAATCGTCCAGGGCGACAAGCGCATTTTGCTGATCGGTGGCGAGGCGGTGCCGTATTCGCTGGCGCGCATTCCCCTGGCGGGCGAAACGCGCGGCAATCTGGCGGCCGGCGGCCGAGGTGTTGCCCAGCCGCTGTCGGCGCGCGACGCAGAGATCGCCGCGCAGGTCGCTCCCAAGCTGGCCGCGCGGGGCCTGCTCTTGGTGGGGCTGGATGTCATTGGCGATTATGTGACCGAGGTCAACGTCACCAGTCCGACCTGTTTCGTCGAGATCGCCGAGCAAACCGGTTTTGATGTGGCCGACATGTTTGCGGCGGCCCTCGAACGCGCGGTGGCATAGAGGCTCAGTCATGACGGGTATTGTCATTGTCGTGCATGCACCATTGGGCGAGGCGATGCGTGAGTTTGCCGTCCACGTGCTGGGCGAGGCAGGCAACCGGATGTCTGTGCACGATATCCAGCCAGAGGACATGCCCGAGGAGCAGGTGCCTTCCCTGTTGAGTGCCATCCGGGCTGCGGACGAGGGGCAGGGTGTGTTGGTGCTGACCGATTTGATTGGCGCTACCCCTGCCAATATTGCCAAGCGTGCCGTCGCGGAGGCCCAGGCGCTGGGCACGCAATGCTGTGTGGTGGCTGGGTTGAATACTTCGATGTTGTTGCGGGCCTTGACCTCGCGTGATCAAGGCCTGGCGCAGGCGCGAGCCAAGGCATTGGCCGGCGGCGTGCAAGGTTGTTTACAGGTAGACTGACTCTATGCCGATTTCTGACATCATCATCTCTAACAAGCTGGGCCTGCACGCACGAGCTGCCGCCAAATTGACGCAATTGGCCAGCAAGTTCGGCAGTGAGATTTTCATTTCCCGCGGTGCGCAGCGTGTCAACGCCAAAAGCATCATGGGCGTCATGATGCTGGCTGCAGGCAAGGGGATTACCGTACGTCTAGAGGCCTCAGGAGGCGATGCCGAGCAGGCGCTTTCTGAAATTCAGAACTTGTTCGACAGCAAATTCGGTGAGCACGAATAACCCTAGCCTGGAATGTCCCGTGACGGCGGCTCCTGCTGCCGTGAATAGTGCCGTGGTCGCCTTGCAGGGCAAGGGCGTGGCGCGAGGATACGCGATAGGGCGTGCGGTGGTGATGGGAGCCGCCTCTCTAGAGGTTGCTCATTACCGTATTGCCCCAGAAGACGTTGCCGCAGAAAGCGAGCGCCTGACACAGGCGCTGACAGTTGCTTTGGCGGATCTGCAGCAAATGGCCGATAGCCTGCCGGCAGATGCGCCGCGCGAGCTGGGTGCGATGTTGAACGTGCACTGCTTGTTGCTGGCCGATCCCTTGTTGGCCGAGCAGACCCGAGCACTGATCAGCGAGCGTCATTACAACGCCGAATGGGCGTTGGCTGCCCAGGGGCAGATTCTGGGCGAGCAGTTCGAGGCCATGGAGGACGAGTATCTGCGTGAGCGTGGCGCGGATGTGCGCCAGGTGATCGAGCGCGTGCTGCAAGTCTTGTCTGGTAACCCGGTGATCTTGCCCGACGCCGGGGACCTGGATGGCGACGATCCTTTGATCGTCGTGGCGCACGACATTTCTCCGGCCGACATGCTGCGTCTGCGGGGCGGTCGTTTTGCGGCCTTTGTCACGGATCTGGGTGGCCCGACATCGCATACTGCTATTGTGGCGCGCAGCATGGGCGTGCCGGCGGTAGTCGCTTTGGGTCACGTGCGAGAACTGGTGCGCGACGGCGATACGGTCGTTGTGGACGGCGCCACGGGCGCCGTGCTGGTGAACCCTTCGCCGCGGATGCTGCAGGAATATCGCGACCGTCAGGTGGCTTATGCCGCCGAACGCGCCGAGTTGGCGCTGCTGCGCGATGAACCCGCCGTCACGCTGGACGGTATCGACATTGTGCTCCATGCCAACATCGAGTTGCCCGATGAGGCGGAGGCGGCGTTGGCTGCGGGGGCGCATGGCATCGGCCTGTTCCGCAGTGAATTCCTGTTCATGGGACGTCATACGCTGCCCAACGAAGAAGAACAGTACCAGGCTTATTCCTCTGTCGTGCAAACCATGGCGGGGCGGCCCGTGACCATCCGCACGCTGGACATTGGCGCCGACAAGACCTTGGACGAAGAAGCCACGGTCGCGATGAACCCCGCGCTCGGACTGCGAGCGATTCGCTATTGCCTGGCTCACCCTGACATGTTCGCGACGCAATTGCGCGCCATTTTGCGGGCGTCGGCGCATGGTCATGTGCGGCTGCTGCTGCCCATGGTGGCGCATATGCACGAGGTCCGGGCAGCGTTCGCTGCGATCGAGGCGGCCAAACGAGAGCTGGACGCACGTGGCCAGGCCTACGCCGATCGGATCGAAGTCGGTGCCATGGTCGAGGTGCCCGCCACTGCGATTGCGATTGAGCCTTTTGCCGAGGCCCTGGATTTCCTGTCCATCGGCACCAACGACCTGATCCAGTACACCCTGGCCGTTGATCGGGGGGACCATGACGTGGCGAGCCTATATGACCCCCTGCATCCTGCCGTATTGCGGCTGGTCGCCAATACGATCAACGTCGGTGCCCGTATGGGCAAGCCCGTGGCGGTATGCGGCGAAATGGCGGGAGACGCGCGTCTGACGCGTCTATTGCTGGGACTCGGCTTGACCGAGTTTTCCATGCATTCCCAACAGATTCTGGACGTCAAACGCGAGATTTTGCGTGCTCATAGCAATGACCTGCGAGTCAAGGTGGCTACGCCGTTAAATCGCGCGCTGCGCGTCGATCTGGATCGCCTGGGATAGCGATACGGCAGATTTTGTTGCATTGCACAAAATCCTAAATCCTGGTGATGTTGCTGGTTTGCCATAGTGGAATATGGCTTATGTTGTGCTGCAACAAAACTGGGCGTAAGATGACTCTTGTGGTTCCCTTTCATTCTTCTCAAGGAGTAGGTCATGGAAGTTTCCACAAGCAGGGCTACGGGGCCGGGCAAACCGGCCGGCGGGGCGCCAGGCGGTTGGCGTGGTTTTCGGGATGGCGTGACCCATTTCCTGGAAGCCATCGGAGAAATACTGCACGGCATGGATGAGGCCCGCCAGGCTCATCCGATCATTTCCTCTTGCCGCACCGTACGCCGCTAATCTGGCTTATCTGCCAGCTAGACAAAATGCCAGCGCTAGCGCTGGCATTTTGCTTTATTGCCTCCAGTCATTACTGATGTCCATTGGGCCTTCCTTGGGTCCTAAAACACCTATTTGTGGAACCCGCCTCTGGGCGAGGGCTGTGTTCCGGCAAAATAACGTCTTGTTTTGGATATCATGCGTGGTGCCGATGTGCGCCCGTTCATTATTTTTCACTACTCTGCTGGACTCCTTCATGCCCAACCGTTTATTGCGCCTGGCCGCGTTGGCCGCCACTATTGCGCCTTTGCTATCTTGGTCCGCTCATGCCGAGGTCGTGATCGGGGTCGATATCTCGTCGACCGGTCCCGCCGCTGCGATCGGTATTCAGACCAATAATGCAGTACGCCTGTGGCCGGCGACGTTGGGGGGAGAACCCGCACGGTATGTCATTTTGGACGACGGCACGGATGTGAGCCGCGCGGTAAAGAATTTCCGCAAGCTGACCTCCGAAGACAAGGTCGACGCGATTGTCGGCCCTAACATCACGGCATCCGCCCTGGCCGGCCTGGATGTCCTGGCTGAAACGGGCACGCCCATGGTCGCCCTGGCCGCCTCGGCGGTCATTGTGGAGCCAGCCGACGATCCCAAGCGCCGCTGGGCCTTCAAGATGCCGCAAAACGACTCGCTGATGGCATCGGCGCTGGTGGACGATATGCGTGCGAAAGGTATCAAGAACGTCGCGTTTATCGGGTTTGCCGATTCCTATGGCGATAGCTGGTGGACGGAATTCAACGCGGCCGCGGGCAACGATATCAAGGTCGTCGCTCAAGAGCGCTTTCAGCGCACCGATGCGTCAGTGATGGGACAGGTGCTCAAGGCGATGGCGGCAAAACCCGATGCAATTTTGATCGCCGGCTCGGGGACGCCTGCGGCGCTGCCACAAAAAACCTTGGTCGAGCGCGGCTACAAAGGCCCCATTTATCAGACGCACGGCATCGGCACGCTGGAGTTCCTGCAAGTGGGCGGCAAAGACGTCGACGGTACACTGTTTCCCACCGGCCCAGGGGTCGTGGCGCGAGAGCTGCCGGACAGCAACCCGGTTAAATCGGTGGCAGTGGCGTTTGCTGACAAATACGAAGCTCAGTACGGTTCCAACAGCCTGACGCAGTTTGCCGGGGATGCTTATGGGGCATGGATGCTGCTGGATTCTGCGGTGGGACGCGCTCTGAAAACGGGCGCCAAGCCAGGGACTCCCGAGTTCCGCGCGGCTTTGCGCGATGCTCTGGAAAATACCCGTGATTTGGTGGTCCCCAATGGAGTGCTGAATATTTCCAAGACCGACCATCAGGGCTTTGATGAGCGTGCCCGCGTAATGGGCGTCATTCGCGACGGGCGTTTTTCTTATGCGCAATAGGCGATAGGAATGTCTTGCCGCCTGACAGGCGGCTTCGTGTTTTTACCCCATAAAGCACGGCAGCGAAAAATCGCTGCCGTTTTTTTTCGCCCCAAGACGGCCACTGCGGCGTCAATGCCGGGGATGCGGGTACGATTTTTGTCATCATATACTTTGTGTTGAAATGATTAATTGACGTACTATTTCGTGTGAATTAGTTCTGTACATAAATATTCTGAGAGGGAGCCTCGCATGACACACATTCTGAAGACGACCAAATGGGCTGTATTGGCGCTCAGTCTTGGGTTGATGGCGGCATGCTCCGATTCGGACTCCGATGACTCTGCCGCGAAACCCTCTGCCGCTAATAACCCGCCGGCTGCGCAAAGCACGCTGGAGGCCGCCAAGGCCGCAGGGACAATACGCATCGGCTACGCGAACGAAGCCCCCTATGCGTATATGGATAGCAATTCCAATCGCATTACTGGCGAGGCGGTGGAGATTGCGCGCGTGGTGCTCAAGCGCATGGGCATCAACGAGGTCGAAGGCGTGTTGACCGAGTTCGGCTCGTTGATCCCCGGCTTGCAGGCCAAACGTTTCGACATCATTGCCGCGGGCATGTATGTCACGCCGGAGCGTTGCCAGCAGGCGGCGTTTTCGAATCCCACCTATGGGGTGGGCGAATCGTTCCTGGTGCAAAAGGGGAATCCCAAAAAACTGCATAGCTACGAGGACATCGCAAAGCAGGACGACACGAAACTCGGCGTCGTCGTAGGGGCTATCGAAAGCGAGTACGCCCGCAAGATGGATATCCCGCTGGATCGCGTCGTCGTATTTCCCGATGTGGTGAGCGCGCTGTCTGGTGTGCAGGCCGGCCGTGCCGATGCCTACGCTGCGACCGCGATGACGGTGAACGATCTGATGAACAAGACGGCCACCGGCGATCTGGAAAAAGCCGAGCCATTCACGGATCCGGTCATCGATGGCAAGAGCGTGCGGGGCTATGGAGCTTTTGCATTCCGCAAGGACGATCAAGCGTTTGTCGATGCCTTTAATGCTGAGTTGGCCAAGTTCATCGGTACCGAGGAGCACGCCAAGATCGTCGAGCCGTTCGGCTTTACCAAAGCGGAATTGCCCGGCGACGTGACGGCAGCCAAACTTTGCGCGGGTGAACCGGCCGCTGGCAAATAAGGCGTGGCATTTTCAATGGAAGGGTTCGCCACGCTATTGCCGCCGCTGCTCGACGGCTTGTGGATGACGTTGCGTATCACGGCAGGGGCGGCATTGCTGGCCGTCCCGTTGGCCCTGGCGGCAGGCCTGGCGCGGTTGTCCACGCACCGTATCGTCAGCGCCATCGCGCTGGTCTATGTCGAGGTATTCCGGGGGACTTCTGCCTTGGTGCAGTTGTTCTGGTTTTATTACGTGCTGCCGTTGTTCGGCTTGAAATTGCCTGCGGTGACGGTTGGCATCGTGGTGCTGGCTGCGAACGCGGGCGCTTATGGCGCCGAGGTAGTGCGCGGCGCGATTTTGGCGGTGGCATCCGGGCAGCGCGAGGCGGCAACTGCATTGAATATGACTTCCGCACAATCCCTGCGACGCATCGTGCTGCCGCAGGCGTTTCCCGCGATGTTGCCGCCCGCCGGCAATTTGCTGATCGAATTGCTGAAAAACACGGCGTTGGTATCGTTGATCACGATCACCGATCTCACTTTCCGCGGTCAGATGCTGCGTGCGGAGACGTTGCGTACGACTGAGATTTTCCTTTTGCTGCTGCTGTTGTATTTTGCCGTGGCGCTGGTGATCACGGCGGGCATCCGCTTGTTGGAGCGGAGGTTTCGCGTCCGATGACTCCTATTTTCGATTGGGCATTTGCCTGGGAAATTCTGCCTGCCTTAGGCTCGGCATTGATCATCACGATACAAGCGACCGCACTTGGCATGGCGTTGGCCGTCGTGCTGGGGTTGGTGCTGGCCATGTTGCGGCGTGTGCGTTCGCGTTGGATTTCGATGCCCGTTGCGGTGTTGATCGAGTTCGTGCGCAGCACACCGTTGTTGGTGCAGATGTATTTTCTGTTCTATGTCTTGCCGCAAAGCGGCATGCAGCTGTCGCCGTTGGTCACGGGTATTCTGGCGCTGGGTGTGCATTACGCGGCCTATTGCGCTGAGGTCTATCGCGCCGGCATCGAGTCGGTGCCGCGTGGACAGATCGAGGCGGCGACCGCGCTGAATCTATCGCCGTGGCGCACGGCGGTCGGGGTCGTCCTGCCGCAGGCGATTCCTCCTGTCGTGCCCGCGTTGGGGAATTATCTCGTCGCGATGTTCAAAGACACGCCGTTGTTGTCGGCGATCACGGTGGTCGAGTTGCTGCAGCAAAGCAAAATCATTGGCTCAGCGACATTTCGCTATACCGAACCATTGACGCTGGTCGGGGTGCTGTTTTTGCTGTTGAGCCTGATTGCCGCCTGGGGTGTCCGGCGCCTGGAGGCGTGGTTGAAGAAATTCGGAGGATCAAGATGAGCGCGAGCATTCGCCTGAAGCAACTATGCAAACGTTACGGCGAGCTGGAGGTATTGCGCGGCATCGATCTGGAGATTCCTGCCGGGCAGACCGTGTCGGTCATCGGGCCATCGGGCTCGGGAAAATCTACCTTGCTGCGATTGCTGATGACGCTGGATCGTCCCTCCAGTGGCGAGATTCTGATCGATGATGAGTCGATGTGGACCGATGCGCAAGGACGTGAGATGGGGCCGAATTCGGCCCATGTGCGGCGCGTGCGCGGCAAGATCGGCATGGTGTTTCAACATTTCAATCTATTCCCGCACAAGACCGCGCTGGGTAATGTCATGGAGGCGCCTGTCCACGTTTCCGGCGTGCCTCGTGACGAGGCAGCGCAACGCGCAAAGGAATACCTGGAGCTGGTGGGCCTGGGCGACAAGCTTGACGCTTATCCGGCCCAGCTCTCCGGCGGGCAGAAGCAACGCGTGGGGATTGCCCGAGCCTTGGCCATGCATCCAGAGATCATGCTGTTCGACGAGGTCACGTCGGCGCTGGATCCAGAACTGGTGGGCGGGATTTTGCAGATTTTGCGAGACCTCGCCGCCAAGCGCACAATGACCATGATCATCGTGACACACCAGATGGGTTTTGCCGAGCGCAGCTCGGATCGCACGCTGTTTTTCGATCAGGGCAACATTGTCGAGGACGCAGAATCCAGCGTGCTGTTTTCCAGCCCCAAAGAAGAACGCACGCAGCAATTCCTGCAAACGGTGATCGAGGCGGATTGATGAGGCGCAAACCTGTCGGCGTGATCCGACAGGTCGTATGTTTTACGACACCGATCTAGCGATCAGCGCGTCGCTTCTGCGTAGGCCTGTTGCAGCCCCGCATGCAGTGCGTCGGCGAAATCCTGGCGGGTGGGATCCAGCGCCGACATCAGGCGAGCGAGGACGACGTTGTCTTCTTCGCCTTGCCAGATTTTGACGTAGGTGCCGGTCTTGTAGCCATTTTCCTGGCGGAACAGGTTCAGCACGTTCTTGGACACGTATTGGGTAAAGGCATCCTGCCAGGTCAGTTCGCAACGCGCCATGGTGTGTTCCAGCGTTTTATAGCTGGCACGGCCGCAGACGGCCAGACCACCGATCAGCTCCAGCAGCTGGGGCACATCCAGATCGGGCAGGCGATAGGTGTGGCCGTCCAGTGCAATCGCTTCGGGGGAGGCGAGGTCCGCCACCAGCATGAGGGTGGCATCCGGGGCGGAGCCCGCTGCGGACACGAGTGTGTGCGACAAATAGAAATGCAGGATGTCGATCAACTCCATCTGCACCTGAGGCAGATCGATCGTCTGCTTTTTCCACCATTTCCAGCCGTGGTGTTCCAGGGCTTCGGCGGACTCGACAAAGGCCGCCCGTAGAAAACGTGCACCACCATTCACCCAGTCAGGGTTGATGATGCTGTTGAGGCGGTCTTGCAGGGTCAGCATCGTTGCTGCCTGGGCAGCGGTCAATCCGGCTGGGGTGTGGCTCACGTTCGCTCCGTAAAATCAACTGGCCCGGGGGCCGTAGGCCCGAAATGTTAGCACCAACTGTTTGAGCGCCGAACCCCCGTGTCCGCTCACGTTATTTCTGCGGTTTCCGGCCCATGTGGACGGTCGTGAGCGGCGGCAGCTTGGCCAGGGGCCGGTTCTGTTTCCGGCGCACACCACGAGCGCCCTTGAACAGCATCCATGCGCATATCAATAGAAAAACGACCGGGACCATGCTGTCGAGGTCGAGGCTGCGGGTATTGATGGCCGTGAGCAGTCTATGTGCCGCGTTCCACAGCGCGACAGCGCCTGCGATGCCCAACCCTAACGACAGATGCCGCTGGCCGCTACGTGCTGCCAACGTGGTCGATGGCTCGTCGTCGTCACTGTCTCTCGTTGAGCCAGGGGATGCATTGCGCGTATAAGCGCTTGACGATGTATCTGAGTCTGGCGAATAGGCCGGCGCCGTCGACTTGTTCCGCGGCGCGTAGGAATAAATCGATTCCGGTGCCTCGGCTGGTGTCGTCTCGGTCTGCCGTGCATTCGGCTTGGCATTGCGCTGGCGCGGCAAGACCTGGCCAGGGCTGCCGCTCTGCCGATTCAGCGTCTCGATATAGCGTACGAAATCGCCGTTCTTGGGTTCGCCGTATATGGCCATGGAATGTGTCCGGTGAAATGCAGGCGGAAGGATCTGTGCGGTATCTTAACGCTTGTCGCCGCGGGATGGTCGGGGCGAGTCGGCGCGCGGGCGCCTCGTTTTGTAGAACAATATCCTGAAAATATGGATTCAATTACACAAGCTGTGCTGGGCGCAGGCATTCAGGGCGCATTGCTGGGACGCAGTCAGGGCCGCAAGGCTCTGTTTTACGGTGCTTTGCTGGGCACCTTGCCGGATATGGACGTGCTGGTGCGTTATGCCGATCCGGTGTCGCAAATGACGTTTCACCGGGGGTTTTCTCATTCGGTGTTTGTGCTGACGGCCTTGGCCGGGGTGTTGGCGTGGCTGGTACGTAAAAAGTGGCCGGACGCGCCCTATAGTGGCAGGCGCTTGTTTCTCACACTATGGCTGGTGTTGGTGACGCATCCGGTGCTGGATGCGTTCACGGTGTACGGCACACAGCTATTTTGGCCATTGGCTCGTATACCCGAGAGCTGGTCTGCAGTGTTCATCATTGACCCGGTGTATACGGTGCCATTGGTCGTCGCGGTGCTGGTGGCAACAATCATCGGATGCACGGCGCGAGCCCGAACGGTGCTGGCTGCTGCATTGGTGTTCAGTACGGCCTATCTCGGTATATCGTTGGTGGGGCGTTGGCATGCGGAGGCTCGGGTCGAACAAGCGTTGCGAGAGCAGGGCGTGCAGCCGACGGCAGTGTTGGCAACGCCGATGCCTTTCAATACGCTGCTGTGGCGTGTCATCGCCAAGGACGGTGCGAACAACTACTACGAGGCCGTCAGTGGCTGGTTCGATCGCGATCGCCCCGAGATGGTGCGTTTGCCGCTGCATGTGTCTCAAGCCGGTGTTTTAAAGGGCGTGCCCTTGCATGAGCGCTTGCGTTGGTTCACCAATGATTGGCTGCGCTACGACGAACTGGGCAATCAATTGGTCGTGACCGACTTGCGTATGGGAATGGCAGGCTATTACACCTTTCGCTTTGTCATGGCCGAGCGAGCCACCAATGGCGTTTGGCACCCTGTCACGCCGTACATCTGGCCGAGTGAGCGTGGCGGATGGGCCCAAATGAAAATCGTGCTGGCCCGTATCGTCGATAGCGCGACGCCGCTGCCATTGGCGCAATGGGCCGAGCGTGCGATTCAGCCTGGGCAGGCCGTTGAGGGCCGTCGTCAGTCCGATGAAGTGCAGTAGCCCCCTTGAGCCTGATTGAAACGCAGACGGCAGTCTGGTGACGCTGTGTGAGGCGCTCTTATCGTCGGGCCGCAGGCAGTCGCGCGGCGATTTCCGCGATGAGCCTGCGCGCGGCGTCCAGCTTGGATCCCGCCGGCATCGGATGAGACCCGTGGGCGTCAAAGAGCACCAGTTCTGTCGTGTCGGCATCCATGACTTTGTGCGCCAGATTGCCGACCAGCAGCGGAATGCCTTTGCGTACGCGCTTGGCCTCGGCGTGTTCCGCGAGCTTTTCCGTTTCGGCGGCAAAGCCCACGCACCAGGGGCCCTTGGGCAGCTTGGCGACCTCGGCCAGAATGTCGGGGTTGGGCTCGAACTCCATGACCGGCGCGCCGCCGCCTTCGCTGGTTTTCTTCAATTTTTGATCGCTGACGTTTTTTACCCGCCAATCGGCCACTGCCGCGACGGCGATAAAGACGTCTGCATCATGTACATTGGCCATGACGGCATCATGCATTTGGCGCGCCGTGTTGACGGACAGAGCCGTCACGCCGCGTGGCAAGGGCAGGGCGGTCGCGCCCGTCACCAAGGTCACGCGCGCACCGGCCTCGCGTGCTGCGCGGGCCAGGGCATAGCCGGTCTTGCCGGACGAACGGTTGCTCAGCACACGTACCGGATCGACGGGCTCGGACGTTGGGCCGGCCGTCAGCAGAATATGGCGGCCAGCCAGGACTTTAGGCTGGAAAAAGGCCACCAGGTCCGTCAACAGCTCGTGAGCCTCCAGCATGCGGCCGTCTCCGGTCTCGCCGCAGGCCTGTTCGCCTGATGCCGGGCCCAGCACACTGACGCCATCGGCGCGTAACTGGGCCACATTGCGCTGTGTCGCTGGATTGGCCCACATCTCGCGATTCATGGCGGGCGCTACCAATAGCGGACAGGCACGCGCCAGACACAGCGTCGAGAGCAGATCGTCGGCCAGGCCGTGCACCAGTTTGGCCATGAAGTCTGCACTGGCGGGAGCGATCAAGACCGCATCCGCACCGCGCGTCAGTTCGATGTGCGCCATGTTGTTGCCGATACGGGCATCCCATGCGTCCACGAACACCGGACGCCCCGACAGCGCCTGCATGGTGACAGGCGTGATGAAGTGCGTGGCTGCCTCGGTCATGACGACGTCGACGACGGCGCCTTGTTCTGTCAGGCGCCGCACCAGTTCGGCAATCTTGTAGCAAGCAATACCGCCGGTCAGACCGAGGACGATGCGTTTGCGGGCGAGGTCGAGCATGGGGATATATGAAAATTCCGAATTCCGCCATTATGCGGCAAAAACCCTCTGGCTCGCCCGGCTGCCTGGGGGCGGGCGGTGCTCAGACGTAGCAAGGCCCCTCGATCAGGGGATGTTTGGCCAGGAACGCCGGGTCGGGGCGCAAGCCTATGCCCGGTCCAGCCAGCGGTTCAACGCAGCCTTGAGCATCCAGGCGATAGGGCAAGACGTCCGCCAGGTGGTCGCGAAATGGATTCAACTGGGTCACGTCGGCTTCGAAATAGCCGGGATTGTCGACCGCGCACAAATAGTGGATCGAGGTCGCCATATTGATGGCCGTGGCCGAGGTATGGGGATTGACGGTCAGTTTCTGGGCCGACGCCATGGCGGCGATACGCATCCCCTCTGTGATGCCCCCAGTCTTGGACAGGTCCGGCTGCAAAAATCCCACACTGCCGTCTTCTAACAACGGGCCGAATTCATAACGGGTGTAGTGATTTTCGCCTGCCGCCAGGGGGACACGGCCGAGCCGTGCGGCACTGGCATAGGCGTGCCGGTCCCAGGCGGGAAAAGGCTCCTCCAGCCAACTGACACCGAGTTCTTCGTAGGCCGGCATGACACGGCGCACATCATCCAAGGTGTAGCCCGTGTTGGCATCCACCAGCAGATCGATTTCATCGCCCAGCGCCTGCCGTACGGCGCGCACGCGTTCTACGTCCTGGCGTGCCGTGTCGCCCACACGCAGCTTCAACGCGCGAAAACCCAGCTCCACCAAGGCGCGAGCCTCGTCAACGAGGGATTCCGGCGCTTGCCATCCCAATGCGATACCGCCCGCATAGGCTTTGATCGGTTTGGGTGTGCCGCCGAGCAATTGGCACAGCGGCCATTGGGTCGCTTGGCAGCGGATGTCCCACAACGCCAGGTCCAGTCCGCTGAGCGCCAGCGCTGCTGCGGCGCCCATGCCGTGGCTGGCCAATTGCATTTTGTAGACGCGATGCCAGACGCCCGCGACGTCCGTGGCGTCCATGCCCAGCACCAGTTCGCGCAGAGTGGTGTCGATCAAACGCGCGATCGCACCGGGACACCGTCCGTGATGGGCCTCGCCCCAGCCCACCAGGCCGTCGTCGGTTTCGACGCGTACCAGCACCGCGTCGCGTTTGACGCTGCGGCCGATGCCCAGGCGTACTGATTTTTCAGCAGGAACAGGAAAGGAGATGGGCACGGCGCGTATGTCGGCAATTCGCATGACGGATCTCACGAGGTAGATTGAGGGGAGGACAGCACATGAGGGTTGACGATGTTGGGTGCGGGGTCGCCACGCAATAGCGCCAATAAATTGGCAATCGCGCCTTCGCTCATGCGCCGCATGCTGGAATCGGTGATGCCTGCAATGTGCGGCGTCAACAGCAGATTCGGGACATCGAGTGCCGGGCTGTCCGCAGGGAGCGGCTGAATGTCATGTACATCCAGCGCGGCTCCGCCTAAATGGCCGCGGCGCAAGGCATCCAACAACGCAGCGGTCTCCACGACGGGGCCGCGCGACACATTGATGAGTATTGCGCCAGGCTTCATGCTGTTGATCATGCCGGCATTCGCCAGCCCGCGCGTCTCATCGGTCAACGGGCAGCACAGCACAACGATGTCAGCGTTGGCGAACAAGGCCTCTCGCGCAGCGGGCTGTACGCCCGGCGGCAAGGATTCCGGACGGCGGGTCAGGCCCAGCACCGACATGCCCAGGCCCGCTGCGGCCTGCGCCAGCCGGCTGCCGATTGCGCCTACCCCTACGATGCCGCAAGTCATTCCCTCCAGTTCGGCGGTGTGGTCCGCCAACGGCCGTGCGGCGCTCCAGCCGGCATGACGCAGCTCGGCGTCGATAGCGGCGAGTGGCCGGCGCAGAGTGAGCATGGCCGCCAGGCAATACTCGACCACGGCAGACGTGTTCGATCCGGGAACATTGGCGACGGGGATTCGATGTCGATCGGCTGCCTCCATGGGGATCATGTCCAGTCCGACACCATGTCGCACCACAGCCCGCAAATGGGGAGCATGATCAAAGATATCTGCGGGCAATTGGGCGCGGACGACGAGACCGTGTACGTCCGCAACGTATCGACGCAGTGTGTCCGCGGACGTGTCGGGCGCGATGATCAGATCGACCTGCGCTGCGAGTTTCGGTTGGATATCGGGATGAATAGGATTGGTGAGCAGGACACGAGGCTTAGCTGTCATCTGATGCTCCGGCGGCGACGGGATTGCTTAATGTGCCCAGCTTGCTGAGCGAAATCGACACGGTATCGCCGGCTTTTAACCATGCCGGGGGTTGATGGGCGCCCGCCACACCGGCAGGCGTGCCTGTGGCAATGATGTCGCCTGGATCCAAAGGCATGCGTGCCGAGGCATACTCGATCAGTTCGGCAATGTTGAACAGCATGCTGCGCGTGCTGGACTGTTGCAGGACACGTCCATCGATGTCCAGATGGATATCCAGTGCATAGGGATCCGGGATCTCATCGGGTGTCACCAGCCATGGGCCCAGAGGACCAGACGTAGGCTGATTTTTCCCGCGTACAAAGCCGCTGTCGGCTTTGACCAGTGTCGTGGCGCTGACGTCGTTGATGATGGTGTAGGCGGCCACGTGTTTCATGGCGTGTTCACGCGACACGCGCAAGGCTGGCTTGCCGATGACGGCTGCCAGCTCGGCCTCGTAGGTGACATTGCCTGCATGGGGGAACACGCGAATGACATCATTCGGACCGATCACGGTGCGCCCGGATTTGACGAAGATCACAGGCTCCGCAGGCGAGGCCATGTCGCGTTCGGCTAGCGCATCATGGTAGTTGAACGCGGCACCGACGATCTTGCCGGGACGAGGCAAGGGGGCGGCCAGGCGCAACGAGTGTAGAGGCAGCCGCGCACTTTCATCGATGAGCGGCGCAGCGGCAACACGCTGGGCGATGTTGGCTAGCCCGTACTCGACCCAGCCCATCAGCGTGTCCGGCAAGTCCGCGTAATGCGCCGAGCAGGCGGGATGCCGGACGTCGGCCACCCAGGCGTCCGGGGCCGTGGGATCGCCTGGCAGTATGCCGGGCACGATACGCCCGGCTGCGTCATAGTAGGAAACGAAGCGCATAGTCGTCAGGCCACGCGATATTGATCGAGGATTTCACGCCGTATGTCGATACCCAGTCCCGCGCCGGCCGGCACCTGTACGATGCCTGCCTTCTGCACGATAGGCTCGGTCGACAAATGATCGCGGAACGGGTTCTCGCACTGTTCGAATTCGAGCAGCGGCGGCATGGGGCGAAAGCTCGGCGGTTGGTCCGGCAGGGCCGCCAAAAAGTGCAGCGTGGCCGCCAGCCCGATGGCCGAACCCCATGCATGGGGCACGCATTCGACGCCATGCGCGGCCGCCAGCGTGGCGATCTTGCGGCATTCGCTGATGCCGCCGGCGGCGCATACGTCGGGCTGCACAATGTCCATGGCCTTGCGCACGACCAGATCGCGAAAACCCCATCGGGTAAATTCGTTTTCTCCACCTGCGACAGCCATGTCCAGCGCGCGCGTGACCTCGACATAGCCGTCGACATCTTCGGGCGAAATGGGCTCTTCGAACCATTCCACATTCAGTTGTTCCAGCTCGCGCCCCAGGCGTATCGCGGCCGGCACGGTGAAACAATGATTGGCATCCACCATCAACCGCACATCATCGCCGATGGCTTTGCGTACCGCGGCTACGCGTTCGATGTCCAGCTTGGGCGAACCCAGGCCGATTTTCATCTTTATGGCGGTGAAGCCTTCTTCCACGTAGCCGCGCGCTTCTTCGACGGCTTCTTCGATGAGCCGGTCCATATCGATGAAATACAGGCCGGTCGCATAGGCCGAGACTTCAGTCCGGTGAGCACCGCCAATAAGTTTATGGATCGGTTTGCCGCAGACCTTGCCGATGATGTCCCACAATGCGATGTCGATACCGCTCAGGGCAGAGATCGCCATGCCCTTGGATCCGTAGTCTTTGATACGGTTGTAGAGGTCTTCCCAGATCACCTCTACATCGAAGGCATCGCGTCCCACGATGCGTGGGCCGTATTGCGAGTCGATATAGGCGCGTGCCACCTGGGCGGGGCCATAGCATTCGCCCCAACCGACCACACCGTCCGTGGTTTCGATTTCGACAATGCACGAGCCGCGCGACTTGTACAACCATCCGCGCGATGAGGTAAAGGGACGCTCGACAGGCGCGCTGACAACATGGCAAGTAACTTTCTTGATGGTGCTCACATCCGACCTCATTTTGCTTTGAAGACTTTGGTTCCAACGTCATCCAGTGTTTTCTGGACGGCCAATACTTCTTTTTCCAGGGCGTCGCCAGAAAGGCCGTCCACGAGAAAACCGTTCTGTTCGGAAAAGGATTTGAAAGTAGGGCTCAAGATCGCGGCCTCAAAAGCCTGGATGAGCTTGTCGCGCACGGGACCGGGCAGGCCGGCGGGGCCGACGACATAAGCCATCTGCACCAAGGGGCCATAGGGAAACACGTCGTAGCCTTTTTCCTTGAAGGTCGGTACGTCGGGCATGACCTTCAGGCGTTGGGTGTCAAAGACGGCGATGGGTTTGACGTAGCCGGCTTCGATCTGGCCGCGGCTTTCCGAGGGCTTTAGCACCGCAGCCTGGATTTGTTTGCCGGACAAATCCGCGATGACTTTGGACCCGCCAGGGTAAGGCACATTGACGTAAGGCACGCCTGCGACGCGAGCCGTCATCTCGGCAAAAATATGGTTCAGATTATTGGTGCCTGGGGTGCCGATAGAGACCTTGCCCGGGTTCTTCTTCATGTAGTCGAGGAACGCTTCCAGGGTCTGCGCGGGACTTGATGCTGGCACCAGCAGGATGAGCGGATCGGTCGATACGCGTGCGATATGGGTGAATTGATCGTTGCGCAGCGGTGTCATTTTCTGGGCAATCTGAGCCAGCGTCGAACTCGTGCCCATGCCTATGACATAGCCGTCAGCCGGAGCATTGGCAACCTTGGTCAGGCCAATGGCACCGGTGGCGCCAGGGGCGTTCTCCACCACGATGTTGAACCCGTCTTTCGCCAGGATCTGCTGCAGCGCACGGGCGGCGATGTCGTTCGAACCCCCAGCATTCCAGGGCACGATGAATCGCACATCTCTCGTTGGGTAAGCATCGGCTGACCAGGCCGGCAGAGATACAGCAGTCAACGCGACAGCAAAAAACGCTTTTTTTATCAAGGACATGGTTGTCTCCTCCTTGGAGTTGGCCGATTTTCGGCTTGCTGTTTTGCAGTGATGCTAGCATTCGTTATAACAAACAACAATAGGGAAATGCCAATTTGCCAAGCGAGGCGGACAGTGCGAACATCCTGGTTCGCTATTCGTTGTAACAAAGGAGTTCTACGTGGGTGCAACCGGCCTGAAGCAAATCGAGAAATACACGCTGTGGGACCGGGCGTATGCCGAATTGCGGGGCGCGCTATTGGCCGGGCGTTTCGTGCCGGGGCAACGCATTTTGCTGCGCGACGTGGCTGGCGAATTGGGGATCAGCCTGACGCCCGTGCGTGATGCGGTGAATCATTTGATCGCCGAGCGTGTGCTCGAGCGCGGTACCGGGGGGCAGGGAGGTGGCGCCATTGTGCCGCCCATCGATCCTGATCAATTCCGCCAGTTGACCATCATGCGTGCAGATCTGGAGTCACGTGCCGCCTACGAGGCCGCGGCCCATGCAACCGATGCGGATGTCGCGTTGTTGCGCCAGCACCTGGCGCAGATGACGGATCACATCAATGAGGAACGGCGAGATCATTATCTGGAGATGCATCGCCGCTTTCATTTCGGTATCTACACACTGGCGCACATGCCCATCATCCAGGATGCCATTGAGACGCTGTGGCTGCGCTGCGGACCGGTCTTGACCATCGTCTTGCCGGAATATGTGCCGTACTTGAAAAAGACGGACTACCATGCCGCGGCGTTGGATGCCCTGGAGCGTCAGGATGCGCAGGGCGTAGCGGATGCCATCCGCCGCGATATTTCCGAGGCGGGGACATATATCCATCAATTGCTGTGCAGCCGCGAGGCTGCGGCGGTGGACACACAGGCGGGGTGAGGGCCGCCGCCTGTGCAGGCCTCAGTTGCGCGGCTTGCGTGCGCGCAGCAGTTCGTCCAGTACCAGCAGCACTGCACCGCAGGTAATGCAGACGTCGGCAATGTTAAAAGCGGGGTAGTACCAGTCGTTCCAGTAGAACAACAGGAAATCGATGACGTGACCGTAGACCACGCGATCGATCACATTACCCAGCGCGCCGCCGAGTATCAGCGTGAGCGCCAGGCAAAAGCGCGGCTGCGCCGTATTCCGGCGTAGCATCCAGACAATGACGACAGACGCGACGATGCCCAGTCCGGTGAACAGCCACCGTTGCCAACCGGCTTCGGAAGCCAGGAAACTGAACGCCGCGCCGCGGTTGTACATCAACGTGAAATCAAAAATCGGCAGCACATTGACGCGTTGGCCGTACGTGTAAGCCGAGTCGAAATACAGCTTGGTGATCTGGTCCAGGACGATCAGCAGCAAGGCGATCGATAACCAGCGCCCGGTGGTACGCGGCGCTGGTTGGATCGGCTCTCCTGGCCCACGGCCTGGCTGCGAGCTCGCATTGTTCATGGAGCCCGCCGAGGATTGGCTTGATACCTCACGCGACATGTGTCAGGCCTTGTCGCGCGGCTCACCCGAGCCAAACAAGTTGGACACGCAACGGCCGCAGATCTCGGGATGGTCCGCATCGCTGCCTACATCCAGACGCCAGTGCCAGCAGCGCTCGCATTTCTTGTTCGTGGACGGCGTGATCTCGATGCGCAAATCGCCTGTACCTGCATGGACCGTAGCGCGCGAGACGATCAACACGAATCGCAGATCGTCGCCCAGGCTTTCCAGGATGGCGCGATCGTCACCGTCGGCATGCAGATCGACTTCGGCTTGCAACGACGAGCCGATACCGCCTGCCGTGCGGACTTCTTCGAGCTTGCGCTGTACGTCGGCACGGATGGCGCGCAGACGCGCCCACTTGCCGGTCAACGCCTCGGCATACGGCGGCAGCGTGTGGAACACCTCGGTGAAAATCGTGACGCGCGGTGCATCGGCCTGGTGTTTCAGCGCCGAATCGACCAGGACTTTCCAGGCTTCTTCGGCAGTGAACGACAGGATGGGGGACATCAGCTTGAGCAGTGTCTGCGTGATTTCCAGCAGCGCCGTCTGTGCCGAACGGCGCGCTACGCTATCGGTGGCGGTGGTGTACAGGCGGTCCTTGAGGATATCCAGATAGAACGCGCCCAGATCCTCGGAGCAGAACGTCTGCAAACGCGAGACAGCGGGGTGGAAGTCATAGCGTTCGTACTGTGCGATGACTTCAGCCTGCATTTGCGCCGTCATGGCCAATGCGTAGCGGTCGATTTCGAACAGCTCGTCATACGGCACTGCCTGGCTGACGGCATCGAAGTCGGCCAGATTGGCCAACAAGAAGCGCAGCGTGTTGCGAATGCGGCGGTAGCCCTCGACCACGCGTTTGAGGATCTCGTCGGAAATCGACAGCTCGCCGGAGTAGTCCGTCGAGGCGACCCAGAATCGCAAGATCTCGGCGCCGAGCGAGTCGGACACTTTTTGCGGGGCGATGACGTTGCCCACCGACTTGCTCATCTTGCGGCCTTGGCCATCGACCACGAAACCGTGCGTCAACAGGGCCTTGTACGGCGGTTGGCCATACAGCATGCAGCCGGTCAGCAGCGACGAGTGGAACCAGCCGCGGTGCTGGTCGGAACCCTCCAGGTACAGATCAGCCGGCCAAGCCAATTCCGCGCCGTGCGAGCCGCCCAGAACCTGGTCTTTGCCGCCCAGCACGGTAGCGTGCGTGGTGCCCGAGTCGAACCAGACATCGAGGGTGTCTCGGTTCTTTTCGTATTGATCGGCCTCGTCACCCAGCAGGTTGCGCGGATCGAGCGACTGCCAAGCCTCGATGCCGTGTTGTTCAACACGTTGCGCGACTTGTTCCAGCAATTCGACGGTACGCGGATGCAGGGCGCCGGTTTCCTTGTGCACGAAAAACGCCATGGGCACACCCCATTGGCGTTGGCGCGACAAGGTCCAGTCGGGCCGGTTGGCGATCATGGCGTGCAGGCGGGCACGGCCCCAGGACGGATAGAACGCCGTTGCATCGATGCCGGCCAAGGCGCTCTCGCGCAGCGTGAGACCGCCATCGGCAGGCTTGACGTCCATGCCGGCAAACCATTGGCTGGTGGCGCGGTAGATGACGGGGGTCTTGTGGCGCCAGCAGTGCATATAGCTGTGCGACAGTTTTTGCACATCCATCAGCGAGCCCGCGGCCCTCAGGGCCTCGACGATGCGCGGATTGGCATCCCAGATGGACAGGCCGCCGAACAGGGGCAGGGTCTCGGCATACTTGCCGTCGCCCAACACGGGATTCAGGATCTGATCGTCGGGCAGGTCGTGCGCCTTGCACGACACAAAGTCCTCGATACCGTAGGCGGGGGCCGAGTGCACGACACCGGTACCGGTGTCGATCGTGACATAGTCGCCCAGGTAGATCGGCGAGGTGCGGGCATACCCTGCATCCGCCGAGGCCAGCGGATGATGGAAACGCAATCCATCGAGCGCAGCGCCCGTGGTGGTGGCGATGATTTCGCCTTGCAGATTCCAGGCTTTCAGGCAGGCCTCTACGCGCTCGCTGGCCAACAGCAGCAGCGAACCATGCGCCGTTGCCGGCGTGACGCGCACCAGCGCGTATTCCAGCTCAGGGTGCACATTCAACGCCTGGTTGGCAGGAATCGTCCACGGCGTCGTGGTCCAGATCACCACTGCGCCATCATCGACAGAATCCAGGCCAAAGGCCTTTGCCACGCCCGGCTTATCTGCGAAGGGGAACGCGACGTCGATCGCCGGATCCACGCGATCGGCGTATTCGACCTCGGCCTCGGCCAACGCCGATCCACAGTCGAAACACCAATTCACGGGCTTCAGGCCACGGAATACGTAGCCCTTTTGCAGGATGCCGCCCAGCGCACGGATCTCGTTCGCCTCGTTGCTGTAGTTCATGGTCAGGTAGGGGCGATCCCACTCGCCCAATACCCCCAGACGCTTGAAGTCCTTGCGTTGGCGATCAATTTGTTCCAGCGCGTAAGCCCGTGCTTTGGACTGGACCTCCGTCACGGGCAGGTGCTTGCCGAATTTCTTTTCGATCTGGATCTCGATCGGCATGCCGTGACAGTCCCAGCCCGGCACGTAGTGCGCGTCGTAGCCGGCCATGTTGCGGCTCTTGACGATAATGTCCTTCAGGATCTTGTTGACTGCGTGACCAATGTGGATGTCGCCGTTGGCATACGGCGGTCCGTCGTGCAGCACAAAGCGCGGCCGGCCACGGCTGGCGGCGCGTATGGCTTGATACACGTGGTTTTCTTCCCACTGGGTGACCCAGGCGGGTTCGCGTTTGGCAAGATCACCTCGCATCGGAAAGGAGGTGTCGGGCAGATTGAGGGTTTTTTTATAGTCCATGAACGGCAAAATAGGCACGCGCGTTTTGCGCGTCGTCGGCGATGGCGGCTGTCAGGGAAGGCAGATCGGGAAATTTTTCTTCGTCCCGCAATTTGTGCAGGAACTCAACGCGTATGAGTTTACCGTATGCGTCAGCCGGGCCATCGAGCAGGTGTGACTCTAATAGCACACGTCCGTGGTCCTCGACGGTGGGACGGACTCCCAGACTGGCGACGGCGGGGCGCGGTTGCTCGCCCAATCCATGTACTCGCACTACATAAATCCCCGAGCGCGCGGCACAGCGTGGCGCAACGCGCAGGTTCAGAGTGGGAAAACCGAGCGTACGGCCGAGTTTCTGGCCGTGAATCACGTGTCCGCTGATCTGGAATGGACGTCCCAGCAGATGCTCGGCTCGATCCAGGTCGCCCACCGCGAGTGCGGTGCGGACCTCCGAGCTCGATACCCGATGCCCTTGGCGGTCGGTCACGTCAGCGATCGTCTGCACCTCGAACCCGTGCACCATGCCCGCCTCGCGCAGCAGATCTACGTCGCCGCTGCGCTTGCGGCCAAAGCGGAAGTCTTCTCCCACCAGCAGCCAACGTGTCTGCAGGCCGCCCACCAAGAGTTCCTCAATGAAGGCGTTGGCAGACATATCCGCGAATCGCGCATTGAATCGCTCGATGATGATCTGCGCCATGTCCTGGCTGGCGAGCGCTTCGAGTTTGTCGCGCAAACCCGAGATGCGCGTCGGCGCCAATTCCGGCCGTTGGTTCAACGTGGCGAAATATTCACGGGGATGTGGCTCGAATGTCAGCACCGAGGGCAGCAGTCCGCGTTCGCGGGCCGCCTGCCGTACTCGCGCCAGAATGGCCTGATGACCGCGATGAACGCCGTCAAAATTGCCGATTGTCAGCGCGCAAGGGGATCGCCGCGCAGGCGGCGGGACCGATCGATAGAGTTGCAGCAAGGTTTTCACAACCGAGAGTTTACAATTTTAGGTTGGTTTGCCTTGGAATATCTCATCTTGCCGGAATCCTCAACTTTAAAACGTCGCCTGGTTATCCTCATTTCGGGGCGGGGCAGCAATATGCAAGCCCTGGTTCACGCCTGTCGCGACGAGGCATGGCCCGCCGAGGTCTGCGCCGTCATTGCCAGCCGCCCCGATGCGGCCGGGCTGTCATGGGCGCGCGAACAGGGCATCGCCACCGGCGCGCTGTATCACAAGGATTTCCCTAGCCGGGAAGCTTTCGATACGGCCCTGGCCGAGGAAATCGACCGGTACCAGCCTGATTATGTGTTGTTGGCTGGTTTCATGCGCGTCCTGACCCCGGGGTTTGTGAATCACTACGCCGGCCGGTTGGTGAATATTCATCCCTCGTTGCTGCCCATGTTCCCTGGCTTGCATACGCACGCTCAGGCGTTGGCGACGGGAGTGCAACTGCACGGATGTACCGTGCATTTTGTGACGCCGGTGCTGGATCACGGACCCATCATCGCGCAGGGCTGCGTCCCTGTCCGGGCGGGTGATACACCTGATATCCTGGCTGATCGCGTACTGGCCGTTGAGCACCAGGCCTATCCCGCAGCGGTTCGCTGGCTGGTCGAGGGCAGGGTGCATATGACGGTCGATCATCGTGTCGAGGTCGATGGCGATCCGCAACGTTTGTTTATCGGGGGCGAGGTCTGACGGCCTGACCATACCCCCCAGCGAAATCTCTCGTTATCATCCGCCGAGGCAGTTTGTCTCGGCCCTGAATTTTGACCGGTCAAGGCGCCGCCTTGGCCACGCATGGAACCACAATGAGCAAGAATCCCGCCTCTCGGCAGCGTCCCGCAGGCGCTTTTTCCACGAACCGTTCTGAAACAGGCTCTCGTGGTGGAGCCCGTCGCACCTCCAGCGGGCCCTTTCGGTCCGAGGGACGATCTGGCTATTCGGACCGGTCGCGGCCCGAAGGGCGCTCGGGCGACTCTGATCGGTCTCGGTCCGAGGGACGATCTGGCTATTCGGACCGGCCTCGGCCCGAAGGACGCTCGGGTGGCTCGGATCGGTCTCGGTCCGAGGGACGATCTGGCTATTCGGACCGGCCTCGGCCCGAAGGACGCTCGGGCGACTCTGATCGGTCTCGGTCCGAGGGACGATCTGGCTATTCGGACCGGTCTCGGCCCGAAGGACGCTCGGGTGGCTCGGATCGGTTTCGCTCCGAAGGACGACCTGGCTATTCGGACCGGCCTCGGCCTGAAGGGCGCTCGGGCGACTCGGATCGGTCCCGCTCCCAGGGGCGCCCCGGCCAGCCCCGGTCTCAGCCCGACACGCAGCCTCGCACGCCGCGCGCCGTGATCCGTATCGATCAGGTTCAGCGTGTCTTGGGCGAGATCCTGCAATGGACCTACCCCGCCGATGCCACCTTGTCGCACTGGTTCCGTGCTCATCCCACGCTGGGTGGGCGCGACCGTGGCGAGGTGGCCGAGGCCGTGTACGACGTGCTGCGCCACTTGCGCCGCTATCGTCAACTCGCCGAAAGCGGCAGCGGCCCGGCCTCGCGCCGCCTGGCAATCCTGGGCTTGGCGGCTACCTTGGGTGCGGCGTTTTTAGAAGACGGTCTGGATCCCTCCGAGCACGATTGGCTGCAACGCGTCAGCCGCATCAACCCCGCCACATTACCCCGTGCCGTCCGTACCAGCATGCCCGATTGGCTGGACGAACGTCTGGGCAAACTGGATGATCCAGAATCGCTGATGTCGGCGCTCAACCGCCCGGCAGCGCTCGATTTGCGGGTCAACCCCCTCAAGATGGAACGCGAGGCGGCGCTGGCTGCCTTGGGCGACGGTCCCGCGGCGCGTTTTGAGCCCCAGGCCACCCCGTATTCCCCGTGGGGTATCCGGCTGGCCGGCAGGCCAGCGGTCAATCGGTGGCCGTTATTCGAGAACGGCAGCCTGGAAGTCCAGGATGAGGGCAGCCAGCTACTGGCTTTGCTGGTCGGCCCGCGCCGCGGCGAGATGATTATCGATTTCTGCGCCGGGGCGGGCGGTAAAACGTTGCTCTTGGGCGCGCTGATGCGTTCTACCGGGCGTTTGTATGCCTTTGATGTCTCGGCCGCCCGGTTGGCGCGCGCCAAACCCCGTTTTGCCCGCAGCGGGCTATCCAACGTGGTGCCGGTGGCGATCGACAGCGAAAACGATGCGCGCGTAAAACGCCTGGCAGGCAAAGCTCAGCGCGTACTGGTCGATGCCCCTTGCAGCGGGATTGGCACATTGCGCCGCAATCCCGATCTGAAATGGCGTCAGCATCCCGAGGCCTTGGCGGAATTGGGGGCGCTGCAGACGCGTATCCTGAATAGCGCCGCACGTTGCGTTGCCCCGGGCGGGCGCCTGGTGTATGCCACCTGCAGCTTGCTGGCCGAGGAAAATGAGATCCAGGTGCAGCAGTTCCTGGACACGCACCCCGATTTCGAGCGCCTGGATGCTGCTGAAATTTTGGCCAGCCGTTGTCCGGAACTCGATCTCGAGGGCCCCTACGTCCAGTTGCGTCCCGACGTACACGGCACGGATGGTTTTTTCGCTGCCGTGTTAGAGCGTAAAAAGACGGGGGCTGCGGCACCGGTGTCCGATGAGACGGCGTCTACGTCTGACGAAGCTGGGTCTGCCTCCGCGGATAGTGAATCTGTGGCTGTTGAGAGCGAGCTCGTCGCTGATAGTGGGTCCACTGCCGGTCAGACCGAGCCTGCCTCCGTTGACACAGGCGCCGGCCCCGCGGGAGCCAAACTTGCTCCTGCCGAAACCAAGCCGTCTGCCGAATAACCCTGCCACTAGGACGGAAAAGCCACAGTTCGTCTGGCAGCTTGTTGCAAAATGTGTTTTTGGCGTGGCATCATCGACATGCCGCCTCGCCCGGGGCAGAGGCCCGCTCCGCGGGTCGAAATTCTCCCCCCGGGCCGGGTATCGCAGCTTAGTCCTTGATTTATCACAAAAACTATTTTGAAATCCCGCTGTCATAAGCAAGTCAGGTACGCTAAACTGCGTTCCATTCCTTTACGCGAGGGTCGCAAAAAGCTTTATGGATCAATTCCTTTCCTTCCTCTCCGGCGGGTTTACCCAAGCCAGCTGGTGGCAGATTGTTCTGTTCACCTTGGTGATGACGCACGTCACCATCGTGGCGGTCACGATCTTCCTGCACCGCAGCCAGACGCACCGCGGTCTCGACTTACACCCCGCAGTAATGCATTTCTTCCGGTTCTGGCTCTGGATGACGACGGGCATGGTCACAAAGGAATGGGTCGCCATTCACCGTAAGCACCACGCCAAATGCGAAAAAGAGGGCGATCCTCATTCGCCGATGCTGTTCGGTGTCTGGAAGGTATTGTTCCGTGGCGCTGATCTGTATCGCGTAGAGTCTGCCAACAAGGAAACCATGGCTAAATTCGGCCACGGTACGCCGGACGACTGGCTCGAGCAAAACGTCTACACCAAGCACAGCCTGTGGGGCGTGCTCACCATGCTGGCGATCGACGTGGCCCTGTTCGGCGCGATCGGCTTGACGGTCTGGGCGGTGCAAATGGCCTGGATTCCGTTCTGGGCGGCGGGGGTGGTCAACGGTATCGGCCACTTCTGGGGCTATCGCAACTACAACAGCCCGGACACCAGCACCAACGTATTTCCCTGGGGCATCGTGATCGGTGGCGAAGAACTGCACAACAACCACCACGCTCATGGCACGTCGGCCAAGTTCTCGGCCAAGTGGTACGAGATCGATATCGGCTGGGGCTACATCCAGGTGCTGAAGTTCTTCGGCTTGGCCAAGGTCCGCAAGGTCGCGCCCAAGCTCAAGCTCGAAACGAACACCAAGGCCATCGATCTGCGTACGCTGCAAGGCGTGATCACGCACCGTTACGAGGTCATGGCTCGTTACGGCGAGATCATCAAGACCACGCTGCGCGAAGAGCTCGGCAAGGACCACAGCGCATCGCGTTTGCAGCGTGTCCGCCGTTGGCTGCACCGCAACGAGGATGTCCTGCATCCCGAGCAGCGCGCCGAGGTCGATCAGGCCATCGCACACAACAAGTCGTTGTCCACCCTGGTGCAAATGCGCCGTGAGTTGGGCCGCTTGTGGGAAAGCTCCAGCGCCAGCAGCGAGCAACTTTTACATGACCTGCAGGCCTGGTGCCAGCGCGCCCAGCAAAGCGGCATCGCCGGGCTCGAGCAATTTGCGCAACGTCTCAGCCGCTACGCGGCATGATGCTAGAGCAACTCAATCCCGAACAACGCGCCGCAGTAACGCTTGATCCGCAGCACGCCCTGGTTCTCGCCGGGGCGGGTAGCGGCAAGACACGGGTCTTGACGACCCGCATGGCCTGGCTGATTCAAACCGGTCAGGCCAGTCCATTTGGGCTGCTGGCTGTCACGTTTACCAACAAGGCTGCGCGCGAGATGCTGTCGCGCATGTCGGCGATCTTGCCGATCGATACGCGCGGTCTGTGGATCGGTACCTTTCACGGGCTGTGCAATCGCATGCTGCGTGCGCATCATCGTGATGCGGGTCTGCCGCAATCCTTTCAGATTCTCGATACTACCGATCAATTGGCGGCCATCAAGCGCCTCTTGAAAGCCAACGGTATCGACGACGAAAAATATCCCCCTCGCGACGTCCAGCGTTTTATCAGCGGCGCCAAAGAGGCGGGCGAGCGTCCCGGCGATATCGAGGCCTACGACAGCCATCGCCGCCGCTTGATCGAGATCTATCAGTTGTACGAGGCGCAGTGCCAGCGCGAGGGTGTGGTCGACTTTGCCGAGTTGCTGTTGCGTGCGTACGAGCTATTGACGCGCAACGCACCGGTACGCGAACACTACCAGCGTCGTTTTCGTCACATCCTGGTCGACGAGTTCCAGGACACCAATACCCTGCAATACAAGTGGCTCAAGCTGCTGGCCGGGGGCGGCGCTGCCATTTTTGCCGTGGGTGACGACGATCAGTCGATTTATGCCTTTCGTGGCGCCAACGTGGGCAACATGGCGGATTTCGAGCGCGACTATGCGCGCGGCACCGTCATTCGGCTGGAACAAAACTACCGGTCCTACGGCCACATCCTGGATTCGGCCAACGCCCTCATTGGCCACAATAGCGGCCGCCTGGGTAAGAACCTCTGGACCGAACAAGGCGAGGGCGAGCCCATCCGCGTCATCGAGCAACCCTCGGATGGCATGGAGGCCCAATGGTTGGTCGACGAGATGCGCTCGCTCATCAACGAGGGCAGCCTGCGTCGCGAGATCGCCGTTCTGTACCGCAGCAACGCACAATCCCGTGTGATCGAGCATGCGCTGTTTTCGGCCGGCATTCCGTACAAGGTCTACGGCGGCCTGCGCTTTTTCGAGCGCCAGGAAATCAAACACGCGTTGGCCTATTTGCGTTTGATGGCCAATCCCCATGACGACACGTCCTGGATGCGCGTTGTCAATTTCCCCACGCGCGGCATCGGTGCGCGCACGCTGGAACAGTTGGCCGATGCGGCCCGTACGCTCGACACGAGCCTCTATGGCGCCGTGGCCCGCGTGCCTGGAAAGGGCGGCGCCAATCTGGCTCAGTTTGCGCAACTGATCGGCCGTTTGACTGACGAAACTCGCGAACTGCCGCTGCCAGAGCTGGTCGAGCACATGCTCGAGACCAGCGGCCTCATTGAGCACTACAAGGCCGATCGCGATGGTGCCGAGCGTCTCGAAAACTTGAACGAGTTGATCACGGCCGCGGCGGTGTTCGCCTCGGAGGAAAACTTCGACGGTTTGCCTGCCGGTATCGTGCCCGAAGGCGCCGTCGACAGTACCTTGATGCCCGGCGTGGTCGATGCGCCGGCCGAGATCTCGACAGGCATGACGCCATTGGCCGCGTTCCTGTCACACGCCTCGCTGGAGGCGGGCGACAATCAGGCTCAGGCTGGTCAGGACGCCGTGCAACTGATGACCGTACATGCCGCCAAGGGGTTGGAGTTCGACGCGGTGTTCATCACCGGTCTCGAAGAAGGCTTATTCCCTCACGAGAACAGCATTCTCGAGGCCTCCGGGCTCGAGGAAGAGCGCCGTCTGATGTATGTGGCCATCACGCGCGCGCGCGAGCGTCTTTACCTCACCTTGGCGCAGAGCCGCATGTTGCACGGCCAGACGCGCTACGCCATGCGGTCGCGGTTCCTGGACGAGATTCCGGAGCAACACCTGAAATGGTTGACCCCGCGAGGTGGTGTGGGCCATGCGCACGCCGGCTTTGGCGAATCGGCGGCTCGTGTCAGTCACGGCGACGCGTTCGGACGCCGTTCGACCGGAACGATCTCACCGCGGACGCCACGCGGCGTGACCTCGGGAGTGACCGTGGGCGACAAGCAATTCCGCATCGGCCAGGGCGTGCATCATGCCCGATTCGGTGATGGCACCATCATCGGCCTGAGCGGTTCAGGCCAGGATGCCCAGGCGCAAATCCAGTTCCGCGATGTGGGAGCCAAGACATTGGCACTGGGCATTGCCAAGCTGGATATCGTCCAAGGCTGATATTGTGGGCCGACGATAGGATGCGGATCAATGGATCTGCCACCCAACACATCGTCGGCCTGTTTTGCCAGTGGGCGATCAACTCATCCGCACCGCCATGCGTCGGCGCCATGCATATAGTCCCAACGCAATTACCACCAACGAAAAGCCTATCGTGGTCGATACCGGATCGGGATAGACCAACGCGAAACCAGCGACGATCAACATCGTGCGCTCGACCGCGTTGACTCGATCCAGCAGCCATCCTTGAAAGCCAATCGCCAACGCGAAAATGCCGCTTGCTGCGGTGAACGTGGCGGCGGCGATGCTCCACCAGTCAGCCCCCGCCAGCGCTTTGGTCGAACCCATCAGCAGCAATCCCTGGCCACCCGGATCCAGCACAAAAATAAAGGGCACCAAAAATGCCGGGATGGTGTATTTCCAACACTGCATGGTGGTCTTGTAGGGATCTCCGCCGGTGATCGCCGAAGCGGCGAATGGCGAGAGGGCCGTGGGCGGTGAAACCTCCGATAATACGGCGTAGTAAAAAATGAACATATGCGCGGCGAAATCCGGCACGCCCAGCTTGATCAATGCAGGCGCCGTGATGACGGCGCAGATGATGTAGGAAGCGGTCACGGGCACGGCCAAGCCGATGATCCAGACGACCAGCGCGGTATAAATCGCCGTCAACAGCAGCGACCCGGCTGCGTAGTCGATCACAATGCCGCTGAATTTCAGCCCGAGCCCGGTCAGCGTGACGACGCCGACGATGATGCCTGCGCCGGCGCAGGTCGCGCCCACGCTCAACATGCCGAGCGAGCCCGCTTTCAACGCCTGTATCAGCGGTGAGTTGAACAAATGCTCGGCTATACGCCCCTTGCCGCGGAACAGATCGCGAGAGATCATCGCCGTTTCCGGACGCAGAAAGCTCGTCAAGAAAGACACCACCGTGGCCCAGAACACGGACAGTACCGGCGAGAAACCCAGCAGCATGAAAGCGATGATGGAAACCAGCGACAGAAAGTGGTACCAATAGCGTCGCGTCAGGTTCCAGACTGTGTCTACGCGCTTGATATCGACGTTGCGCATTCCGTACTTGTGCACGTCGATCTCGACCATGAAGAACAGCGCCAGATAAAAAAGCAGCGTCGGGATGACTGCCATCAGCAGCACGTCCAGATACGAGATGTGCAGGAACTCGGCGATGATAAAAGCCGCAGCCCCCATCACCGGCGGTGAGATGATCGCCCCCAGACCTCCAGCTGATAACAGACCTCCTGCCGCGTTGCGCGCATAGCCGACTTTAGCCAGCATCGGCCACGCTACGGTACCCAGGGTCACGGTCGTGGCTACGCCCGAGCCTGATGGTCCACCCAGCAGAAAAGAGGCCAGCACCACGGTGCGTCCTGCTCCCGCGGGTTTGCCGCCCATCGCCGAAAAAGAGAAATCGATATAGAACTTGCCGGCACCCGAAAACTGCAGAAACGCGCCGAAAATCGTGAACAGAATGATCAACGACGAAGACACATCGACAGCCACCCCGTAGATACCCTCGAGCGTCATATACATGAAGCCCACCAGACGGCCCAGGTCATAGCCTCGATGCGTCCAGGGATGAGGCAGATAGTTGCCCAGAAAGGCGTACAGCAGAAAGCAGCTGGATATGACGGGCAGAATCCAGCCTATGGTACGGCGCATTGCCTCCATGACTAACAGAATCAAGGCCGAGCCGAATGCGATGTCCCAGGCATTGGGAAAGGTATTGCGGTCGGTGAATTCGTCGCCTCCCAGCAGCAGATAGACCACGGTGGCCACCGCCAATGCCGACATCAGCCAATCCCACCACATGATGCGATGCCGATAACGTTTGGCGATGGGGAACATCAGAAAACACAGCGCCAGCACCATGCTCACGTGCAAGGGGCGCAGCGCCTGAGTGGGCACGATCGCGTAGGCGGCATATAGATGGAAAAGCGACATCAATACCGCCAGCACCGCCAGAAACACACCCAGCGTGCCGCCGATATGATTGATCGCGCCTTCTTCTTCCTCGATGTATTGCTCGGCCTTGCGCAAGGCTTCGTCACTGACATGTGCGGAATTCTGTTCGTTGGATTCGGTCATGCCGGGGTCTCTCTTCCAGGATGCGGTTGCGGCAATGGTGTGCCGACGCCGGTCCCGCCGCAGGCGGGACCGGCATGAGGCGGAGCCTGCTTAATCGAGCGAGGCGCCGCGTTCCTGGAAATACTTGGCCGCCCCGGGGTGAAAGGGAATAGGACTGGCGGCCGATTTTTGCTTGTCGAGCGCAAAATCCGCCGTGATCTTGTGTACGGCGATCAGATCGTCACGGCTTTCGAAGATGGTCTTGACGATGTTATAGGCTGTTTTGTCGTCCATCTCCTCGTTAGCCACCAGCAGGTTCATCACGTTGGCATTCTTGTTGTCGGTCTTCATGCCGCGGTAGACGTCTTTGCCGATGACCGATTGCACGTAGAGTTTGCCGTACTTCTCGTTCATGGCCGGCACCAGATCGGCGTTGTCTATCATCAGCAACGTTGTCCCCGGCGTGTTGGCCAGGTCTGTCACTGCTGCAGTGGGCAGGCCGCCCACCCAGAAGAACGCGTCGATCTTGTTGTCTTTCAAGGCATTGACCGATTCGGCCACGCTCAGGCGTTCGCGTTGGACATCTTTGTCGCGATCCAGTCCAGCGGCCTCCAGCTCGCGAAACGCCATCACTTCGGTTGCGCTGCCGGGCGATCCCGTCGATATGCGCTTGCCTTTCAGATCCGCGAATTTTTCTATGTTCTTACCCTGCAGCGTGACGACGTGCATGCTGTTGGGGTACATGATCATCAGTGTGCGCAGTGCTTGTTTATTGCCCTTGAATTTGTCTTTGCCCTGGTAGGCGTCCAGTGCGGCATCGGACATGGTCATGCCGATATAGCTGTCGTCTGAGCCCACCAATTTGAGATTGTCCACCGATCCGCCGGTGACTTCTGCCGTCGCCTCCAGGCCTGGGACCTTCTTGGACAGGATGGACGCCATGCCGCCGCCGATCGGGTAATAAACCCCGCCCGTGCCGCCTGTTGCAATGGAGAGGTTCTCGGCCCCGGCCGTCTGCACGGCCAGCAACGAGAAACCCAGGATACATGCAAACCTCTTTACTGAAAGCTTCATGTGGTCTCCTCGTGCGCTGGGTCAGGCATCGTCGCGAGAGGAATGCCTGCCTGTTTGCGCTTTTTGCTTGTGTGGACTCGGGCGAGTCCTGCCCCTGTTTAACTCGCGTGCAAGCGAAGCGTCAATCGGGACTTTCTCGCCGAAGGGTGTCACAACAACGCGGAGATATCCCCGAGCGCCGCATTTTTGCAGCCTGCTTCAGGACTGAGGAGCCGACGCGTCGCTGATCCGCTGAGACAGGCGCGTGCAAATCTCAGCCAGCATCTGTTTGATCTGCTCGGTATTCGGTGTAGGCGTACCGTCGATGCGGGCAATATGCGGGATATTGATGGCGGCGACCACGCGTTGCCCTTGGCCCCACACAGGATGAGCGATATTCGTCACGCCTTGGATCTGGATGCTGGGCATCATGGCGTAGCCCGTCTGGCGCACCGTCTCCAGCAATGAGAACAATTGCCCCGGATCCATGTCGAGCTCGCCTTCAACATGGATGTGGCTGCTCAGCATGCGCGTGCGCGTCACCTCGTCTTGATGGGCCAACAGGACGTGGCCGGAGGACGTATCGGTCAGCCCCATCACGACACCGACCTTCAGGCCGAACGACCAGCGTTCCGGGCTGTCGGCCTGCGCCACGACGACGACGCGGCCGTTTTGATAGATGGCCAGATGGGCGGATTGACGTGTGCGCTCGGCCAACTCTTGCAGCAACGGCAATGCCGCACTCACGAGCGATTTGAGTGGCGGTTGGCGGTTTGCCAGGGTGAACATTTTCAGCGTCAGCGTGTAGCGGTCGTTTTCGTCGGCCTGGATATAGCCGCGATGCTGCAGTGTCACGACCATGCGGAAAATCTCGTTGACGTTGCGTCCGAGGACCTGGCTGAGCTGATTCAACGTATAGCCCTGCGCACTGGCGCTGAGCGCTTCCAGGATGTCCAGGCCTTTTTCCAGCGCGGGCGCGCTGTAGCGTGCGGCCTTTTCGGCCAGCGCTTCATCTGCGGCGTGGTGCGTCGGCAAGGTCTCTGCGGAAGGGATGGAGGTATTCATCTGTGGGGAACGAAGTGGCAGGGGAGCGGAAAACGGCACTGCTTTATCGATGTGCGGATGTGAGTCTGGAACGATATTTTATATTTAAAAATATATCTTATATGTAAAAATAATAGAGGGAAATTTTGATGGAGGACATGCGTTTTTCTCCCAAGGAAAACAAAAAAATACTATAGTAATAACGTGATAACACGCAATATATGATAGAAAGCATTTTTCATATATAAAAATAAAATCTATTCAATCAATAGACCGGAGACATGATGGCTGATCGTTTGGCAGGAAAAATTGCTTTGGTGACGGCTGCGGGGCGGGGTATCGGCCGCGCGACGGCGGAGTTGTTCATTGCTGAGGGGGCACGCGTCATCGCCACCGATATCAAGCCAGCGTTGTTAAGTGATCTCCGCGGTTGCGAAACACGGCAGCTGGATGTGATGGATTCCCAGGCGATTAGCGCGTTGGCGGCCGAGTTGGGCGATATCGACGTGCTGTTCAATTGCGCGGGCTATGTGCATGACGGCAACATTCTGAGTTGCGATCGCCAGGCTTGGGATTTTTCTTTTACGTTAAACGTCACTGCCATGTACGAGACGATCCGTGCATTTTTACCGGGTATGCTGCGCCAGGGCCGTGGCTCTATCATCAACATGGCCTCAGCCGCATCCAGCGTCAAAGGGGTGCCCAATCGATTCGCATACGGCGCGAGCAAGGCCGCTGTGGTCGGCCTGACCAAATCCATCGCCGCGGATTTTGTCGGGCAGGGTATCCGCTGCAATAGTATTTGTCCCGGTACGGTCGAGTCCCCGTCCTTGCAAGAGCGCATTGCCGGGCAGGCGGACAAATATGGAAAATCCGTAGAACAGGTGCGGGCAGATTTCGTGTCCCGCCAACCCATTGGGCGAGTAGGCAAGCCGCAAGAGATTGCCGCCTTGGCGTTGTATCTTGCGTCAGACGAGTCCAGCTTCACGACCGGCACGACGCAGATCATTGACGGCGGCTGGTCGAACTGAGTAGATAGTCCTGCATCTTGATAAGGAGTTTGTGTTGAAACTGTTGCGATACGGCCCTGTGGGCCAGGAAAAGCCCGGTCTGTTGGATGCTCAGGGCGCCGTCCGTGATCTGTCGGGCGTGCTGCTGGATATCACGGCCCAGACCTTGTCCCCCCAGGCGCTGGACACGTTGCGCAAGGTCGATCCGGCCAATCTGCCCGTTGTGGCTCAGCCCGGTCGCATCGGGACGCCCTATGCCGATCCCGGCAAGTTTGTCTGCATAGGCTTGAACTACAGCGATCACGCCGCCGAGACTGGCGCCGAGCCGCCGGCCGAGCCCATCCTGTTCAACAAATGGTCGCGAGCGTCGGGCGCCAACGATCCCATCGTGCTGCCCAAAGGTTCCGTGAAAACGGACTGGGAAGTCGAGTTGGGCGTGGTGATCGGCACCAAGGCGCGGTACGTCACGCTAGAGGATGCGCTCAAACACGTGGCCGGCTACTGCGTGATCAACGACGTGTCCGAGCGTGAATATCAGATCGAGCGTGGCGGTACCTGGGACAAGGGCAAAGGCTGCGATACGTTCGGCCCGATCGGTCCGTGGCTCGTGACGTCCGATGAGATTGCCGATCCGCAAAACCTGGCCATGTGGCTCGAGGTCAATGGCAAGCGCTTCCAGAACGGCAGCACCAAGACCATGATTTTCGACGTGGCGTATCTCATTCACTACGTCAGCCAATTCATCACCTTGTACCCCGGTGATCTGATTTCGACCGGAACGCCGCCTGGTGTCGGCCTGGGTCAAAAGCCGCCGGTGTATCTCAAGGACGGCGACGTGGTCCGGCTGGGAATCGAAGGGCTGGGCGAGCAAACGCAACGCGTCCATGCGTGGAACGCCGAGTTGCTGGATTGATGGATGTTTTCACCGCAGGCATGTGTCTGTGGTGAAAGCTGTACGGCACGAAGCAATGCCGCTCGCGTTGCTTCGTGCCCTGGCGTTTTCCAGGATGGTTGTTGATTTCATTGATGCGTGCGCACGCCGGTCAACTGCCCGCCGCATGAATCATGAAATCCCGAAACGCGCTGGCCGGCCGGGCCATGGCCGCGCGAGGATGCCAGAGCAGCCCGGCATCCATTGGCGGCACCGCATCGGTCAACGGAATCGCTTCGATCTTCTTGCCCTCTAGCGACCAGGGCCGATAAACCATATCCGACAAAATCGTGACGCCAAATCCATGCGCCACCAAGCCTCGCAATGCCTCCATGGATCGCGTGCGAAACGCGATATCGGGCTGCAGGCCATGGGCCCGCCAATACCCAAGCGTAGAGCGTTCGCCCTCATCCATCTCGAGCAAAATATACGGTAGCTTGGACACATCGGCCAGCGACGGTGCGGCTTGTTCCAATAACGGATGGCCTGCCGGCACCCACAATTGCCGGCGCGATTTGACCAATACATGTTTGCTCAGCGTGTTGCGCGTATCCGAATTCGACAGCAGTGTCACGCCGAGCTCCACATCGCCGCTGGCAATGGCAGTCTCGATCTCGGGCCGGTCCATGTCTACGAGGTCCAGCACAATATCCGGATAGCGGCGGCGAAAGCGCGCCAGCAACTCGGGCAGAAAATAGCCCAGCACCGTATAGGACGCGGCGATGCGTACCGAGCCGCGCAGGGTATAACGCTGGAATCCAGGCTCACGCAGGGCATCATCCAGGGCGTCCAGGATTTCCCGCGCGCGCTGATGAAAATGATGACCCTCGGGTGTCAGCGTGACGCCGTGAGGATGACGATCAAACAGCCGAATACCCAATTGAGCCTCCAGCGCCAGAATGGCGTTGGTCACGGCCGACTGCGACACATGTTCGTCAGTCGCCGCCATCGACAGGCGGCCCGTGCGGGCCGCCGCGGTGAAATAGCGCAATTGCCGTACGGTGACGTCTTTAGTCATGCGGTCTCCGGGTATTAATTTTATATATACCAGCTAACTGAATATATGAATATACGATAACCAGCGGGCTTTCTACACTCCTATCAAGCCAATCAATAGGCATCAGGAGACACAGTGAACGCCCCATTGCCCACCCATGTCACGCTGGACGATAAATACACGCAAGAAAGCGGCCGCATCTATCTGAGCGGCACCCAGGCCCTGGTACGGCTGCCCATGCTGCAACGGGCTCGCGACCAGGCGATGGGATTGAACACGGCAGGTTATATCTCTGGATACCGTGGTTCGCCATTGGGTGGACTGGACCTGGCGCTCTGGAAGGCCAAAGGCCATTTACAGTCGAACGACATCGTGTTCCAGCCTGGCCTGAACGAAGACCTGGCCGCGACGGCCGTCTGGGGAACGCAGCAGTTGAATCTATTCCCCAACGCGACGCGAGATGGGGTATTCGGCATGTGGTACGGCAAAGGGCCGGGCGTCGATCGCTCTATTGATGTGCTCAAGCACGCCAATTCCGCGGGTACCGCAGCCCATGGAGGCGTGCTGCTGTTGGCGGGCGATGATCATGCCGCCAAATCGTCCACCGTGGCGCACCAATCCGAACATGTCTTGATCGCTGCAGGCATTCCCGTGCTGTATCCGTCGAACGTGCAGGAATATCTCGACTACGGCCTGCACGGTTGGGCGATGAGCCGCTATACCGGTTTGTGGGTGGCGATGAAATGTGTCACGGACGTGGTTGAATCCAGCGCTTCGGTCGAACTCGATCCGGCACGTGTGCGCGTGGTGTTGCCTGATACCGAGTTACCAGCCGGCGGCCTGAACATTCGTTGGCCGGATACCCCGGTGGCCCAAGAAGCCCGCTTGTTGAATCACAAATGGTATGCCGCGTTGGATTACGTGCGCGCCAATGGACTGAACCGGGTAGTGCTGGACGCGCCGGATGCACACTTTGGCATCATGACTGCGGGCAAGGCCTATCTCGACGTGCGTCAGGCGCTGACCGACCTGGGGCTGGACGACGAGGCCTGTCAGATCGCGGGCATTCGCTTGATGAAGGTCGGCTGTGTCTGGCCTCTCGATGCCCAGGGCGCGCGCGCGTTTGCGACAGGCCTGAAAGAAATCCTGGTGGTCGAAGAAAAACGCCAGATCCTCGAATACGCACTAAAAGAAGAACTCTACAACTGGCGCGATGATGTGCGGCCCCGCATATTCGGCAAATTCGATGAGCGCGACAATGGCGGCGGCGAGTGGTCCATGCCGCGCGGCACACCGCTATTGCCCACGGAATACGAGCTTTCCCCCGCATTGATCGCCCGCGCGATTGCTGCGCGCCTGGACAAGGCAACCTTGCCCGATGAACTCAAAGCTCGCATCGCCGCACGCCTGGCCATCATCGATGCCAAAGAGCGCGAGGCTGCCAAGCCCATCATGGTCGAGGAGCGCAAGCCCTGGTTCTGCTCGGGCTGCCCGCACAATACCTCGACGCGCGTTCCCGAGGGCTCGCGCGCCGTGGCCGGCATTGGTTGCCACTACATGGCGATATGGATGGATCGCAATACTGATACCTTCAGCCAGATGGGCGGCGAGGGCGTCGCCTGGCTAGGGCAAAAAGACTTCACCAGCGAGCGCCATATCTTTGCCAATCTGGGGGACGGCACGTATTTCCATTCGGGGCTGTTGGCCATTCGCGCCGCAGTGGCGGCCAACGCACCCATCACCTACAAGATCCTGTACAACGATGCCGTTGCGATGACGGGCGGCCAACCCGTGGATGGCACATTGACCGTGCCTCAGATTGCCGCGCAGGTCCTGGCCGAGGGGGTCAACCGTGTCGTGGTCGTCAGCGACGAGCCCGGTAAATATCATGGCGCGCTGCAACTGCCCGCCAATGTGGCGGTCCACCATCGCCAGGAACTCGACGCCGTGCAGCGCGAATTGCGCGACATCTTGGCCACGACGGTGTTGATCTACGATCAGACGTGCGCTACTGAGAAACGCCGCCGCCGCAAGCGTGGCGATTATCCTGATCCGCTGCGCCGCGCCTTTATCAACGAGGCCGTATGCGAGGGCTGTGGCGATTGTTCCGTGCAATCCAACTGTCTGTCGGTCGAGCCCCTGGAGACGCCGATGGGCAGTAAACGGCGCATCAACCAGTCGTCCTGCAACAAGGATTTTTCCTGTGTACAGGGGTTCTGCCCGAGCTTTATCACCGCAGAGGGTGCCACGGTGCGCAAGCCCCGTCCGGTAAAGACGGCGACGGCGTTGGCCGAGGCCCCCGAGCCTGCCATCGTGCCGCTGAAAGCCGGCCATGCGCATCGCCTGGTGGTGGCTGGCGTTGGCGGTACAGGCGTGGTCACCATCGGCGCATTGCTGGGCGTGGCCGCTCATATCGAAGGCAAGGGCGTCACCGTACTGGACATGGCCGGGCTCGCCCAAAAGGGTGGCGCCGTGCTCAGTCATGTACAGTTGGCCTCAACACCCGAGGACCTGCAGGCCACGCGTGTTGCCTTGGGCGAAGCGGATTTGGTGATCGGTTGTGATGCTTTGGTCGCGGCCTCGCCCGAGGTCTTGTCCCGTTTACGCCCAGATGGCGGCCGAGCCGTGGTCAACAGCACGGCTGCACCGACGGCCTCGCTGCTTTCTCAGCCCGCGTGGACATTCCCTGGTGGCCAGGCCGAGGCCGCTTTGCGCCGCAGCACCTCGGGGCAATGCGATTTCATCGAGGCGGGTCCCCTGGCAGAGGCTTTGCTGGGCGACGGCATCTATGCAAATCCTCTGTTGTTGGGCTATGCATGGCAAAAGGGCAGCATCCCGCTATCGCGCGACAGTCTGCACCAGGCCATCAAACTCAATGGGGTATCGGTAGAAAAGAACCTCGCAGCCTTTGAGCTCGGCCGTCAGGCAGCGCATCATGGCGTAGCGGCACTGCGTCCCGCCCAGCCGGTAGCGGTATTGCCCGAGTCGCTGGACACCACGATTCGCCGTCTGGCCGATCATTTGCGTGCCTATCAGGACGAGGCCTATGCACAACGCTATATGAATGCCGTAGCCGCGCTTCGTGATCGCGAGTCCCGTTTGCCGGGCGAGGCGATATTGACGCGCGCAGTGGCAAAGAACCTGGCCAAATTGATGGCCTACAAAGACGAATACGAAGTCGCGCGCCTGCACACCGATCCCACATTCAAGCAACGTTTGCGGGAACAGTTCGAGGGTGAGCCGGGCAAGGACTACCGTGTGATTTACCACTTGGCTCCCCCCGCACTCTCCGGCGGCAAGAAACGGGCTTTCGGGCCCTGGGTGGAATGGGTGTTTCGTGCGTTGGCGCCAATGAAGCGCTTGCGCGGAACAGGCCTGGACTTTTTTGGCAAAACGGCCGAGCGCCGCATGGAACAAGCATTAGTGCGCGATTATTTCGACCTGGTCAATGAGTTCGCCCAGAGCCTCGATGCGCTGAATCGTGATGCCGCTGTCCAGTTGGCTGAACTGCCCGATAGCATCCGCGGCTATGGCCATGTCAAGGCGCGCAACGCAGAGCGGGCCGCTGCGCAGCGCGAGACCTTGCTGAGGCAATATCGAGAGGGTTCAAGCGTCGCAAAGGCGGCATAGGTCATCGAGAAAGCCGCTGCCTGTGTAGTACGATCATCTCCTCTGACGAGGACGGCGCACGCCTGGCAACGGCATGGAAAATTTACTACGCAAACTCGACCTGACGTCGTTGCGGCTCTTCGTAGCCGTTTGCCAAGAACACAGCATCGCGCGAGCGGCTGAGCGTGAGTTCATCGCGCCCTCGGCGGTCAGCCGCCGCATCGCAGAACTCGAATCCCTCATCGGCCTGCCGCTCATTCAACGGCATACGCGCGGTGTGACCATTACACAGGCAGGGCAGACGGTCCTGCGCCATGCCGGCAAGCTCATCGGTGACGTCGAGGCCATGGGGGCGGACCTCTCGCGGTTGTACTCCGGCGCCAAGGGGCATGTGCACATCGCAGCCAACCTGTCGGCCATCGTGCAATTTTTGCCTGAGGACGTCGCTGCCTTTCAGCGGCTGTTTCCCGACATCGATATAGAGCTCGAGGAACGCCACAGTCCCGATGTGTTGCGGCGCGTACGAGAGCGTGACGTCGATTTCGGTATCTGTAATAAGACGGCCGATATCGAGGGCCTGCATTCGTTGCCGTACCGTCGCGACAGACTGTCCGTCATGTTGCCAGCCTCGCATCCCAAGGCCGCGGCCCGGCAACTGAGTTTGCAGGATATTGCGGGAGAACCCTTTGTGGGCCTGGGGCCCGACAGCGCATTGACGCAGATGTTGACCGCTCGAGCGCAAGCCATGGGCACGACTTTGGCAGTCAAGATCCGCGTCACCAGCCTGGATGCATTGTGCCGGATGGCGCATGCCGGATTGGGCATCGCCATCATGCCGCAGCAGGTGGCAGAGCTATATCTCTCCGCGTTGGATGTGGTGGTAAAGCCCTTGTCCGATCCCTGGGCGCGGCGCGAAATGCGCATCGTCTGTATCGATCCAGAGCAATTATCGGCCAGCGCCTCGGTATTGCTGCGGTTCCTGGCGCAGGACGCGTAATCTCGGTTCAAGATGTCGGTCATGCCGAGACGGCACTTCGGATCCCCTCATCGTCTCCTTATAGTCTCAGCCACAGGGCAATAGACCCCGTTTGCACCAAATGAGGAGACTCGCTTGATGATCGCTCGAACTTTGGCGGCCTGTACGCTCGCCATCGCCACCACGTTGTTTCACGTGCCCGCCGCGCAGGCCGCGAACTATCCCGATCACCCGATACGGCTGATCGTACCGACCTCGCCTGGTTCCACGGCGGATGTCGTTGCGCGGGTGGTAGCGGAAAATCTGGGCAAGGCGTTGGCCCAGCCCCTGATCGTTGAAAACCTGTCAGGCGCTGCCGGTATTCCAGGTACCCGACAACTGGTGTCCGCCAAACCCGATGGCTATACCCTGGCGATTGTGTCGTCGAATCACGCCATCAATCCCAGCTTGTACAAAGACATGCCTTACGACAGCGTGCGCGACATCACGCCTATCTCGATGATCGGCACCACGCCGCTCGTCGTTGTCGTATCAGACACCTCGCCGTATCGCGATATCGGGGCTCTGCTCTCGGCTGCCCGAGCCCATCCCAAAGAGATCAACTACGGTTCATCGGGCACGGGCAGCGTTTTGCAGCTGGCCGGTGAACTGCTCAAGTCACACGCGAACGTCGATATGACCCACATCCCATATCGCGGCGGTAACGCCTTGATTACCGATGTGATGTCCGGCCAGATTCAAACGGCGTTCCTGGCTGTGCCCTCGGTATTGGCACAGATTCAAGCGGGCAAGCTCCGTGCCTTGGCGGTCAGCACACCTGAGCGCTTGGAGGTACTGCCAAATGTGCCGACATTGGCCGAATCCGGGGTGAAAAATTATTCGTATGATGCCTGGATCGCCTTGATCGGCCCCGCGGGCATGGCGCCAGAGCAAGTCAGTCAACTGCAATCCGCCACGGCGCGTGTGATGAAAGACCCCGCCGTATTGAAAGCCTTGCAACCCCTCGGATTCGTGTCACAAGGCAGCACGACAGAGCAGGCTCGTAAAGTCCTGGTCGATGAAATCAGTAAGACCCAAGGGCTGGTATCCGCCGCGGGGATCTCTGTTGAATAGTATGTCTGAAACTCTGGTACTAGATCGTCCTGCGCGGTTTCTATTTCTGTCGCGCGACCCTGCGTTAATTACCGCGCAGCTCGCGGGGAATGCCGTGGCCCTGAGTCAGGCGAGCCCTTTGCGCGACGATGTGTCCACCGACGAGATCACGCCGGTGACTATCCTCACGCACTTTGACGAGAGCCTGGGACAGTTTCCGTACACCGGGCTGCAGGTCGCGGGCCAGCGCCCCATTGCAGAGAATGCGGTTCGGGAGTCAGGCGTCAACGTCGTCGTCGGAGGCAACCGCTACGGCAAGGGCTCATCCCGCGAACACAGCCCCATGGCAGAAAAGTCAGCGGGGGTACGTCTGGTCATTGCCGAGAGTTTCGAGCGTATCTATCGGCAGAACGCCGACAACATAGGCCTGTACACCAGCACCGATATGAGTCTGGTGGAACGCCTGCAACGCGGTGAGCGCATTACTGTCGATGACATCGTCGCGGATCGCGACCAGTTGGCGGCAGCGATTGTGCGCGAGGGTGGATTGCTGGCCTTTGGGCAACAGCATCTGCGGACAGCAGCGCGGGTGGATTCGATAGATCCGGCGCCACAAACCCTGTTCGAAAAAATCATTCGACGCCACTTGTTGAGTACGCCCGTGACGTCGACGGCATTGTCGACCGGCGAAGGCGTCTTCGTTCGTGCGGATTGGCGATTCATCCACGAGTACTACACCGGGATGGCCGCGCATATGTTGCACGCGCGTTTCGGCCGTCCATTGACGCTCATCGATACCGACAGCATCGTCGTATTCGAAGACCACACCTCGTATGTCGACGAGAGCCCGAATCACGTGCGTATGGGTTTTGTGCCCAAGGTGCGCTTCATGTGCCAGGCACAACGTGACTTCATCCATGACTATGGTTTGCGACAGCATCGCACCTTGACTGATGCCGAGGCCGCCCTGGATCCGGGCACGAATGTTGCCGGTATTTCGCACGCGATGATGGCCGAGCATTACGCCTCGCCGGGGCAAGTAGTCGTGGGGACCGATTCGCATACGCCGCATAGCGGGGCGCTGGGTTGCGTCGCGTTTGGGGTCGGTACGACGGATATGGCCAACGCTTTTATGACCGGCACCATCCGATTGACGATGCCGGCGAGTCTGAAGATCGACTTGCGCGGCCGTTTGCCAGCCGGTGTGACGGCAAAGGATGTCGTACTGCATCTATTGGCGCTGCCGGAAATCCGGACCGGGGCAGGGGTAGGGAAAGTATTCGAGTTCACAGGGCCTGCTGTCCGGGCCATGTCGATCGATGAACGTGCGACGTTGACCAATATGACGGCAGAGTTGGGCGGTCTGACTGGAATCGTTGCCCCCGATGAGGTGACCTGTGCCTTTCTGCGTGAGCGTCGAGGCGTGCAAACAGAGCTCGAATCGTGGATGCATAGCGACGAGGGCGCCGAGTATGCTGCGACGTTCACCGTCGATTGTGCGGCGCTATCGCCCTATGTTGCCGCGCCCGGTGATCCCGGCAATGGCGTGCCATTGACCGAACTCAGAGAACGCCCGCACGTGGATATCGCGTATGGTGGCTCATGCACGGCCGGAAAACGCGAGGATTTCGACCACTATCACGAAGTGCTGGCGTGGGCCTTGGAAAACAACGTACGTATCGCCGAGGGCGTGACGCTTTTTTTGCAGTACGGGACGACGGCCGTACGCGATTACTGCCAGGCAAAAGGCTATGACCAGACTTTTGCCCGCATGGGGGCGCGCATTCTGCAGCCATCCTGTGGCGCGTGTGCCAACTGTGGTCCAGGCTCATCCACCGATGCGAACCAAATCACCGTCAGTGCGATCAATCGCAACTTTCCGGGCCGCTCGGGACCCGGCAGCGTATGGCTGGCTAGCCCGCCGACGGTGATCGCCAGTGCGTTGGCTGGGGAATTGGTATCCTTTGACGAGATCAAGGCACGTTACCAGGCGGCTTGAGCTGCAGCAACTGCGATTGATGAAAAATCCATCAGATCGAGTGCGTCAATCTAGACGCCCTCACCGCAGTTGGCTATCGACACGAGCATGATATGGTCCTAGGTCGATGCGGTCTCGGACAGGTTGAGCCTGCCTAGTCGCTCGTTCCCTGCTCAATCTCTTCGAGCTCCGTCTGGATCTCCAGCCATTGTTCTTCGAGAGTGTCCATCCGTTTGCCCAGCTCGCCGTGCTCGGCCATCACCTGTTGGCGCTCGGTACGGCGCGCGTCGGAATACAGGTCTGCATCGGCAATCAGTGCATCCAACACCTGCAACCGTGCCCGCAGCTTGTCCATCTCGCTTTCCACTTTCGTCAGCTTGCCCTGCAGGGGTTTGCGTAACGCGGCCAGTCTCTGGCGTTGTTCGGCTTCCAGGCGGCGCTGGGTTTTACGGTCTACATTTGCATTGTCTGCGCCGCTCGATGCGGCCTCCCCGCGCGCTTGCGCCCGAGTTTCCGCGCGTGATTCGGCCTGACGTGCGTTCAACCAGTCCCGATAATCCTCCAGATCACCATCGAACTCGCGCATCTGCCCATCGGCAACGATCCAGAAACTATCTACGGTCGTGCGCAACAAATGACGATCGTGCGAGACCAATAGCATGCTGCCCGAAAACTCGGCCAATGCTGCGGCCAGCGCTTCGCGTGTTTCCACATCCAAGTGGTTGCTGGGTTCGTCCAGCAGCAGCAGATTGGGCTTTTGCCATACGATCAACGAGAGCGCCAGGCGTGCTTTTTCGCCGCCCGACATGGGGCCGACCTTGCCATTGACGGTGTCGCCGGAAAAACCAAAGCCCCCCAGATAATTGCGCAGTTCCTGTTCGCGTGCGTCAGGCGCCAATCTGGCCAGATGCTCCAGCGGCGTGCCGTCCAGGTCCAGCATATCCAATTGATGCTGGTGGAAATAGCCAATTGCCAGACCTTTGGAGGCGCGACGCTCTCCGGCTTGTACCGGAATTTCCTCGGCCAAGGTCTTGATCAGCGTACTTTTGCCCGCGCCGTTTGCGCCCAGTACGCCGACACGAGCGCCTGCGCGTACCATCAGCGTGACATCTTTCAGAATGGAAACTTGCTGCCCATCCGTGCTCGTATAGCCCGCCGCGACCTTTTCCAACACCAATAATGGATCCGGCGTATGTTCAGGCGAAGGAATACGTATGTCGATGCCGGCCTCGGCATGCAGCGGCGCCAGCGTTTCCATGCGCGCCAGAGCCTTGACCCGGCTTTGCGCTTGTTTAGCCTTGGACGCTTTAGCCTTGAAGCGATCAATAAAACTCTGCAGCCGTGCTGCTTCGCGAGACTGGCGTTCATGCGCGATGCTGACCAGGCGCAGACGCTCGGCGCGTTGCGTCAGGAAATCCTGATAGCCGCCGCGATAGCGCACCAGCTTGCCATGATCAAAATGCAAAATGATCCGCGCCACGGCATCCAGGAACTCGGTATCGTGCGAGATCAACAGCACCGTGCCGGGATACGCCGCCAGCCACTTTTCCAGCCACAACATGGCGTCCAGATCCAGGTGGTTGGTCGGCTCGTCCAGCAGCAGTAATTCCGATGGGGCCATCAGCGCCCGGGCCAAGGCCAGGCGCATACGCCAGCCACCCGAAAAACTGGCGACCGGTTTCATCCATTCATCCGGCGCAAACCCCAGGCCTGCCAGCAACTGTTCTGCACGGGAATTCGCGCTCCACACGCCAGCCTCGGCCAGTGCTGCCTCGAGTTCGGCAATGCGGGTGCCGTGATCATCATGCACCGCTGCGCGCTCGGCCTGCAGCGCACGCAGATGCGTGTCGCCATCGATTACGAATTCGCGGGCAGGGCGGTCATCGGCGGCGATTTCCTGCTGCACGCTGGCGATGCGCCAGCCTGCGGGCACGTCCAGCGTGCCCGCATCCTGATCCAGAGTACCGGTCAATAAAGCAAACAACGAGGACTTTCCCGCCCCGTTCTTGCCGACAAAACCCACCCGCTCGCCGGGGTTCACTACAAATTCCGCGCCATCGAGCAGTACCTTGGTACCGCGTCGCAGCGTCAATCCTGATGCTCGTATCACAACTGCTCGCGGGTCAGTAGCAAGATCTGGTCCGACGCCTCTTCGGTATCCAGCCAAACGGGTTCAAGCTCGGGGAACGCGGCTTCGAAATGATCGCGCTCGTAGCCGATTTCCAATACCAGCACACCCTCGGGCGACAGGTATTTCGGTGCGGCCTGCAAAATGCGGCGCACCAAGTCCATGCCATCCGTGCCACCTGCCAACGCGAGTGATGGTTCATGCCGATACTCGTGAGGCAGTTCATCCATCGATTGGCTATTCACATAAGGCGGATTGCAGACGATGACGTCGTAGGCCGCGTGGGGCAGCGCATCAAACAGATTGCTGTGATGCAGTGTCAAACGATCCTGCAAGCCATATTCATCCACGTTACGGCGGGCCACTTCCAACGCGTCCGTTGAGACATCGACAGCGTCCACGTCGGCATTCGGAAAGGCCAGAGCCGTCAGAATTGCCAGACACCCGGAGCCGGTACACATATCCAATGCACGCGTGACCTCAAACGGATCTCGCAACCAGGGCGACAACCCCTGATCCAGCAATTCTGCAATGGGTGAGCGGGGCACGATGACGCGTTGGTCGACATAAAAACGATGGCCGCGCAGCCAGGCCTCCTGAGTCAGGTAGGCGGCAGGCAGGCGTTCAGTCACGCGCCGATCAATCAATTGCAGTACTTTCGCACGCTCGTCGCTGGTGACACGGGCATCCAGAAACGGATCCAGCGTGTCGGGCGGCAAATGCAGTCCGTGCAACACCAGATAGACGGCCTCGTCCCACGCGTTATCGGAACCATGGCCCAGCGCGACTTGCGCTTCGTTAAAGCGCGACACGCCATAGCGGATCAAGTCACGCAGGGTCTGCAATTCTTGGCGATCAGATGACGACATAGCGCCTCAGTGAGCCAGCAGCAGGTTTTCCAACGTGCGCCGGTAAATATTCTTCAAGGGATCCAGGCTATCGAGTGCGATGCACTCGTTGACCTTGTGGATCGTGGCATTGCAGGGACCAAACTCAATGACCTGAGGACAGATCTTGGCGATGAAGCGTCCATCCGAGGTTCCGCCAGTCGTTGACAGTTCGGTCCGACGGCCGGTTTCGGCTTCGATGGCCGCAGACAGCGCGTCGGTCAGCGAGCCGCGTGGCGTCAGGAACGGCTCGCCGCCCAGATTCCACTGCAACTCGTATTCCAAACCATGCCGATCCAGCACCTCGTGCACGCGTGCCTTGAGCGAGTCCGGCGTGCTGGCCGTGGAAAAACGGAAATTGAATTGCGCCACTGCCTCACCAGGCACCACATTGGTCGCACCCGTGCCGGCATTCAGATTCGACACCTGGAACGTCGTAGGTGGGAAATATTCATTGCCCTGATCCCACTCGATATTCACGATCTCGGCCAGTGCCGGCGCCAGTTGATGGACCGGATTACGAGCCAGATGCGGATAGGCTACATGGCCTTGGATGCCTTTGACCGTCAACGTGCCCGACAGCGAGCCACGGCGGCCGTTCTTGCAGACATCGCCGATCGCATCGGTCGAGGTGGGCTCGCCCACGATGCAGTAGTCGAGCTGCTCGCCCCGTGCTTTCAAGGCTTCGCAGACGATCACCGTGCCATCGATGGCAGGGCCTTCTTCGTCCGAAGTGATCAGAAAAGCAATCGAGCCGGAATGCTGCGGATGGGCCGCCACGAATTCCTCGACCGCCACCACAAAGGCAGCGATCGAGCTTTTCATGTCGGCGGCACCGCGGCCGTACAGAAACCCGTCACGCTCGGTCGGCACAAAGGGATCGCTATTCCATTTTTCGCGCGGACCGGGCGGTACCACATCCGTGTGTCCGGCAAAGACGGTGAGCGGACCTTCGGTGCCGCGACGGGCCCAGAGATTCGTCACGCCGCCTTGCGCGATGGTTTCGCAATGAAAGCCGACGCGCGACAGGCGCTCGGCCAACAGGCTTTGGCAATCCTCGTCAACAGGCGTGACCGAGGGGCGGGCGATCAGGTCTTTGACCAGATCCAGTACGGCGGATTGATGCATTAGGCTCTCAGCAGATCGTTAATGCTGGTCTTGGCGCGCGTTTGCGCATCGACACGCTTGACGATGACAGCGCAAGCCAGGCTGTGCGAGCCGTCTTCCGAGGGCAGCGAGCCGGGCACGACCACCGAACCCGAGGGCACGCGGCCATAGGTGACCTTGCCCGTGGCGCGGTCGTAGATCTTGGTGCTTTGCGACAGGAACACGCCCATGGCCAGCACCGAGTTTTCTTCGACCACGACACCTTCGACGACTTCGGAACGGGCGCCGATAAAGCAGTTGTCTTCGATGATGGTGGGATTGGCTTGCAGGGGTTCCAGTACGCCGCCGATGCCGACGCCGCCCGACAGGTGCACGTTTTTGCCGATCTGCGCGCACGAGCCGACCGTAGCCCACGTATCGACCATCGTGCCTTCGTCAACGTAGGCGCCGATGTTTACGTACGACGGCATCAACACCACGTTCTTGCCGATAAAGGCGCCACGGCGGGCCACTGCCGGCGGCACGACGCGATAGCCGCCTGCCTGAAAGGCGGTATTGCCGAAGTCCGCGAATTTCGTCGGCACTTTGTCGTAGAACGTCAACGGAGCTTGGCCCATGACGGCGTTGTCGTGCAGGCGAAACGACAGCAGCACGGCCTTTTTGATCCACTGATGCACGATCCATTCGCCGGTCGATTTGTCGGCCACGCGCAGGCGGCCCTGATCCAGGGCGGCGATGGTGTGCTCGACCGCATCACGCACTTCGGCGCTTGCGTCGGAGGGCGACAGGTTGGCCCGGGCTTCCCAGGCTTGTTCGATAGTGGTTTGCAGGTCGAGAGTCATGACGCTTTATTTACGTAGAAAGGGTTGATCAAACAGAGGTTTTGACAAAATGGGCGATGCGCTCGGCCGCCTCGACGCATTGCGCCAAAGGAGCCACCAGCGCGATGCGGACACGGCCCGCACCCGGATTGACGCCGTGCGCCTCGCGGCCGAGGAAACTGCCGGGCAGTACGGTAACACCAGTACGGCCGTAGAGGTCGCGTGCAAAGCTGGTGTCGGACGCCGGCGTCGGCACCCATAGATAAAAAGACGCCTGCGGCATGCGCACGTCCAGCACGCGCTGCAGAATCGGCACGACGGCCTCGAATTTCGCCCGATATTGCCGGCGATTATCGGCAACGTGAGTCTCGTCCGTCCAGGCGGCCACGCTGGCCGTGGCAATCACCGGGCTCATCGCGCTGCCATGATAGGTGCGATACAGCAGGAACTGCCCGATCAGCTTGGCATCGCCCGCGACAAAGCCCGAGCGCATGCCCGGCACGTTCGAGCGTTTGGACAGGCTGGAAAACGCCACCAGATTGGCATAGTCATCGCGCCCCAGGCGGCGCGCCGCCTGCATGCCGCCTAGCGGTGGGTTGCCCTCGTCGAAATAGATCTCGGAATAGCATTCATCCGAGGCAATCACGAAACCATGCCGATCCGACAGCTCAAACAGCACACGCCATTCGTCCAGAGACATGACGTTGCCAGCCGGGTTGCCGGGCGAGCACACAAAAACCAATTGTGTCCGTTTCCAGACATCCTCGGGCACGCTGCCCCAATCGCAGCCGAAATCGCGCGCCGGGTCGGCATTGACGTAATACGGCGTCGCGCCGGCGAGCAGCGCCGCGCCTTCATAGATCTGATAAAACGGATTCGGGCAGACCACCAGTGCGTCTGCATTCGGGTCCACGACGGTTTGCGTAAAGGCAAACAAGGCCTCCCGAGATCCCAGCACCGGCAGGACTTCCCGGTCGGCGTCCGGCGCGGGAATGCTGTAGCGCTGTGCCAGCCATTGAGCGATTGCCTGACGCAACGCCGCGTCGCCTTTGGTCGCCGGATAGACCGACAGGCCTTGCAGAGCGCCGCACAGGGCTTCGCCCACGCGTGCGGGCGCCGCGTGCTTGGGCTCGCCGATCGACAAATTGATTGGCGTCAGCCCCTCTGGCGGGGTGCCGGCCTCGGCCAGCAAAGCCCGCAACTTTTCAAAGGGATAGGGGTGCAGGGAATGTAATCGGGGATTCATAAGCAAGATTTTAACAAGCAAGCTACAATAGCGGGCTTGGTACCGCGAAGGTGGCGAAATTGGTAGACGCACCAGGTTTAGGTCCTGACGCCGTAACAGGTGTGGGGGTTCGAGTCCCCCCCTTCGCACCACGAATTATGTACGACTCGGTTGGCCTTGTGCTGACTTTCTGGTGATCCCCCAGGCATTTCGGTGTCTTTGGGGGATTTTCTTTTGGTGCGCTCGTGATGGGGCCGCGCGTCGTTTCGTCCATTGCTCCGAGAAGCCTCGGCATTCATGCCGGCTACCTGCCAGCCCCAAACAAAGAGAAACCCGCCAGGGCTGCGCTTCCATCCACAGCCCTGGCGGGTTTTTTACTACTGATCCTTCGAGGCAATGCAGGCTCAATGCTCCTTGACAGGCGCCGCCAGCAGCTTGTCGACATAGGCAATACCGATTGCCGACAGAATGAACGTCACATGGATGATGGTTTGCCACATGACTCCGGTCTCGGTGAATCGGGAATTGGGCGAGCCGATGTTGCCCGCCTCGATAAAGGTGCGCAGCAGGTGGATCGACGAGATCCCGATGATGGCCATGGCCAGCTTGACCTTCAGCACGCTGGCATTGACGTGGCTTAACCACTCAGGACTGTCGGGGTGCCCCTCCAGGCGCAACCTGGACACAAAAGTCTCATAGCCGCCGACGATGACCATGACCAGCAGGTTGGAGATCATGACCACATCGATCAGCCCCAGCACGATCAGCATGATCTCCATTTCCCCAAAGCTTGAGGCGTGTGAGACCAGGTGCCACAGCTCTTTGAGAAAAAGCATCACATAGACACCCTGGGCAATGATCAAGCCCAGATAAAGCGGGAGTTGCAGCCAGCGCGAGCTGAAAATCAATGCCGCCATGGGGGTCAGGGGGCGGGACGTACGATCGGACGAATTCATGGTGTTTCAGGAATCTGTAAGAAAACAGGCAGGGAGCGATTCTACCAAGCGCGAGCGTCGGTAGTGTGATCGCCGTGTGCGAAAAGTCACTTCGGGACCGAGCGCCATCGGGCTGGCGTCCAGGTCGATTAAGCTCTTGTAAATCTAACGATGCTGATGAACAGGAGTGCCGATGGACATAGAACAACAAATCGCCCAATGGGAATCCGAAGAACAAGCCGTGCGCGCGCGTCTGTTGCCCGAAGACAGCCGACCGTCCACGGCCATAGCCGGCAAGACCGGGATGGCGCTGCTGCAGGCGATTTTTGCCGGGGAATTGCCGCCTGCCCCCATCGGTGCGACGCTGGATTTCGTGCCCATCCATATCGAGCCGGGTCTTGCCGTATTCCAGGGACGGCCCCAGCGCAAACATTACAACCCGATGGGCAGCGTGCACGGCGGCTGGTTTGCCACATTGCTGGATTCGGCGGTCGGTTGCGCCGTCCATTCGATCTTGCCCGCCGGCAAGGGCTACACCACGTTGGAGCTCAAGGTCAACATGGTGCGGGCCTTGAGCGACCGAGTGCCTCTGGTGCGGGCGGAAGGCAAAGTCGTCCACGCCGGGCGTCAGGTGGCGACGGCCGAGGGCCGGCTAGTCGGCCCCGATGGCAAGCTGTACGCCCATGCCACGACTACGTGTTTGATTTTTGATCAGCCCGAGGCGGCCTAGCGTCCTGATGTCCGCGGCATGAGGCGGTTTGGGTCATAGCTGGCCTGCGCGCCGAGCGGCCGTGCGCGACAGCGCGGCCCAATCCAGATGTCCCTCTCCATGCGCCAGGCTCTCGATATGTGTGTCACGCAGCGCACTGGCGATAGGCAAGGGGACGTTCGCACCTTCTCCTGCCGCCAAGGTCAGGCGCACATCCTTCAATCCGAGCGACAATTTGAAACCTGCCGGTTCGTACCGATCCTGAGCGATGGCCCCGCCATAACCTTGGTAAACGGGAGCTGCGAATACGGTGGATGTGATCAGGTCCAGAAACTCCGTCTTGGCCACATCATGGCCTTGCACCAGTGCGACGGCTTCGCCCATCGTGCCGATGGCGCTGGCGATCATGAAATTCACAGCGAGCTTGACGGCATTGGCCTGCTCGGGGCGAGCGCCGCATTTCCAGGTCTTTTGACCTAATACGTCGAATAGCGGTTGCGCCGTCGCCAGCGCCTGTGCATCGCCGGCTGCCAGAATATTGAGTTGGCCTGCTTCGGCCACATTCACCCGGCCGAGCACAGGGGCGGCGACATAATGCACTCCCTTGTTTTGATGCTCCTGTGCCAGGTTGCTGGCCAACTCGACCGAAATAGTTGCCATGTTGATATGCAACGCTCCCGCCTTGAGGGCGGAGAGGACTTGTCCGTCGAGAATCGTTGCGCGTACCGCATCATCGTCAGCCAATATGGAAACCAGGATATCTGCATCCGTGGCCGCCTCGCGTGCGTTCGCCGCCGCAATGGCGCCACGTTCAGCCAGCATCGCTACCGGGGCAGGGGATCGATTCCAGGCGTAGACCGTATAGCCGGCCTTGAGCAGATTGCTCGCCATGGGCAGGCCCATGGTACCCAGGCCGAGAAAGGCGATTTTCATTAGGGGGTTCCTTGTGGAAGTTGGGAAATTTTTCAACGCTTCGCTAGCCCATTGAGCCAGCTATCAGCCCAGTGCTTTCAACGCCACGTCGACAACGGCCTGCATGTCCTGGCGCGAGCGTCCAGTCTTGCCGACAACGCGCATACCTTGTGCGAGACACAACAGCATGCGCGCCGCCGCGGCGCTATCGACGTGCGCGGCAATCGAACCATCGGCTTGCCCTAGTTCAATCAAGCCCATCAACAGGCTTTCATTGCGACTGAGCGCATCCGTGATATGCCGGGCGACATCGCGCTCAAATGCTGATAATTCCGTCGCACTGGCGACGACCAGGCAGCCTTGGCGGCCAGCCGCACCCTGCGAGGACGCGACATAGAACTCCAGTACCCCGCGCAGTCTCGCCAAGCCATTTCCCGTCTCGCCAACAAAACCCTGCAGCTTGCGGGCGCGCGCCGCACGATAGTGCTCAAACGCCGCCAGAAATAGCGATTGCTTGTCCTTGAATGCTTTGTAGAGACTGCCTTGCGTCAAGCCCATCTCTGTCGTCAGGTCGCTGATCGACGCGCCGTGATAGCCGCGTTTGCTGAACACGCGCACAGCTCGATCCAACGCCTGGTCCATGTCGAATTCGCGGGGGCGGCCTCGCGAACGAGCCGAGGTGTCTGATGCTTGCCGGATTGCAGTCATATCGGTAATTTAGAAAACGATCGTTTTCTAAATTAGTTCAAATCGCCGCCGTTTGCAACGCCCATGCTATTCTGGACGCTACTATCGTTCACAAGGCGAGTCACCATCGTGCAGTCTTACGAATCCATCTTCTGGGGAATGGCGATTGTGGTGCTGCTGGCATTGGCTGGCGGCGCGTTGATGGGGCGGTTGGCCCGCGTCACGCACAGTCTGGCGGGCGTGGCCGCGCAGTCCCTGGTTGTGTTGGCGCTAGTGGCTTATTTGGCGGCTGACGCCGGGGCAGGGGGCATGGTGGCGCTGCTGGCCATTGCCGCCGCCATGTTTTCGTTAGTGATCGGCACGGCAGCCGCCTTGCTGGCCCGCCGCGTATTGCGCGAACGGCGGGCCTGTATTGATTGATTCGGCCGCAGGGCCGATCCAGTCATGCACGTGTCCGGGGCGGACCCGTGCAGCGCGTGTTGATTGGGTCAATACGGGACGCTGTCAGTTTTCGTCGTCGTCTTCGTCCTCATCTTCATAGTCATCCTCGTCTTCATCCTCATCGTCTTCTTCTTGCTCCAGCGCATCGTGGCCCTTCCAGGTCAGGCGCCAGTAGGTTTCAGCATCACTGCCATCGGTGGCCGGCACCAGCGTGATCAATCCTGCGTCCGACAAGATATCCAGATGGTGCGCGATCAGCGGGGCGGGAGGCGCATCGGGCATGCTGGCTTGCACAGCGGCCTCGATGTCTTCTTGCGACAGTGCCGCTGTATCGGCGTCACGCAGTTCGCCCAGAATGGTCACAACCAGATCGAAATCACGTTGCATAGTCTCAAGTCCTTTTAGTTATTGAACGCGCTGTCCAACCCTTTGGGCGACAACACAGCCAAGTATGGGGCGAAGGCGGTCCAGGAAAAACAGATTCCGCGATGAATTAGGGTAAATCCGAACCCCATATAAAGGCCGATTATGACTACATAGTCCGCCTGAGACTGGTATAGTCGCGTCCCTTGCGTACCAAAGCATGAAGGAGGGGCACGCACATGGACATTATCAGCACCAAGACCGCCGAGATCACAGGCGGCGTTGCGCTGGAGACCACCATAGATGGCGAGCGCATCAGCACTTACGTCGTTACGGGGGTGTCCGACCTGGAGGCCATTGCCGATATCGTGCCTCACGAACAAGTTGATGCAGGCGCGGAAATTCACGTGACTGTCGTCGACGAAATCGACACGGCGCAAGATCAAATCGACCAAGTGCTCGACAACCTCAATCCTGGCGACGTGGCCGTCTTCCTGTGCGCAGACGAAGACGCCTACAACGCCGCACTGGATTTGTTGGGACTTCCGGTCGACTGACCCCAAATTCTGCGCATGACCTGTTCATGCGCAAATAGTTCCGAAAATACGGCCTCGCAGTTGCGCTTTGTTGCATTATTGGTACGTATTTTTGAGGATTATGTTGACTTGTCAGGGGAACCTAACGATAGTGACGGCACACGATCTCAAGCGTTGTGATTTTCGATCAGTGCAGTGCCTTTCCGGCCGGCGTTATTGTTCTACTGTCCCCTTCTTGATTGATTCGTGACTCCCGGGCATTTTGCCCACAACATTTAGGAAATACAGTATGGAAACCGGCGTTGTTAAGTGGTTCAACTCGGAAAAAGGCTACGGCTTCATCACCCCGGAAGCGGGTGGCAAAGATCTGTTCGCGCACTTCTCGGAAATCCAAGCCAACGGCTTCAAGTCCCTGGAAGAAAACCAGCGCGTCAGCTTCGTGACGGCTAATGGTCCCAAGGGTCCGCAAGCAACGAAGATTCAAGTTCTGTAATCAGATCTTGATGAAAAAAAGCCCCCGCAGGGGGCTTTTTTTATTGCCGGACAGGTTCGTTTGTAACGTTCGTCTCTCTGTGGCGGCATCATTTCGGCAACGATTTGTCGGTTTTGTTGTGTCAATTTGCAAAGTTTGACGTCCGGCAAGACGCCACATACACTGGGCAAGCGAGATTTTCAAGCGACGCGGTCGTTATTCCTGTCGCCGTCATGGTACCCAGTTAGTTGCCCCTCCTTGATCATCTGGCGCTCCCGCGAGCAATCGCTACTAGAAGGTGAAGGACACAGTCATGGCAACAGGTATCGTCAAATGGTTCAACTCGGAAAAGGGCTACGGTTTCATTACGCCCGACGATGGCAGTAAAGATCTTTTCGCGCATTACTCAGAAATCCGCAGCGACGGTTACAAATCCCTCCAGGAAAACCAACGCGTGACGTTCGAAGTGGGCCAGGGACCCAAGGGCCCCAGCGCCAAGAACATCAAAGTCACGGCCTGATCCAGCCGGTCAGGCGTTTTTCGGCCTGTTTGCGCTCCTGGCGGCAGCCGCTGCCAGGAGCGTTTTGCTTAGGTCCGTAAAATCCGCGTTTTCCTTATCGAAAACCCGTCCGGGTCAGGGCTTTCCCGAGGCAAGACCCCCCCTTTGGCAGAGGTCTTGAACTTTCCGGTAAAATCACCTGTTAACCCGTTTGTTCACTCCTCACTTATTTCTCGGATAATTTTGATGCAGCCTGTGGTTGAAACCCTCTCTGGTCTGGAACGCCGCGTAGATCTGTCGGTTTCCGTGGCCGACGTCGAAAAGGAAGTCCAGGCGCAATTGAAGCGCGTAGCCCGTACGGCCAAAGTGCCCGGGTTCCGTCCTGGCAAGGCTCCGCTGTCTATGCTCGAGCGCAGCCACGGCCCCGGCATCCGCTACGACGTGATCAATGGCCAGGTCGGCCGTGCTTTCGAACAAGCCGTCGATGGCGCCAAACTCCGTGTGGCCGGTGCGCCCACGCTCGAGCCCAAGACCGAAGGCATTGCCGACGACACGCTGGCCTTTACGGCCACCTTCGAGGTGTATCCCGAAGTCGCCGTGCCTGATCTGTCCGCACTCGCCGTTACCCGTTACGACACCGCCGTTTCCGACGCCGAAGTCCAGCAAACCCTCGACGTGTTGCGCAAGCAGCGCGCTACCTACGAGGCCCGCGAAGGCCGCGCCGCCGCAGACGGTGACCGCGTCACGCTCGATTTCGCCGGTACCATCGACGGCGTTCCCTTCGAAGGCGGCAAAGCCGAAGACTTCCCCTTCGTCCTGGGTCAAGGCCGCATGCTGCCCGAGTTCGAGGCGGCTGCCAAAGGCCTGAAGGCTGGCGAAACCAAAGTGTTCCCGCTGAGCTTCCCCGAAGACTACCAAGGCAAAGAAGTCGCCGGCAAAACGGCTGAGTTCACCATCACCGTCAAAGAAGTCGCCGAAGGCGTCTTGCCTGAGGTCGACGGCGAATTCGCCAAGGCCCTCGGCCAAGCCGAAGGCGACGTCGAAAAGCTCAAGGCCGACATTCGCACCAACATCGAACGCGAAGTCAAAGCCCGTTCGCAAGGCCGCACCAAGGCCAGCGTCATGGATGCCCTGGTCGAAGCCGGCAAATTCGACGTGCCCAAAGCCCTGGTCGACAGCGACGTGCAAAGCCGTGTCGAAGCTGCCCGCGAAGAGCTCAAGCAGCGTGGCATTCCCAATGCCGAATCCGTGCCGATCCCGGCCGAAGCTTTCACGACCGAATCCGAGCGTCGCGTGCGCCTGGGCCTGCTGGTTTCCGAACTGGTCAAACAAGCCCAATTGCAAGCCAAGCCCGAACAAGTCCGTGCTCGCATCGAAGAGTTCGCACAAAACTATGAACAGCCTGCTCAGGTCATCAGCTACTACCTGACCGACCGCCAGCGCCGCGCTGAAATCGAAGCCATCGTGCTCGAAGACAACGTCGTGCAGCACGTGCTCGAAAAAGCCAAGGTCACGGAAGAGCAGGTACCTTTCGATCAGTTGATGGGGATGGCATAAAGCATGCAGCGGTTTACCGATTTCTATGCGGCAATGCACGGCGGGGCTTCGGTCACGCCCACCGGCCTGGGTTATATCCCCATGGTCATCGAGCAGTCGGGGCGCGGCGAGCGCGCCTATGACATCTATTCGCGCTTGCTGCGCGAGCGTTTGATCTTTCTGGTTGGCCCCGTCAATGACAATACGGCCAACCTGATCGTGGCGCAGCTGCTGTTCCTGGAGTCGGAAAACCCCGATAAGGACATCTCGTTGTACATCAACTCGCCCGGCGGGTCGGTGTATGCCGGGATGGCCATCTTCGATACCATGCAGTTCATCAAGCCCGATGTTTCGACGTTGTGCACGGGCTTGGCCGCCAGCATGGGTGCTTTCCTGCTCGCAGCGGGCAAAAAGGGCAAGCGTTTCACTTTGCCCAATTCGCGTATCATGATTCACCAGCCGTCCGGCGGTGCGCAGGGTCAGGCCTCCGATATCCAGATCCAGGCCCGGGAAATCCTCGACCTGCGCGAGCGTCTGAACCGCATTTTGGCCGATAACACCGGCCAGCCCGTCGACCGTATTGCCGTAGACACAGAGCGTGACAACTTCATGTCGGCCGAAGATGCGGTATCGTATGGTTTGGTGGACAAGGTTCTCGCATCCCGTTCCGAGGGCTAGGCCCGCGAAACACCGGGCCTAAGCAGTGCCGTGACGTCCAAGTAAGCGTTGAATGCGCCGGCCTTGACCGGCGGCGCATTTTCACCAGAGATACGAAACACATATGCCTGATAAAAAGGGACCGGCCGACGCAAAAGTGCTGCACTGCTCGTTCTGCAACAAGAGCCAGCACGAAGTCCGCAAGCTGATTGCAGGGCCATCGGTGTTCATTTGCGATGAGTGCATTGACCTCTGCAATGACATCATCCGCGAAGAAGCGCAGGCCTCTGCGCGCGCGGCCATACGGTCTGAGCTGCCTACGCCGACCGAAATCAAGACCTTTCTGGACCAATACGTCATCGGTCAGACGCTGCCCAAGCGCATGCTGGCCGTGTCGGTGTACAACCACTACAAACGCATTCGCCACGGCGAAATCAAAGGCGACGAAGTCGAGCTCTCCAAGAGCAACATCATGCTCATCGGGCCCACCGGCTCGGGCAAGACGCTCCTGGCCCAGACCTTGGCCCGCATGCTGAATGTCCCGTTTGTGATGGCCGATGCCACCACCCTGACCGAAGCCGGTTACGTGGGTGAAGACGTCGAAAACATCATCCAAAAGCTGCTGCAGAACTGCAACTACGAGGTCGACAAGGCTCAGCGCGCCATCATCTATATCGACGAAATCGACAAGATCTCGCGCAAGTCCGACAACCCCTCCATCACCCGTGATGTTTCGGGTGAGGGCGTACAGCAGGCGTTGCTCAAGCTCATCGAGGGCACCGTCGCCTCGGTACCGCCGCAGGGTGGTCGCAAGCATCCCAACCAGGATTTCGTCCAGGTCGATACCACCAACATTCTGTTCATCGTGGGTGGTGCGTTCGACGGCCTGGAAAAAGTCATCCGCGACCGTACTGAAAAGTCCGGCATCGGTTTCTCCGCCTCCGTCAAGGCAAAATCCGAGCGGGGCGTAGGCGAGTTGTTCAGCGAAGTCGAGCCCGAGGATCTGATCAAATTTGGTCTGATTCCCGAGTTGGTGGGCCGTCTGCCTGTTGTGGCGACCCTGGACGAGCTCGACGAGGCGGCACTCGTTCAAATCCTGACCGAGCCCAAGAACTCGCTGATCAAACAGTTCCAAAAGCTCTTTGCCATGGAGGGCGCCGAGCTCGACATACGCCCCGGTGCACTCAAGGCCATTGCCCGCAAAGCGCTCAAGCGCAAAACGGGTGCTCGCGGCCTGCGTTCCATTATCGAAGGCGCCTTGCTGGACACCATGTATGACTTGCCCTCTCAAGGCAACGTCAGCCGCGTGGTTTTGGACGAAAACGTCATCGACGGCGACGGCAAGCCCTTGCTGATTTACGCCGACGAGACGGGGACCTCGGACAAGCCGGCTCAGCCCCAGGTGCGGGGCGCAGCTGCCTGATTCATTGCTTCGTCAAACAAAGCAAAATCCAGCAAAAAACCCGTTTTGTAACGGGTTTTTTTGCATTTAGGGGGTTATGCGGACGACGACGGCTTGAATTTTCGGCTATTGTTCCCATATCAGACGTAACGGATTCGGATAACCAGCTTCGCTTGGGATCCGATCTACATTATGCCGAGTCAAATCAAGGAATCCTATATGTCTGCCAGTCAGACCCTGCCATCCGAACCCATCGACCTGCCGCTGCTGCCTCTGCGCGACGTGGTGGTGTTCCCGCACATGGTTATTCCGCTGTTTGTGGGCCGTCCCCGTTCGATCAAGGCGCTCGAAGTCGCCATGGAATCGGGCAAAAGCATCATGCTGGTGGCGCAAAAATCCGCCGGCAAAGACGATCCTACGCCCGAAGACGTCTACGAAATCGGCTGCGTGGCTAGCATTCTGCAAATGCTGAAATTGCCTGACGGTACCGTCAAGGTGCTGGTCGAGGGCACGCAACGCGCGCGTATCGATACGATCGACGACGCCGAAACGCATTTCGTGTGCCAGGTCACCCCCGTCGAACTCGATCCTGCGCAAAGCTCAGAGACCGAGGCTCTGCGCCGCGCGATCGTGGCCCAGTTCGAGCAGTACGTCAAACTCAACAAAAAGATCCCGCCCGAGATTCTGACCTCGCTGGCTGGGATCGACGATGCCGGCCGTCTGGCCGACACCATCGCCGCCCATCTGCCGCTCAAGCTCGAGCAAAAGCAGACGATGCTGGAAATCCTCGGCACTTCCGAGCGCCTCGAGGGCCTGCTGACGCAATTGGAAACGGAAATCGACATCCTTCAGGTCGAAAAGCGTATCCGTGGCCGCGTCAAAAAGCAGATGGAGAAAAGCCAGCGCGACTATTATCTGAACGAGCAAGTCAAAGCCATTCAGAAAGAGTTGGGCGAGGGCGAAGAAGGCGCCGACATCGAAGAGCTCGAAAAGAAAATCATTGCTGCGCATATGCCCAAGGATGCGCGCAAGAAGGCCGACGCCGAGCTCAAAAAACTCAAGCTCATGTCGCCCATGTCGGCCGAAGCTACCGTGGTGCGCAACTACATCGATACGCTCATCAATCTTCCCTGGAAGAAAAAGAGCAAGATCAACAACTCCATCAGCAACGCCGAAAACGTGCTCGATGACGATCACTATGGCCTGGAAAAGGTCAAAGAGCGCATCGTCGAGTATCTGGCCGTGCAGCAGCGTGTCGACAAGGTCAAGGCCCCGATTCTCTGCCTGGTAGGCCCTCCGGGCGTCGGTAAAACCTCGCTGGGACAATCCATTGCGCGTGCCACGAACCGCAAGTTCGTGCGTATGGCCCTGGGCGGCGTGCGCGACGAGGCCGAAATCCGTGGCCATCGCCGTACCTACATCGGTTCCATGCCCGGCAAGATCGTGCAGAACATGAGCAAGGTCGGCGTGCGTAACCCCTTGTTCCTGCTGGATGAGATCGACAAGCTCGGTATGGATTTCCGTGGCGATCCCGCCTCGGCATTGCTCGAGGTGCTCGACCCCGAACAGAACCACACGTTCCAGGATCACTACATCGAAGTCGACTTTGATCTGTCTGACGTCATGTTCGTGGCCACCAGCAATACGCTGAACATCCCGCCCGCGTTGTTGGATCGTATGGAAGTCATTCGTCTGTCGGGCTACACCGAAGACGAAAAAATCCATATCGCCCGTGACCATCTGCTGCCCAAGCTGATGAAGAACAACGGCGTCAAGGAATCTGAACTAGTGGTTGACGATTCCGCCTTGCGCGATATCGTGCGTTACTACACTCGCGAAGCCGGTGTGCGTGCGCTCGAGCGCGAAGTCGGCAAGATCTGCCGCAAGGTCGTGAAAGAGTCCTTAGCTCAGGCAGACAAGGCCAAGGCCGAGGGCAAGCCTGTGTCTCAGACGGTCGAGCCCGTCAAAGTCGACGCCGAGAACCTCAGCAAGTACCTGGGCGTGCGTCGTTATACCTTTGGCATGGCAGAAAAGGAAAACCAGATCGGCCAAGTCACCGGTTTGGCCTGGACCGAAGTCGGCGGCGATTTGCTCACGATCGAAGTCGCCGATATGTCTGGCAAGGGCGTGATTCAACGTACCGGTTCGCTGGGTGACGTGATGAAAGAGTCGGTGGAAGCCGCTCGTACTGTCGTACGCTCGCGTGCGCGTCGTCTGGGTTTTGCCGACAGCGTGTTCGAAAAGCACGACATGCACGTTCACGTCCCCGAAGGCGCTACGCCGAAGGACGGCCCATCGGCGGGTATCGCCATCACCACAGCCATGGTCTCGGCTTTGTCGCGTATTCCGGTGCGCGCTGATGTGGCAATGACGGGTGAAATCACCTTGCGTGGCGAGGTCTTGCCGATCGGTGGCCTAAAGGAAAAACTGCTGGCTGCGCACCGTGGTGGTATCAAGACAGTGCTGATTCCCGAGGAGAACGTCAAAGACTTGGCCGACATTCCGGACAACGTCAAAAACCACCTCGAGATCGTGCCGGTGCGTTGGATCGACAAGGTGCTTGAGCTGGCGCTGGAACGCCAGCCCGAGCCACTGTCCGACGAAGAAGTCGTCAAGGAGCCCTTGGTCGCCAAAGCAGCGGAAACCGCTGCGCCGGGTGATCCTGTGTTCAAGCATTAAGACTTCAGCGGTTCGTGTCATACCATCGGTATGACACCAAAGCCCCCGAATTCATTGCAACTCGCATGAGTTCGGGGGCTTTTTGCTGCTGGAGGGGCAGCAAGTATGGCGGTTAATTAATGCAGTGCCTGCGTGCGGATCAGGCCAACAGCAATGCCCTCAAGCGCAAAGTCTAGTGTCCCATCCACCACGATGGGCGAGAAATCTGGATTTTCAGGCAGGAGCTCGATGTGTCCTTGGCGGTGTTGCAGGCGTTTTACCGTAACGTCGTCGCCCAGGCGGGCAACGACGATCTGGCCATTGCGTGCCTCGGTGGCTCGCTTGACGGCGAGCAGATCGCCTTCGAGGATCCCTGCGTCGCGCATACTCATGCCGCGTACTTTCAGCAGGTAGTCGGGCGTCTGGGCAAACAGTCCAGGATCCACGCCGACCTCGCGCTCGACATGCTCGGCAGCCAGAATGGGGCTGCCTGCTGCCACGCGGCCTACCAGCGGCAGCAATAGGCGGCTCACCGCGTCCGCGGCGAACCTGGCGAGGCTCGATGGCGCTGCAACGCCGGCAGGCGATGTGGCGTGACCATGAGAAGAGGTGGCGGGGTCAATGGACTCTATCAGCCGGATACCGCGTGATGCGCCGGCCGTCAACTCGATGGCCCCCTTGCGCGCGAGAGCCTTGAGGTGGTCCTCGGCGGCATTGGGAGAACGAAAACCCAATGCTCGGGCAATTTCGGCACGAGTAGGAGGAAAGCCGGTGCGTGCCACCGTTTGCCGGATGTGGTTCAGGATTTCCTGTTGGCGCTCGGTGAGTTTGGTAGCCATGGCAATGATCCGCTTCGGACTGTATGAATATACAGCAGGATTTTGGACGAGCCTATATAAAAAAGCAAGTCACGTGGCGACGAATAGGACTGCGGGAACGATATGCATTGGTATGTACCGGCAAAAAGCGCCCCCTCGGGGGGGGAGCAAGCCGAAGGCGTGACGTCTTTTTTGGATGTCATGGTTGTGCGGTCTGTGGCATGCGTAGAGTGGAGTTCTTTTGGCGCAGGAGATCGGCGTGTAAAAGCCCCGCCGGGCCTATCGCCGCGACTCGGCCCATGAGCAGGGGCCTCGGCCCGCTTCGCGGGCTAAATCGCGGCTCAACGGCCCGGCGGGGCTTTTACACGCCGACCTCCTGCTCGCAATGTCTGCCATTGACGGATGTCATGCGCTTTGCTGTATCAACGCTGTTGAGTGACGTTCAGGCTAGGCGGGTGGCGCTAGCTCAACCCATCGCATTGCCAAAGTCGGCTTCAACAAACAGCTGATGGCCATTAGCCCTCGTTGCATTCCCTCATCATGAGTCCCTGTCGCGTGCCTGGGCGTGGTGCCGGGCCGTTGAGCACGGATTTAGTCCGCGCAGCGGACCGAGGCCCCTGCTCATGGGCCGAGTCCGTGCGATAGGCCCGGCGCCACGCTCAGGCACGCGACAGGGACGCCTTCAGAGAGACAATCAAGAGCAGCAACCGCCCACCACACGAACAGCGATAAAAATGCCCTCACGCTGCGCCTTCGGCTTGCTGCCCCCCGAGGGGGGCGTTTTTATCTTGGGGCGGCCCGGCGACAAAAAAGAAAAGGACCCGTTCTTGCGTCCGGGTCCTTCAGTCAGGTGAGAGTGCGCCTGCTGTTTATTTGATGACCGCTGCGATAGCCTTGGCCACTGTATCGATATTGTGGCTGTTGAGCGCAGCGACGCAGATGCGGCCGCTGGACACGGCGTAGATGCCGTGTTCTTCGCGCAGGGTGTCGACTTGTGCCGAGGTCAGGCCCGAATACGAGAACATGCCGCGCTGCTCGCGTACGAAACTGAAGTCTTGCGAGGCGCCTGCTGCCTTGATTTTGTCGACCAGTTGTTCGCGCATCAGACGGATGCGGTCACGCATACTGGCGAGTTCCTGTTCCCATAGCGTATACAGCTCGGGCGTGTTCAACACCGACGACACCACCGTGCCGCCGTGCGTGGGCGGGTTGGAGTAGTTGGTGCGGATCACGCGCTTGAGCTGGCTCAGCACACGCTTGGCTTCGTCTTGGTTGCCCGCGACCACCGTCAGGGCGCCCACGCGCTCGCCATACAGCGAGAACGATTTCGAGAACGACGAGCTGATCAGCATCGTCAGGCCCAGATCTGCAAACAAGCGTACGACGGCGGCGTCCTCTTGCAGGCCGGCGCCAAAGCCTTGGTAAGCGATGTCCAGGAACGGCACCAGCTTGCGAGACTTGACGATCTGGGCGATTTGTTGCCACTGCTCGGCCGTAGGATCAACGCCAGTCGGGTTGTGGCAGCAAGCGTGCAACACCACGATGGTCTGTTCAGGGGCGGCCTGCAGCGAGGCCAGCATGCCCTGGAAATCCAGGCCGTGCGTCGCGGCGTCGTAATAGGCGTAGGTATCGACCGGGAAGCCCGCGCGTTCGAACAGGGCGCGGTGGTTTTCCCAGCTGGGATTGCTGATCAGCACTTTGGACTGGGGCAGCAATTGACGCAGGAAATCTGCGCCGATTTTCAGTGCGCCGGTGCCGCCCAGGGCCTGGGTGGTCAACACGCGGCCTTCGGCGGCCAGCGGGGAATCAGCGCCCAGCAACAGCGTTTGAGCGCCCTTGTTGTAGCCGGCAATGCCCTCGATAGGCAGATAGCCGCGCGCGGCGGCCGCTTCGATACGCGCAATTTCGGCCTTGCGCACAGCAGCCAGCAGGGGAATGCGACCGTCGTCATCGTAGTACACGCCCACGCCCAGATTGACTTTACCGGGGCGGGTGTCGGCGTTGTACTGTTCGTTCAGACCCAGGATGGGGTCGCGCGGCGCAAGTTCGACGGAATCGAAAAGAGAGCTCATGAGGATTCGCTAAGGGTAGATAGACGCGGAAGGCACTGCTGTGGATAATGAGGGGTTTACCCTCAGACAGTCTAGCATGACAGCTCCTGGATTCGTCGATTTCCCCGACAGCCCCTTTCATTTGTATCAGCCGTATCCGCCTGCTGGCGACCAGCCTGGCGCGATCGAAGGGCTGAGCGATGGCATTCGAGACGGTTTGATGTGCCAAACCTTGCTGGGTGTGACGGGTTCTGGCAAGACCTACACCATGGCCAACATCATCGCCCGGCTCGGCCGGCCTGCGTTGGTATTGGCGCCAAACAAGACCTTGGCGGCGCAGTTGTACGCCGAAATGCGCGAGTTCTTTCCCAAGAACGCCGTCGAGTATTTCGTGTCGTACTACGACTACTATCAGCCCGAGGCCTACGTCCCCACACGCGACCTGTTCATTGAAAAGGATTCGTCCATCAACGAACATATCGAGCAGATGCGCCTGTCCGCAACCAAGAGCCTGCTCGAGCGGCGCGACACGGTGATTGTGGGAACTGTCTCGTGTATCTACGGTATCGGTAATCCGGGCGATTATCACGCGATGGTGTTGATTCTGCGTTCCGGCGATCGCATCTCGCGGCGCGAAATATTGGCGCGCCTGGTCGCCATGCAGTACACGCGCAACGACGCGGATTTCACCCGTGGCACATTCCGTGTGCGCGGGGAGACGATCGATATTTTCCCGGCGGAAAGCCCGGAATTGGCATTGCGCCTGGCGCTATTTGATGACGAGATCGAGACGTTGGAGTTGTTCGATCCGCTGACCGGGCGCGTACGTCAAAAGGTTCCCCGCTTTACTGTCTATCCTGGTTCGCACTATGTCACGCCGCGTGATACCGTGTTGCGCGCCATCGAGACGATCAAAGAAGAGCTGCGCGAGCGCCTGAAATTCCTGACTGCTGACGGCAAACTTGTCGAGGCGCAGCGGCTTGAGCAGCGTACGCGTTTCGATTTGGAGATGCTGCAAGAGCTCGGGTTTTGCAAAGGTATCGAAAACTATTCTCGCCACTTGTCGGGTGCCGCGGCGGGCGAGCCGCCACCCACGCTGATTGATTATCTGCCCTCCGATGCATTGATGTTCATCGACGAAAGCCACGTCACGATAGGGCAGTTGGGGGGGATGTATCGGGGTGATAGGGCGCGCAAAGAGACCTTGGTGCAATACGGTTTCAGGCTGCCCTCGGCCCTGGATAATCGGCCGTTGAAACTGGAGGAGTTCGAGGCGCGTATGCGTCAGTGCGTGTTCGTTTCGGCGACGCCTGCGGCATATGAGCAAGAACACGCCGACAATGTGGTCGAGCAAGTCGTGCGGCCTACCGGGCTGGTAGACCCGCAGGTGGAGGTGCGGCCCGCGCGCACTCAGGTCGACGATTTGCTGGGCGAAATCAAGGTGCGTGTAGCTGCGCAGGAACGCGTGCTGGTGACGACCTTGACCAAGCGTATGGCCGAAGACCTGACAGACTATCTGTCCGAGCACGGTGTTCGTGTCCGCTATTTGCACTCCGATATCGACACGGTCGAGCGCGTCGAGATCATTCGTGATCTGCGGCTGGGCACCTTTGATGTGTTGGTCGGGATCAACTTGCTGCGCGAGGGGCTGGATATCCCTGAGGTGTCACTGGTCGCCATTCTCGACGCCGACAAAGAAGGTTTCCTGCGTTCGGAGCGCAGCTTGATCCAGACGATCGGCCGGGCGGCGCGAAATCTCAATGGCCATGCCATTCTGTACGCTGACCAGATCACCGCCTCCATGCGGCGCGCCATGGACGAAACGGAGCGCCGGCGCAACAAACAACTGCAATTCAACGCGGACAACGGCATCACCGCGCGCGGCGTGAACAAAGCGGTGCGCGAGCTCATCGATGGCATCGTGGCGCCGGTTCGTCACGATACGCTGGAGGCGGCTATCGGTCCCGAGGTCTTGACCGACGAAAAGGCCGTGGCCAAGGAAATTCGTCGTCTCGAAAAGCTCATGACAGACCATGCCCGCAACCTGGAGTTCGAGCAAGCTGCCGCTGCGCGAGATGCGCTGAATGCGCTCAAGCAGCGCGTATTGTTGGATGGCGCCGCTTAACCGAAGGGCCTGGAAACATCGTCGCTGGGTGCGAAGCGCGCGGGCCTCATGATGCCGTTCAGTGAGGCTGATAGGGCGGCCGCGGGCCCTTAACAAGGTGGTGTCGCAGCACATTGGCCAGCGGCGGTTACAGGTCGCTGCTGCGCTGCGGTCAATCCAACGGGTTTGTTACAGGCAATGCCTCAAATAGCTCATGTGTTACTCGTAATTATCGTTGTATATCATTGACTTTTAACGAAAAAATTACAGTAACACTAAAGGGCAGCCCAGTTGCGCAATTGCAAAAAAAACTTGCTATATTCCGGGTTTTCCCGCAGACTTACACCCATGATGACCAAGGTACTTTTCGTTTGCATGGGTAACATCTGCCGCTCCCCCAGCGCAGAGGGCGTTTTTCGCCATTTGGTGAGCGATGCCGGTTTGGGGGAGGTGGTGCGTGTGGATTCCGCTGGTACGCATGCCTATCACATTGGCGAGGCGCCTGACGCCCGCGCCCAGGCGGCCGCTCGCAAGCGCGGCTACGAGATCAACCATTGCGAGGCCCGCCAGGTGACGGCGGACGACTTCCGCGAATTTGATCTCATTTTGGCTATGGATTGGGACAATCTTTCCGCGCTGCAACAGCAATGCCCGAAAATTTATCAGCACAAGCTGATGCTGCTGATGCGCTTTGCCAATGAATTCGAAGAAGCCACGGTGCCTGATCCGTACTATGGCGGCCTCGATGGCTTCGGCAAGGTCCTGGATTACCTGGAGGATGCCTGTCAGGGTGTGTTGGAGCTGGTCCGCAAGCGGGCTACCCAATACCAGGCAGCCTAATTACTGGCTATAGCTTAAGCTGGCTCGATCAGCTCAAAAACCGCGCCTTGGCGCGGTTTTTTATGGTGGATGCGCGTGTCCGTCATCCCCGGGTAGGGCGTTGCGGGAGCTAGCCGATGTCTCGCTTATATGCATATTCCTGAAGATGACTTAGCAATTTAGTCGGGAATTTGCTATACTTGACGCAATTACTCAGGTATTGGTTGCCCGATGATGGGCGCCAGCACGTTTCCACAGGAATCCACCATGCGGCTCACTACAAAGGGGCGTTTCGCGGTTACCGCGATGATCGACCTGGCCATGCGGCAGCACAGCGGTCCGGTAACGCTCGCGGCGATCAGTCAGCGCCAGAATATCTCGCTTTCTTACCTTGAACAGCTCTTCGGCAAACTGCGCCGGCACGAGCTGGTCGATAGCGTGCGCGGCCCCGGCGGCGGTTATTCGCTGGCCCGTCTGGCGCGCAACGTCACGGTTGCCGACATCATTTTTGCGGTGGACGAGCCGCTGGACGCCACCAGCTGTGGCGGCAAGCACGACTGCACCAGCGGTCGCGACGGCAAGTCCGGCAAGTGCATGACGCACGAGCTCTGGACCACGCTGAACCGCAAAATGGTCGACTATCTAGATTCCGTTTCCCTGCAAGACCTGGTCGATCAGCAACGGCTGCGCCAATTGCAGGAGGCCTCCAAGGCGGCACAAGGGTGTTCCACCGTACGGATGGAGCGAGGCGCGGGCGAAACCGCGACCGCTGTGTCCGCCGTCGCCGCCGACGCCACCGTATAAGCAGGAGTAGCACTTCATGACCACTCGCCCAATTTATCTCGATTACTCTGCCACCACGCCAGTCGATCCGCGCGTGGTCGACAAAATGGTGCCTTGGCTGTACGACAACTTTGGCAACCCCGCGTCGCGTAGCCACGCCTTTGGCTGGGAGGCCGAAGAGGCGGTCGAAAACGCCCGCAACGAAGTCGCCAAACTCGTCAACGCCGATCCCCGCGAGATCATCTGGACGTCCGGTGCGACCGAGTCGGATAACCTGGCTATCAAGGGCGCGGCCAATTTCTACGCCGAGCGCGGCAAGCACATTATCACGGTCAAGACCGAGCACAAGGCGGTGCTGGACACCTGTCGGGAGCTGGAGCGCCAAGGCTTCGAGGTCACCTACCTCGATGTGCGTGATGACGGCCTGCTGGATCTGGACGTTTTCAAGGCAGCGCTTCGTCCCGACACCATTCTGGTTTCGGTAATGCTGGTTAACAACGAAATCGGTGTGATCCAGGATATCGAGACCTTGGGTGAAATCTGCCGTGAAAAAGGCATTATTTTTCACGTGGATGCGGCGCAAGCCACCGGCAAGGTCGAAATCGATCTGCAAAAGGTGAAAGTCGATCTGATGGCGTTCTCCGCACACAAGACCTACGGTCCCAAGGGCATCGGTGCCTTGTATGTGCGTCGCAAACCGCGCGTGCGTATCGAGGCGCAAATCCATGGTGGCGGTCACGAACGTGGTTTCCGTTCCGGCACCCTGGCCACGCACCAGATCGTCGGTATGGGCGAAGCATTCCGCCTGGCGCGCGAGGAGATGGGCACTGAAAACGAACGTATCCGCATGCTGCGTGATCGTTTGTGGGCAGGCCTGTCGCAAATCGAAGAAACCTATCTGAACGGCAGCATGGAGCACCGCGTTCCGCACAATCTGAACGTCAGCTTCAACTATGTCGAAGGCGAATCGCTGATCATGGCGATCAAGGAACTGGCGGTTTCGAGCGGTTCCGCTTGCACCTCGGCCAGCCTGGAGCCGTCTTACGTGTTGCGCGCGCTTGGCCGCAATGATGAGCTGGCGCATAGCTCCATTCGTTTTACGCTGGGCCGCTTTACCACCGAACAAGAAGTCGACTTCACGATCGAGCTCATCAAGAGCCGCGTGGGCAAATTGCGCGATATGTCGCCGCTGTGGGAAATGGCCCAGGACGGCATTGACCTGAATAGCGTGCAGTGGGCGGCCCACTAAGCCGCCACGCGACAGATACAGGAGAAACATCATGGCATACAGCACCAAAGTTCTGGATCACTACGAAAATCCCCGCAATGTGGGCTCGTTCGAAAAGGGTGACGACTCGGTCGGCACCGGCATGGTCGGCGCACCGGCTTGCGGCGACGTGATGAAGCTGCAAATCAAGGTGAACGATTCGGGCATCATCGAAGACGCACGCTTCAAGACCTACGGCTGTGGCTCGGCCATCGCCTCCAGCTCGCTGGTGACGGAATGGGTCAAGGGCAAATCGCTGGACGAGGCCCTCAACATCCGCAATACGCACATTGCCGAAGAACTGGCATTGCCGCCCGTGAAGATCCACTGTTCGATCTTGGCCGAAGACGCCATCAAGGCTGCCGTCCAGGATTACAAAGACAAACACGCTGCTGCACCTGCGCAATCCGATGCGGCGGCGGTTGCGACGGCGGGCTGAGCGATGGCTGTAACCTTGACCCAACAGGCGGCCTCGCATATCGGGCGCTACCTGCAAAAGCGTGGCAAGGGCGTCGGCCTGCGCCTGGGCGTGCGTACCACGGGATGTTCGGGCATGGCGTACAAGCTCGAATATGTCGATGATCCCGCACCCGAAGATCTGATCTTCGAAAGCTTTGGCGTCAGGGTGTTCGTCGATCCCAAGAGCCTGTCCTATCTGGATGGTACCGAGCTCGACTACGCACGCGAGGGCCTGAACGAGGGCTTCAAGTTCAGCAATCCCAACGAGAAGGCGACCTGCGGCTGCGGCGAGTCGTTCACGGTGTAGTCTTGGCCGCGGACAATCACTTCAGTTTGTTTGGTTTGCCCGCGCGATTCAATATCGATGGGCAGGTACTCGAGAGCGCTTGGCGCACTGTGGCCGCACAGGTGCATCCGGATCGTTTTGCGACGGCCAGTCCGGCCGAGCGTCGTGTCGCCATGCAGTGGGCGGCGCGTGCCAACGAGGCCTATCGGCAATTGCGGGATCCGTTATTGCGGGCTCGTTATTTGTGCGAGCAGGCTGGCGTCGATCTGCAAACTGAAAGCAATACGTCGATGGACGTGTCGTTTCTGACGCAGCAGATGCAATGGCGCGAAATGCTGGACGACGCGCGCAACGATCCTGATGCGTACGCAGCGCTCGAGGCCGAGTTGACTCAGGCTCGCCGGCAGATGCAAGACACACTCACGACATTGCTCGACGAGCGCCACGACTACGCGGCCGCCGGCATCAAGGTGCGCGAGTGGATGTTCGTCGAGAAACTGGCCCAAGAACTCGCCGCGGTGCAAGTGACCCACTAGCGGTCATCGTGCCAGCGTCGCGCGGCTTGCGCCGCTTTTTCGCTTTTCGATTCGAAGCATAATCATGGCCTTATTGCAGATTTCCGAGCCAGGCGAATCGCCGGCGCCACACCAACGCAAGCTGGCAGTGGGTATCGACCTGGGGACGACAAACTCCCTGGTCGCCGCTGTACGCAGCAGCGCTTCAGAGGTTTTGCTCGATGCCGATGGCCAGGCTTTGCTGCCGTCGGCCGTGCGCTATTTTGCCGATGGCAAGGTCAACATTGGCCGGCAGGCATTGGTGCAGCAGGCCGCAGATCCTTTGAATACCATCGTATCGGTCAAGCGTTTCATGGGGCGTGCGCTCGATGAGGCTGTGGCCAGCGGGGCGCCATACGAGTTTGTTGACGCGCCGGGTATGGTGCGGCTGCGGACGGTGCAGGGCGACCTGAGCCCGGTCGAGATCTCGGCACAGATATTGGCCACGTTGCGCCAACGCGCCGAAGACGTATTGGGCGATGACCTGGTCGGCGCCGTGATTACGGTGCCGGCATATTTCGATGATGCCCAGCGTCAGGCCACGCGCGATGCCGCCCGTTTGGCGGGCCTGAATGTTCTGCGCCTGTTGAATGAGCCCACCGCCGCGGCAATTGCTTATGGCCTGGATCAGGCTGCCGAGGGTACTTACGCCGTTTATGACTTGGGTGGAGGCACGTTTGATGTTTCCATCCTGCGCTTGACCAAAGGGGTGTTCGAGGTCGTTGCGACCGGAGGCGATACCGCATTGGGCGGCGACGATTTCGATTGGCTCATTGGCGAGTATGCCTACGCGGCTTTGGCGGGTGAGGGCGCTGCGGGAGCAGTGTCCGATGCATCTGACGGTCAATCGTCGCTCAGATCGTTGGTCCCCGCCGACCGTCGTGCTTTGCTCGTTGCCGCCCGTGCGGCGCGTGAGGCCTTGTCTGACGCTGACAGCGCGACACTGAGCGCGGTGTTGCAAGACGGCCGTGCGTTGAACGTCACATTGAGCCGTGCCCAGTTCGAACAGTTGGCGCAGCCGCTGGTGCGCCGTACGTTGGATCGTGCCCGTGCTGCGTTGCGTGATGCGGCTTTGACCGTGTCCGATGTCAAAGGCGTGGTGATGGTAGGCGGGGCCACTCGTATGCCGGTGATCCGCCAGGCGGTGGCTGATCTGTTTGGAACGCAGCCTCTGGTCGATCTGGATCCCGATCAAGTGGTGGCCCTGGGCGCGGCGTTGCAGGCTAACTTGCTGGCTGGCAACCGCATGCCCGGCGAGGACTGGTTGCTATTGGATGTGACGCCCTTGTCGCTGGGGTTGGAAACCATGGGCGGGCTGGTCGAGCGCATCATTCCTCGCAACAGCACGATCCCTGTGGCGCGTGCCCAGGAGTTCACCACGTTCAAAGACGGTCAAGGCGCCATGAGTGTGCATGTGGTGCAGGGCGAGCGTGAGCTGGTGTCCGACTGCCGTTCGCTGGCCCGTTTTGAGTTGCGGGGCATTCCCCCGATGGTGGCGGGCGCGGCGCGGATTCGCGTGACGTTCCAGGTCGACGCCGATGGTTTGTTGAGCGTGACGGCGCGCGAGCAAAGCACGGGCGTCGAGGCCTCTGTGTCGGTCAAACCCTCGTATGGCCTGTCGGATGATGAGATTACCCGCATGTTGGCCGACAGCGTGGCGCAGGCGGACAGCGATGCGCGAGCCCGCATGCTGCGTGAGCAGCAGGTCGAGGCGCGTCAGCTCGTTGAGTCCGTGCAGGCAGCGCTGGCGGCCGACGGCGATTTGCTGGACGCAGCGGAACGACAGTTGGTGGATGAACGTGTCGCGGCGGCTGCCGCTGCGCAAGGTGCTGACGATGTCGATGTCGTGCGCGCTGCTGTTCAAGCCTTGTCCGATGCCACCGAAGACTTTGCCGCCCGTCGCATGGATCGTGGTATCCGTGCAGCGCTGGCTGGCCGTAAATTAGACGAACTCGCCTGACGTATGCCTAAACTCACCGTATTGCCTCACCCGGAATTGTGCCCCGAGGGAGCCGTCATCGAAGACGCGCCCAAGGGCCAGTCTATCTGCCGTGTCTTGCTCAACAATCACATTGATATCGAGCATGCGTGCGAATTATCGTGTGCCTGCACGACCTGTCACGTGATTGTGCGCGAAGGCTTTTCCTCGTTGGAGGACGCGTCGGATAGCGAAGAAGACATGTTGGACAAGGCCTGGGGATTGAGCTCGACCTCTCGGTTGTCGTGCCAGGCGATTGTCGAAGACACGGACCTGACGGTCGAAATCCCCAAATACACGATCAATCACGCGAAAGAGGCACACTGATGAAGTGGGTAGATACATACGATATCGCCGCCGCCTTGGTGGATACGCATCCGGACGTCGATCCCAACACCGTGCGTTTTACGCAACTGCGTGAATGGGTCATAGCCTTGCCGGGCTTTGACGATGATCCCAGCCGCAGCGGGGAAAAGATCCTCGAGGCGATCCAGATGGCCTGGATCGAAGAGGCGGATTGAGTTTCTGTACGGCCTGAGAGGCCATGTTGACGATTAAACCCCGGCACTGAGGCATGCACTCAGTGGCCGGGGTTTTTACTGTAGGCTGTCTCCGAGACGAAAAGGTCCTTTTTGAGGAGCACGGCGAAGCGTGGAGCCTGCCGTTGCTGGGCTGCCTAAAGCTCAGCCTACCTGCAGCACGGCCTTTGCTGAATGCTCGGTGCCTGACGAATTCGAGTGCTTTGTCAGCAGCGAGCCGGCTGCATGTAGGTGTATCAACGTACCAAGCAAGGCAGTTTGTTGTTGAACTTCCAGTCCGGCACGAGGTATTGCATTGCCATGGCGTCGTCGCGTGCGCCCAGACCGTGTTGCAGGTAAAGTTGGTGTGCGCGTTCGATGGCATCCATGTCGAGCTCGATGCCCAATCCGCCGGTCTGTGGCAGCTCGATGTGACCTTGTTTGATCTGCAAGGGATTGCGCGTCAGGTATTGGCCGTCTTGCCAGATCCAGTGCGTGTCGATCGCGGTGACGCGTCCTGGGGCGGCTGCGCCTACGTGGGTGAACATGGCCAGCGAGATGTCGAAATGATTGTTCGAATGCGAGCCCCAGGTCAGGCCAAATGCCTGGCATGTCTGCGCGACGCGCACCGAGCCCTGCAGCGTCCAGAAATGCGGATCGGCCAGCGGGATATCGACGGATTGCAGTGAAAGCGCATGCGCCATTTCGCGCCAGTCGGTGGCGATCATGTTGGTGGCGGTGGGCAGGCCTGTGGCGCGGCGGAATTCCGCCATCACTTCGCGGCCGGAGAATACGCCTTCGGCGCCGCAGGGATCTTCTGCGTAGGCCATGACGCCATGCAGGTCACGGCATAGGCGGATCGCGTCTTGCAGCAGCCAGCCGCCGTTGGGATCCAATGTGATGCGCGCTTTCGGGAAACGTTCGTGCAGGGCGCGGATGGCTTCGACTTCTTCTTCGCCGCGCAGCACGCCGCCTTTGAGTTTGAAGTCCTCAAAGCCATAGCGTTGGTAGGATGCCTCGGCGAGTTTGACGATGGCTTCGGGTGTCAGGGCCTTTTCGTGACGCAGACGCAGCCAGTCGTCCGCGGCGTCGGGTTCGCTGTGATAGGGCAGGGGCGTGGCATTGCGGTCGCCGACGTAGAACAGATAGCCCAGCATTTGCACCGACGTGCGCTGTACGCCTTCGCCCAGCAAGGCGGCCAACGGGACCTGCAGGTGTTGGCCCAGCAGGTCGAGCAGCGCTGATTCTGCGGCCGTCACGGCGTGAATCGCGATGCGTAAATCAAAGGTTTGTTGCCCACGTCCCGCGCTGTCGCGATTGGCGAAGGCCTGGCGCATTTTATTCAACGTTCGGTTGTAGTCGCCAATGGCGCTGCCGACGATGATGTCACGTGCGTCTTCCAGGGTTTCGCGGATCTTTTCTCCGCCAGGAACTTCGCCCGCGCCTGTGTTGCCTGCACTGTCGGTCAGAATGATCAGATTGCGCGTGAAGTATGGGGCGTGGGCGCCGCTCAGGTTGAGCAGCATCGAGTCCTGGCCCGCCACGGGAACGACGCGCATGTGAGTGATGACGGGGGTGTGGCGAGAGGGAGTGGCAGTGGTCGACATGGTGATCTCTTGAAACAAAGCCTGCTGCGGGAAACGGGATGGCAGAAAATAACGGCGAGCGGTAATCGAGGTGCGTAGTGGGACGGCGTTGGCAGATGCTGGTGTGCACGGGCCGGGTATTGCAGACGGCTACCCGAGCGGACCGGATGGCGCATTTAAACGAGCAGCGGGATGATAGATCGCCACGTGCGAGGCAGGCCCGGGTAGCGATCTATTTTCACCGCGACCAAAGATGATTTATTGCACGGTAATGTTGCCGGTTTCGATCACGGTTTTCCAGCGTTTGCTTTCGTCTTGCTGGAATTTCGTAAAGGTCTCTGGAGTGTTGGCGACGACTTCCAGGCCGACGTCGGTAAAGGGTTTGCTGACGGCTGGATCCTTGATGGCAGTGGTGAGCGCTGCGGAGAGCTTGTCGCGGATATCTGCCGGCAGGTTCTTGGGGGCGACAATGCCTTGCCAAGCATAGACTTCGACACCCGGGACGTTCAACTCGGAAAGGGTGGGCACGTTCGGCAACACAGGTGAGCGCTTGTTGCCGGTGATGGCGATGGCTTTGAGTTTGCCCGATTGGATGTGCGGCAGCACGGCGTTTACGTTCTGGAACGACATGTCGACCTGGCTGCCCAGCAGATCAGAGATGGCCGGTGCGCCGCCTTTGTACGGGATATGCAGGCCCTTGGTACCGGTTTTTTGCCAGAACAGTTCAGCCGTCAGGTGATCGGAGGAGCCCGAGCCGGAGGTCGCAAAACTGATCTCACCGGGCTTGGACTTCAGCAGGGCGAGCACGTCCTGGACCGAGTTGATGCTGGGCGCCAGTTTCGGGCTGACGACCAGGACGTTCGGTGTTTGCACGGCAACGGTCAGGTAGGTGAAATCCTTTGCCGGATCGTAGCTCAGGCCCTTCATCAGATGGGGGGCGACGACCAAGGGGGCGAGCGAGGTCACCATCAAGGTGTAGCCGTCAGGTGCGGCACGGGCGACTTGAGAGGCGCCGATGGTGCCGGTGGCGCCCGCTTTATTTTCCACGACAAACGATTGCTTCAGTTGTTCGCCGAGTTTGTTGGCGACGGCGCGGGCCACGGAGTCCGTCGCGCCGCCCGGCGGGAAGGGGACAACCATGGTGACGGGTTTGTCGGGCCAGGCTTGTGCGGCGCCCGCGGCCAACATGAGGGTGAGGCCTGTGAGCCATTTACGTGCATGCTGATGCATGTGTCTCTCCGGTAAGTATTATATCGATGGCAACGTTACCATATTTGATGGTAACGTTGCCATGTGATTTGGTAACGTTGTCATTTGAGTTTTATAGAATACGGATATCTGCCTCTGGCAGAATATCCGTATAAACCCTAGGTCTCTCGCCTCCCCATTCGAGGAGCTAGAGGTTAGGCTTGGTGGCCTTGTCACTTCCACATTGAAAATGTCATCTGAGAAACCGAATCCTCTCCGCTCCAGCGAACGTGCCAGTGTGACGGTGCGCGATGTGGCTCGGGTGGCTGGCGTGGCGATGATCACGGTGTCGCGGGCGATCAATACGCCGCAGGCGGTGTCGCCCCAGACGCTGGAAAAGGTCAATGCGGCGATTCAGTCGCTGGGTTATGTGCCGAACCTGATGGCGGGCAGTTTGCGGTTGTCGCGCAGTCATTTGGTGACGGTGTTGGTGCCGACGATCGCGGGGTCCTTGTTCAGCGGGATGATTACCGCGTTGACGCGATCTCTGGGGGCAAAGGGCTATCAACTGATCGTGGGGCAGAGCGGCTATGACATGCCTAGTGAGGACGCCTTGTTGCGCGCCATCATCGGCCGGCGTCCAGATGGCATTGTGTTGACGGGTGTGATGCATTCTGAACAAGGGCGGCAATTGCTCAAGGCGTCGGGCATCCCGATCGTCGAGACCTGGGATGCGACGCCTACCCCCATCGATATGCTGCTGAGCCTGTCGCACGATGCGATTGGCGCCGCAGTCAGCCGGTATCTGCATGAGCGCGGTAAAAAGCGTCAGGCGGTGCTTGCCGGCGACGACGAGCGTGCACGATTGCGCGCGCAGAGTTTCGTGCGTGCGGCGATGGCGCTCGGATTGCCGGAGCCGCGGGTAATTCACATGCCTGCGCCGACCACGCATGCGCAGGGCAGAGAGGGATTGCGTCAATTGCAAGCCCTGCAGAAAGACATCGATGCCGTGTTCTGCTCGTCTGATCTGATGGCCGCCGGTGTGCTGACAGAGGCTGTCGTGCAGGGGCTGAGCGTGCCGGATGATTTGGCCGTCGTGGGATTTGGCGACATGGATTTTGCCGCGTCGATGTCGCCGTCGATCACGTCGGTGCATGTCGATGGCGTAGCGATAGGCGAGCAGGCCGCCGAGATGATCGATGCTCGCGCCAATGGACTATGGCCCGCGCAGCAGGTCGTGGAGATCGGCTTTCATATCGTTGCGCGCGAAAGCACGTAATATGGCTTAAGATTTCTCTTCTACCTACCTTATTTTGCTAGCAATATGACTGTGCCTCATCTTCGCTTCGGCCTGGCGGCCAACCGGCTTCATCACGAGACGCCTGACGCGGCGTTATTTACTTGGCTGCGTGCCTCGGGAGCCACTATTCGCGAGATGGGGATCGAGCTGCACACGGTAGGCCGCACGCATGATGCCATCGTGCGCGAGGGTATGTTGCAAGGCTATCGGGGGCTGATCCGCTATCCGTATGGCCGCGAAGGCGGGTTGATGAAACTCGTCGCCCGCGTGACCGAAGGGCGCGATGGGCAGGCGCCGTTTGATGGCGCGATTTATCTGATTGATCCCGTCGATCCTTCGTCGATTTTCCCCGAAGCGCTGGCGTTGAAGCGTCAATGCATCACGCACGGCCGACCGTTCATTTCGACGCTGGCTGGCGCGATTGAATGGATCGAGGTCGAGCGCGTGTTGGCGGATTTGCCGCCGGATCCTGCCTTGTCGCGGTTGTTCAATTTCGAGGGGCAGACCTTGGCATTGATTGCCCACGATGCCTTGAAAGACGACATGGTGGCGTTCGCCGACGAGCATTTCGAAGTGTTGTCGCAGTATGCGCGCCGTGTGGCGACGGGGACAACGGGCGGCCGCTTGAATGACTTGGCATGGTCGCGAGGCTGGCCCAAGGACACGCCCTGGGTGACGCGTTACCTGAGCGGCCCGCTCGGCGGCGATGCGCAGATCGCCGAGCTGGTGCTGGAGCATCAATGCCAGCGCGTGATCTTCTTCGAAGACCCGCACGTGGCACGCCAGCACGAGGCCGATATCCAGCTGCTGGAGCGTGCTGTTCGTGTTGTGACAGCCAGCGCGACGTGCGCTACCTCGCCTTCTGTTGCGCGACGTTGGGCAGAGGCGGTGCGCAAGCATCAGGGGATATGAGCGTTTGCGTTGTTGGCTCTGGTTGAATAGGTGGGGGTGTGCTTATGGGCGGGTGGCATGCTTATGGACGTCGAGCCGAGGCAATCGGGCCGTGGGGGCTTCACAAAGCCGGTCCGGCCCGCGGGGGCCGGACACCGTGTTCGCTCGCTTCGTCCGGCCCCTTCGGGCCTACCTTCAGCATCCGCTCCACTCGGCTTTGAGGCGCCCCCACGGCCCGATTGCCTCGGCTCGACTCGCAGTAATTCAAGCTCATCACACCGCTGGCACGAGTCTCTTGCTTGGCGTTTTTATGCTGCTCTGATTGTAAAGAGAAAGATCTTGCAGGGCTGCGATTCGCGCGTGCCCTGTGAACTGACCCCCAGAAGTTGGACAAAAATCCAACCTTCGGGGGTTTTTATATGGCGCAGT
>NZ_BAAGVG010000026.1:0-203621 GCF_054780995.1 Bordetella tumbae
ATTCGGTGCAACTAGATCTCAAATAATCATCATCGCGGGAATTTACTGCGTCACCACTTCGGCCCCACCGCCTGAATCCGTCTCGTCTGAAACTGCGTTTCGTCTGAGTTCGTGTTCAAGCAGCGAAGGAGCGAGACTATAGCACACATTACAAAGCCGTTACGGCAATACCGGCACTTTTTTCTGAAATCCCCAAAAAAATTGGGGACGAGAGGCTTGAAAGCCAGTCGTCCCCAGGAAAGAACGGGTATTAACCGTGTTTTTTCAGTCGATCGCTGAATTGTTTACGGAATTTCGCGACCTTTGGCGCAATCACGAATTGGCAGTAGCCCTGTTCGGGATGCAATTCAAAGTAATTACGGTGATAGTCCTCTGCGGGCCAGAACGTGGCGGGCTCGCGCAGCTGGGTCACAATGGGCGCATCATAAATATGCTGCGCATCGACTTCGGCGATAACGGTCTGGGCCTGCTCGCGCTGGGTCTCGTTTTGCCAAAAGATGGCGGACTCGTACTGGGGGCCCACGTCATTACCCTGACGCCCCGGAGTGGTCGGGTCATGCGTCGCGAAAAATACCCGCAACAGGTCGGCATAGGACAATACTGAGGGATCGAACTCGACGCGGGCGACTTCGATATGACCGGTGGCTTTACCGCAGACCTGCTCGTACGACGGATGATCGACATGGCCGCCGCTATAGCCGGGCAGCACGCTGACGACGCCGCGCAAATCCTCGAGGACGGCCTCGACGCACCAGAAGCAGCCTCCGCCCAGGATGGCAACCTCGGTAACCGGGGAAGATGTGGGTTCCGACATGATCATGGTTCCTTATTCAATAGGCATTTCTCTGCCGCTGCTATCTACTATATCTAGATAGCAGATAGGAATGGCGCCGTCGCTCTATATATAGATAGAGGGACAGATATGGAGACGGGCCGCTATATATAAAGGCATAAAGACCAAGTCAGCCGGGACTACTTTGATTTAGCCGGCGCCAGAGATAGCACCCACTCGGCCAACGTGCGGGCATCCTCTTCACTGACCTGTGGTTGAGCCGGCATGGGTACGGCCCCCCAGACGCCTCGTCCGCCGGAGCGGATTTTGCCTGTCAGGTACTGCACCATGGCGTCGCCCTCGCCCGCCGCGGCGTATCGTTCCCCGATACTGCGCAATGGCGGCCCCACGCGTTTGCTGTCGACTTGGTGACACGCCATACAGGCTTTGCTTTGCGCCAAGGCCTCGCCTGTAGATTGGTCGGCCGCTTGCGCACCAATGGGGGACAGAATGATTGTCCATAGGCCGAAAACAATGGCGGCCGTCCTGCCTGTCGTTACATACATCCGTGCTGTCTCAAGTTCAAAAAACACATCAAAATCGCGAAACGGCGACATCCTGGATTTCGGCTGCCGGCCTCCTGACTGCCGCCCCCTTTCGCACAACTGCGTGGCCAACCGGGCCTGAGCTCAAATTGTCAGGACTCAAAGGCGTCTGTCACCGCTCCTCGGCTGGCCGTGCTGGCCAATTTGCCGAATTTAGCCAGAACGCCCCTGGTGTACCGCGGTTTGGGCTGGACCCAGGCCTGTCGACGCGACGCCAACTCTTCGTCGGAAATATTGAGCTGCAGCAGCAGCTGATGAGCGTCGATGGTAACTGAATCGCCCTCTTGAATGAGGGCAATGGGACCACCAACATAGGCCTCGGGAGCCACATGCCCGACGACCATGCCCCAGGTTCCGCCCGAAAAACGGCCATCGGTGATCAAACCCACAGTCTCGCCCAATCCCTGGCCAATCAACGCGGAGGTCGGCGCCAACATTTCGCGCATTCCCGGGCCGCCTTTGGGGCCCTCGTAACGGATGACGACGATGTCGCCGTGCTGGATCCGACGGTCCATGATGGCTGTCATGGCTTCGTCTTCGGAATCGAAAACGCGGGCAGGGCCGGTGATGACGGGATTCTTCAGGCCCGTGATTTTGGCGACGCATCCCTCGGGAGATAAGTTGCCCTTGAGAATGGCCAGATGCCCCTGAGGATACAGAGCGCGGTCTATCGGCCGAATCACATCTTGATCTGAACGAGGTACCGCAGGAACGTCTGCCAAAGTTTCTGCGATGGTTTTGCCAGTAATGGTGATGCAATCCCCATGCAGCAATCCCGCGTCCAGCAGGAGTTTCATCACTTGCGGAATTCCGCCCGCACGATGCAGATCGGTGGCGACGTAGCGGCCGGATGGTTTTAAATCGCAAATAACGGGGACACGGCGCCGAATACGCTCGAAGTCATCGATCGTCCAGGGGACCTCAGCCGCATGCGCGATGGCCAGAAAATGCAGCACCGCGTTGGTCGAGCCGCCCGTGGCCATAATGACGGACACGGCATTTTCGATGGATTCGCGGGTAATGATGTCGCGTGGTCGCACGCCGCGCCGTACGGCATCGACCAGAACCCGGGCCGACTCGGCCGCGGATACGATTTTTTCGTCGTCTTCGTTGGCCATCGTGCTGGAATACGGCAAGCTCATACCCAGCGCCTCGAAGGCAGAGCTCATCGTGTTGGCGGTGTACATCCCGCCACAGGATCCCGAACCCGGAATCGCGCATTTCTCGATTTGCTTGAAGTCTTCCTGGTCCATACGCCCCATGGTGAACTCGCCCACGGCCTCGAACACCGAGACGATGGTCAGGTCTTTGCCTTGGTAATGGCCGGGCTTGATGGTGCCGCCATATACATAAATACCCGGGACGTTGGTGCGGGCCAGCGCGATCATGCCGCCCGGCATGTTTTTGTCGCAGCCCCCGATGACGACCACGCCATCCATCCACTGCCCTTGAACCGCCGTTTCGATACAGTCGGCAATCACCTCGCGCGAAACCAGGGAATATTTCATGCCCTCGGTGCCCATGGACATGCCATCGGAGATGGTGGGCGTGCCAAATACCTGGGGATTGGCGCGCGACTCACGAATCGCATCGATGGCGGCGTCGGCCAAGCGCTGCAGGCCGCTATTACAAGGCGTAATGGTGGAGTGACCATTGGCCACTCCAATCATGGGATTATCAAAATCGGATTCTTGGTAGCCCAGAGCGTAATACATCGCCCGATTGGGCGCACGGGCGACGCCATGGGTCACGTGGCGTGAACGTTCGTTATTGGGCATGGTCTGTCTCCATATTGGGCGCTCCTGAACAGGGTGCCGCCCAGCTCGCTTCTTGCTGAGGAGCAAGAAAATCAAGGAATCGCGCTGAATAAGTCGAATGTAGCAAGTTCAAGAGCGTCCAGGTCTTTGATTTTCCTGGATATGGAAAATTTACTGGCCCAACTGATTCGGCATTTCCTTGAGAGTCATTACATACCGAGCGGCATAACGACACCTGTGCCGGTTATTATCGACCCAATCTTTTATTGCATGGCGGATTATGCTGCACCATCCCGAGTTTGACCCTATTGCCCTGAGCATCGGCCCCGTCGCTATTCATTGGTACGGCCTGATGTATCTCGTCGGATTTGCACTGGTTTATTTGTTGGGCCGGCGACGCCTGACACGCGGCCACACGCCGGCGCTCAATACGCGCGACCTGGAAGATATTATTTTCTACAGCGTGCTGGGCGTGGTGGTGGGCGGCCGTCTGGGCTATGTGCTGTTTTATAAACCCGGCTATTACCTGACCCATCCCCTGGAAATCTTTTACCTCTGGGAAGGTGGGATGTCTTTCCACGGCGGGCTGATCGGCGTGATCCTGGTGATGCTGCTGTTTGCGCGTAAAAAGAAGGTGTCGTTCTTTACGATCAGTGATTTCATCGCCCCGCTCATTCCCCTGGGCCTGGGTGCAGGCCGTCTGGGTAACTTTATCAATGGCGAGCTCTGGGGCCGCGCCACTGATGTGCCCTGGGCGATGGTATTTCCGCAATCGGGCACCGATGTGCCGCGCCACCCCTCGCAGCTTTATGAACTGGGGTTGGAGGGCATTGTGCTGTTCGCCCTGCTCTGGTGGTTTTCCAGCAAGCCTCGCCCCCTCGGTCAAGTGAGCGCACTGTTTTTGATCGGTTATGGCGCATTCCGCTTTTTGGTGGAGTTCACGCGCGAACCGGATAATTTTCTGGGCTTGCTCGCCGGAGGCATGAGCATGGGACAGTGGCTGTCCCTGCCCATGGTGCTCATCGGCGTCGTGATGTTTTTCTTTACTGCAAAGCGACAGTCCCGTTGACGGAAAGCGTCACGGTGACCTGGCCTGCCTCGAGCGGTGCATCGGCGTAGCCGGCTGCACTGCTGAGGCTGCTTTTGGCCATCGCACCCATCGGTCTCGGTACCGGGACCGGTGAACCGCCTCCGCTCAGCTCGAGCTGTTGCACGCGATAGCTGCTATAGCCGAAAGCCTGGGCCGCGGCCTGTGCTCGCGCCAGAAAGGCATCGGCCGCCTGACTGAGCAGTTTCTTTTCCGCAGCGTCGCGCGCCTCGCGTGACAGCGAGAAACTGATTTGCGATATGGCGACCTTGTCGGACAGCTTGGAGGCCAATGCCGAGGCAGCGGCAAAGTCCTTGGACTCGAGGATGATTTCTCCGCGTGCGCGCCAATTCTGGATTTTGCCTTTTTCGTCCGTGTTGGGCCACACGTTGTAGCCGCTGGTGTGGACCTGGATGCCCTTTGCACCCTCGGTACGCTTGACGGTCTCATCAAGCACTGTACTCAATTGGGTCGTGGCCTTGGTCTGTGAGTCGGCATCGAACTCTGCGGCCAGCGTGATGCGAACGGTGTCCTGCTGCACATCGGCAGAGGCAGACGCCTGCAGCGTCAATTCGGGCACGCGTTCGTCGGGATGTACAGCAGGCGCAGGCGCGCGAGGCGGCGCAGGCGGTTGCTGAGCATGCGCCAACGGCGCGGCCGTCAAGGCGAATGCGGCGCAGCAGGCAGCCGCAAGACGGTTCAATGAAGGCACGCGAAAGGAGTGCATCATGACAGACCTGTATAAGAGAGTGGGAAAGAGAGGCATCCGGCGCGGACCTGAGAGAAAACCCAGGTCCGCCGGAATAGATGCCCCGCCTGTGCCGTCTAGGCCGGCATCTCGAACCGTGAGGTTCAAGGTGGTCGCGATCCGTTGAGCTTCGGGTTCGTCTACGGGTAGACAATCACTCCCACTCACCATTCACGCAACCAATATGCCGTAAGACATAGGTTCAGAGAATGTATGGCCAGGTCACGAGCACGGCAGGGACAAACTGAAAAAACATCAAATCATGCGTGATACCGACACGCTGGGGACCGAAGTCCGTACTGCTACCCCTGTTTCGACAATGCGTCGTCAAGCAGGGAATTCATGTGTTCGATTCTACCCTTGAACTCGCCTACCGCCAAACCTCCGAGGGGACCGTCGGGCGCTTTCATAGATAACAACTCGCTGGCAATCTGCAAAGCCGCCATGACGGCAATGCGTTCGTTACTGGAGACTTTGCCAGAACCCTGGATACGCAGCATGAGCTGATCAACGTGGCGCACGGCGGCCAACAGGGTGGGCTTTTCTTCGGTGGAGCACGCGAGAGAATAATCGCGCCCCAATATCGTGACATCAATACGTTCCATCAGGGCTGCGCTCCGGAGGATTGGTCTTCGGCGGCAGCGCCCGGCAGACGCGCCAACACGCTATCGATCCGCTCGCGGGCGGCATCTGTGGCGACACGCAGGCGTTGCAGATCCGTGTCTTTGGCATTGAGGCTGCCGAGCAATTCCGCCTCGCGAGTCTGGGCACGAGATTCGAGCGTCTGCTGCTCGGATATTTGGCGGGCAAGCTGCGCACGCAGATCTATTTCTGACTGGCGCGCCTCGGACAGGAGGTCTTCGACCGCCCCGTCGTGCTCCTGCAATTTGGTCTGCAGCACCAAAATTTCGGCCTGACGCTCGTTGCAGCGTTGCTCTAATGCACGCTGAGCGGCTTCGCTTTGGCCCAGGCTGATACGCAACGCATCACGCTCGGCCTGAAGTTGCCGGGTGCGTTGCACTAATTGCCCGATACGGGCGGCGAGTTGATCTAGATCTTGCAGCATGGGCGCTATCGTAAACCATCCGCGCATTGGCTGGGAGGCCATACGCAACGTGAGAAAACCAGCAATATTCTGTAGGACTTGCAGCTAACAACTCAAAACTGCTGGTACCAAAGAATTCTGACACAGGACTTGCGTTGATCAAGCGTTGATCGATCACAGGCTTTCGCCTGTCTTTCTATTTACTTTCATTTTGCTTTCATTTTGGACCGGTAGTGGCCCAAGGTTACAACTTGGATGCCAGTTTTAGGGAAAACCCCATCCGCATCTCGAACCGCTTGGGTTTGCAGGCCCAGGCCCCTTCGCTACCATGCGCCCTGCTCAAAAGACGCACCTCGATTTCATAACAACGAGCAGCACGACGAGGTGTTCATTTTTTCAGAGCATCGTTCATTGAACGACTTGGCTTTAACTCACATGCTGTAAATAGGAGTAGACCATGCAGCTACGCAATCGGCAGGATTTCTGGTCCGGGGTGATGTTCATCGCCATCGGATTGGCAGCCGCTTGGCAATCGACGAGCTATCAAATGGGGACTGCCGCCCGGATGGGGCCGGGGTACTTTCCTTTCGCGCTGGGATTAGTCCTGGCCTTACTGGGCGCCATTGTGCTGCTTGGTTCGCTGAGCAAAAAAGCAACGGAGACCCATGTCGACAAATTCGACTGGCGCATCACCTTCCTGGTGATCGGATCCGTCGTGTTGTACGCCCTGATCCTGAAATTGCTGGGTGTCTATATCTCGGTCTTTGCACTGGTCGTCGTCAGCAGCCTGGCCAGCCACGAGTTCAACCTGAAAGTGGCCATCGGCAACGGCATTTTCCTGGTGGTGTTCTCGTATCTGGCATTCATCAAAGGGCTGGGGCTGATTTTCCCGCTGTGGCCGTCGTTTCTAGGCATGAACTAAGGAGTCTTCGGCCATGGAATTATTTGATCACTTGATGCTGGGATTCTCGGTGGCGTTCACGCCCGAGAACCTGCTATACGCTTTGCTGGGTTGTATTCTGGGTACCTTGATCGGGGTGTTGCCCGGGATTGGCCCTGTTCCGACGATCGCGATGCTGCTGCCGATCACGTACGTGCTGCCGCCGGTAGCCGGCCTGATCATGTTGGCCGGTATTTATTACGGTGCGCAGTATGGCGGTTCGACCACGGCTATCCTGGTGGCACTCCCTGGGGAGACGTCCGCCGTGGTGACTGTGCTCGACGGCCACCAGATGGCGCGTAACGGACGGGCGGGCGCCGCACTGGCAATTGCCGCCATGGGTTCGTTCTTTGCCGGCTGCGTCGCAACGCTGTTGCTGGCCGCTTTTGCGCCCCCATTGGCTGAAGTCGCCTTTAAGTTCGGCCCCGCCGAGTATTTCTCGCTGATGACCTTGGGTCTGGTGGGTGCGGTGGTGCTGGCCTCGGGCTCGCTGCCCAAGGCGATCGCGATGATCATCCTGGGCCTGCTGCTGGGTATGGTGGGTACGGACGTCAACTCGGGGGTCGCCCGCTTTGATTTCGGTATTCCCGAACTGCAAGACGGTATCGACTTTGCCATCGTGGCCATGGGCGTGTTCGGCTTTGCCGAGATCATGACCAACCTGGAACAGAAAGAGAATCGCGTCGACATTACCGACAAGATCGGCTCGCTGTATCCGAACAAGCAAGAGTTCAAGGAAGCGGCTCCGGCTGCGGTGCGTGGCACGATTCTGGGCTCGATGCTGGGTATTCTGCCCGGCGGCGGCGCGGTGCTGTCTTCGTTTGCCTCGTATACGTTGGAAAAGAAGATCTCGAAGAACCCCGAGCGCTTCGGTAAAGGCCATCCGGCCGGTCTGGGCGGCCCCGAGTCGGCCAACAACGCTGCGGCACAGACGTCGTTCATCCCGCTGCTGACCCTGGGTATCCCGGGCAACGCAGTGATGGCGTTGATGGTGGGTGCGATGACCATCCACAACATTCAGCCCGGCCCTCAGGTGATGAGCAGCCACCCGGAATTGTTCTGGGGTCTGATCGCCTCGATGTGGATCGGTAACCTGATGCTGGTGGTGCTGAACCTGCCGCTGATCGGCCTGTGGGTCAAACTGCTGAAAGTGCCCTATCGCATCCTGTATCCGGCGATTCTGGTGTTCTGCACGATCGGGGTGTATTCGTTGAACTACAACACGTTCGACATTTTCACCACGGCGATCTTTGGTGTGATCGGCTATGTCTGGTCGAAACTGAAGTGTGAAGGCGCCCCGTTGCTGCTGGGCCTGGTGCTGGGCCCCATGATGGAAGAAAACTTCCGTCGCGCCCTGCTGCTGTCGCGCGGTGACTTCATGACGTTCGTGGACCGTCCCCTGTCGGCTTCGCTGTTGGCTGTCGCAGTGTTTCTGGTCGTGATTGTGGCGTTGCCGTCGATCCGCAAGAAACGTGAAGAGACGTTCGTCGAAGAAGAGTGAGCGCATGCACGCCCCTGCCGACACTGCGTATAGGTGTCGGAAGGGGATGAATAGATCGCGTCCCTGATGCCAGGCACTATGAAGTGCCTGGCTTTTTTTTGCCTTGAACGCGGAGGAGCCTGTAGTCTTTTGAGACAACTGATCCAGGCACCGCGCGGGATGTTCCGTATGCAGAAAGAGCATCCCTGGGGGAATTTGACAGTTTGACTTCGTCGGTTAAACTTCCGCAAAGTTGTCTGATAACCAGGGTGGTTTTCAGAGTAAATCAACTAGAAATAGAACCCAGAGACATGTTCCAGAAAGTCAATTCTCGTGCGGGGCTGAGCGACGGTGTCGCACAGGCGCTGCTGGAGCAAATCAGCAACGGCAACCTGCCCGCGGGGGCAAAATTGCCGTCCGAGGCCGTGCTGGCAGAGCAATTTGGCATCAGCCGCGCCGTCGTGCGCGAAGCCACGGCGCAATTGAAGAGCCAGGGAGTCGTCGAATCGCGCCAAGGCAGCGGTGTGTATGTCAGCCGCCATGGCCTGGTCATGCCGCTGCGCATTGACCCCGGCGATGTAGGCTCCTTGAGCGCGGTGTTGCAGTTGTTGGACGTGCGACGTGCGCTGGAAGCGGAAGCGGCCGAGCAGGCGGCGATAAAACGTACAGCGCGCCAACTGGGAAAAATTGAAAATGCACTGGCTGAGATCTCGCACGAGGTGGCCAAAGGCAACGACGGCGTATTGGCCGATGTGGCGTTTCACCGGACCATCGCCCAAGCTGCAGGGAATCCGTTTCTGTTGAACACGTTGCGTTTCCTGAATCAGTATCTGGAAGCGGCCGTGCACATTACGCGCAACAACGAGGCACAAAACGCCGATTTTGCACGCCAGGTCCACGAAGAACACCAGGCGCTGGTCGATGCAATACGCGCTGGCGATCCAGTCTCTGCGCGTCACATGGCGCAAACCCATCTGTACAACGCTGGGCGACGCCTGAAACAAAGTGCGCAGGCAGCAGCCAGCCTGACAGGGCATCCGGTCACAAAAGACCGCAAGCCCTCTGCCGGCACCTCCCGTGCGGCAGCGCAGCCGAAAGGTGCCAGCAAACAGGTTATTGCGGACACTCCGCGCTCACGCAAGCGCAAGACGAGTCCAGCCAATACCGCGGGGATCGACACCTGACATCCTGCCACCCGCGCCTGGCACATGCAGCTCCGATGCCAGACGCACGCTGACGTCCGCGCAACCACTTTCGAGACGTCATGGCATCCACGTAATCGAAGGAACGAATATGACGAAGAACGTAGGCATAGTTGGATTGGGCGCGATGGGCCTGGGCGTGGCCCGCTCGTTGCTGCGTGCAGGCTTGAACGTCCATGCCAATGACGTTCGGCAACAGGTGTTGGACAGTTTCGCCGCTGAAGGCGGGGTCGCCTGCCAGAGCCTGGCTGAGATGGGTCAACACTGCGACGCCGTTGTCCTGCTGGTGGTCAACGCCGCTCAAACCGAGAGCGTGTTGTTTGGCGCTGACGGCACGCAAGGCCTGGCGCATGCAATGAAGCCCGGCTCGGTCGTGATCGCATGCGCCACGGTGGCTCCCGAATTTGCCATTCGTCTGGGTCAGCGTCTGCAAGGCATGGGTCTGCATATGCTGGACGCACCGGTGTCCGGCGGAGCCGCACGTGCTGCAGAGGGAACCATGACGATGATGACTTCTGGCCCGGCAGCCGCCTATGCAGCCTGCGAACATGTGCTGGCTGCCATGGCCGGCAAGGTGTATCGGCTGGGGGACCAACACGGCCAAGGCTCCAAGGTCAAAATCATCAATCAATTGCTGGCAGGCGTACATATCGCCGCGTCGGCCGAGGCCATGGCCTTGGGCCTGCGCGAAGGCGTGGACCCTGATGCGTTGTACGAGGTCATCACCAACAGCGCAGGGAACTCGTGGATGTTCGAAAACCGCGTGCCGCACATCCTGAACGGCGATTACACGCCGTTGTCGGCCGTCGATATTTTCGTGAAAGATCTGGGTCTGGTCCTGGATACGGCCCGCGCCAGCAAATTCCCGCTGCCGCTGTCGGCCACTGCACACCAGATGTTCATGCAGGCCTCGACAGCCGGACATGGTGGTGAGGACGACTCTGCGGTCATCAAGATTTTCCCGGGTATTGAAGTCCCGCCTAAACGCGACCCCAACACGCATTAAACGCCGTGCCTGCATCGATGATGCAGGCACACAGCATATTCAACTTTTTTCTCTGCTATCCCAGGATCTCCGTCATGACATCTGGTAAGCCTTTGCTGGGCTGCATCGCCGACGATTTTACCGGCGCTACTGATTTGGCCAACATGCTGGTGCGCGAGGGTATGCGCACGATTCAAACCATCGGCGTGCCTGCCGCGCCGGTGCAGGATGTGGACGCCATCGTCGTCGCGCTGAAATCGCGCACCATCGCACCGCAAGATGCCGTCGAGCAATCGCTGGCCGCCTTGAAGTGGCTGCAAACTCAGGGTTGCACGCAGTTTTTCTTCAAATACTGCTCGACGTTCGACTCGACCGACCAGGGCAATATCGGACCTGTGGCGGACGCATTGCTGCAAGCACTGGGCGCGGACTTTACGATCGCGTGCCCCGCGTTCCCCGAGAACGGCCGCACGGTGTATCACGGCCATTTGTTTGTGAACGACACATTGCTAAATGAGTCGGGGATGGAAAACCACCCGCTCACGCCGATGCGCGACGCCAATCTGGTCCGGGTACTGCAACGTCAGACTCCATCCAAAGTGGGCCTGATTGACGCGAATACGGTGAAGAAAGGCGCCGACGCCATCAAGGCGAAGATTGCAAGCTTGCGTGAAGCCGGCATCCGGATGGCAATTGCCGATGCGATCTCGAATGATGATCTGTACACACTGGGCGCAGGTTGCAGCGATCTGGCGTTGATTACTGGCGGCTCTGGTGTCGCGCTGGGACTACCAGGCAATTTCGTGCGCACCGGCGCGTTGAGCGCCACGGGCTCGGCCGCTGATTTGCCGAGTATCGAAGGCCGCAGCATCGTGCTGGCAGGCAGTGCGTCCAAAGCCACCAACGGCCAGGTCGCGCACTGGAAGGCGTCTCACCCGGCGTTCCGCATTGATCCGCTGGCGCTGGCCAGGGGCGAAAACGTGGTGGAACAAGCATTGGCGTTTGCGCAAGAGCATGCCCCCAAAACGGTGCTGGTCTATGCAACCGCTACGCCAGACGAAGTCCGCGCCGTGCAGGCCGAGCTGGGCACGCAACGCGCAGGGGAATTGGTCGAACAAGCCTTGGCGACTGTTGCAAGCAGCTTGCGGGATCAAGGCGTTACGCATTTCGTGGTTGCGGGCGGAGAGACCTCGGGCGCTGTGGTACAGGCCCTGGACGTACGTGCCCTGCGTATCGGCCCTCAAATCGATCCCGGTGTACCCGCGACGGTCGCCATCGACGGCAATGGCGACGCGCAATTGGCACTGGCCTTGAAATCGGGCAATTTCGGCACGGTGGACTTCTTTGAAAAAGCCCTGAAAGCGGTGGGAGGCTCTCTGTAATGGCCAACGTTATCGACGCCGCGGCAAACGCGGAAAGCACACTGCGTGAGGAAATCTGCCGCATCGGGGCGGCGCTGTTCAATCGTGGCTACACCGTGGGCTCGTCCGGAAACATCAGCGCGCGCTTGACCGATGGCTGGTTGATCACTCCCACTGATGCCTGCCTGGGCATGCTGGATCCTGCTCAATTGAGCAAAGTGGGCACCGACGGCGTACAAATTTCTGGCGCCCGCGCATCCAAGACATTGGCATTGCACCGCAACGTCTACGCCAACAATGCGCAAGCCAATGCAGTCGTTCATACGCACTCGACCAATCTGGTGGCCCTGACCCTGGCTGGCGTATGGAAGCCGGAAGACGTGGTGCCGCCCATTACGCCGTATTACGTCATGAAGGTGGGCCATGTTCCGCTGATTCCCTATCACCGTCCTGGCGATCCAAAAGTTGCGGAACAGATCGCGGGCTTGGCCAGCAGCGTGCGCGGCGTGCTGCTTGAGCGCCTGGGACCCGTCGTCTGGCACGACTCGGCGTCCAACGCGGCTTTTGCACTGGAAGAACTCGAAGAAACCGCCAAGCTGTGGCTCATGATGCAACGGCAAGGCACGGCACTGTCCGAGGACGCGATCGATGAATTGCGCCAGACATTCAAGGCGCGCTGGTAGCGCCTGAGCCGGTTACCACACGAGCTGCGCCACCAATGCGGCTCGTCACCCCTTTTCATAAACAGCAGGAGGAGCACAGTGACTGCTCAAACAGTGACCGACACCGCTGGCGCGGTATCGCATTCGGAGTCCAACCGCGTCTATTCCAAGATCGCGTGGCGCATCATGCCATTCTTGATGATCTGCTATGTCATCGCCTATCTGGATCGCGTGAACGTCGGTTTTGCCAAGCTGCAAATGTCCATCGATCTGGGTTTCTCGGAAACCGTGTTCGGGCTGGGTGCGGGCTTGTTCTTTATCGGGTATTTCTTTTTCGAAGTGCCTTCCAACCTGCTGATGAATCGTGTCGGTGCTCGCATCTGGATCGCGCGCATCATGATCACGTGGGGCATTTTGTCGGGCTGCTTCTTTTTTGTATCTACGCCCACGCAGTTCTATGTACTGCGCTTTCTGTTGGGCGCGGCTGAGGCCGGCTTTTATCCCGGCGTGATCCTGTATCTGACGTACTGGTTCCCTGGACATCGCCGCGCCAAAATGATTGCGGTATTTATGGCGGCCATTCCGTTGTCAGGAATTTTCGGCGGACCGCTGTCCGGCTACCTGATGCAGAATTTCAATGGCTATATGGGCCATGGCGGCTGGCAGTGGATGTTCGTCATCGAGGCCCTGCCCGCCTTGGTCCTGGGTATCGTGACGCTACTCTATCTGGATAACGACGTGCGTTCGGCCAAATGGCTCACCGATGACGAAAAAGCGGTCGTTGCCCGCGACATCGAGGCAGAGACCAAATCCAAGAGCAAGACCAGCCCCGGCACCACCAAAGCGGTATTCACCGATCTGCGAGTGTGGTGGATGTGCCTGATCTATTTCTGCTTTGTCATGGGCCAGTATGGCCTGACATTCTGGATGCCGTCGCTGGTGAAATCCACCGGGGTGCAAGGTGCCTTCAATATCGGCTTGATCAGTGCCATTCCCTTTATTGTTGCCGCGATTTCGATGATCCTGATCGGCCGCAACGCCGACCGCATGCGTGAGCGTCGTTGGCACTTGATCATTCCGGCGACGTTTGGTGCGATCGGATTTGCAGTCTCTGCCGCGTACGCCGACAACACGGTGCTGGCAATGGTGTTCCTGTCCATCGCGGCGGGCGGTGCGTTGACCTGCTCGCCCTTGTTCTGGTCGCTGCCTACGGCATTTTTGTCCGGCGCGGGCGCGGTTGCAGGTATTGCCGTCATCAACTCGGTGGGCAACCTGGCCGGCTTTGTCAGCCCATACGCCATTGGCCTGTTGAATGACGCCACGAAGAGTTCGGCGGCCGGCATGTACATGTTGACCGGCATGCTGCTGCTCGGCGCCGTCGCCGTGTTCTTGACCAACAAGAACGAGGTGAACCGCTAAACATCCTCTGGGCGCGCGCCGCTATCGGCCGCGCCCAGTCTGTATGCACTTCCCGGAGCTACCACAATGTCATTGAAATTCGCCGCCAATCTCAGCTTCCTATACCAAGACCTGCCCTTCCTGGATCGCATCGCAGCGGCTGCGAAAGACGGTTTTGAAGGTGTGGAATATCTGTTCCCCTACGACTTTCCCGCCGCCGAGATCAAGCAGCGCCTGGTCGACAACGGCATCGAACAGGCGTTGTTCAATGCGCCTCCGGGCGATTGGGCAGGCGGTGAACGCGGCATTGCATCACTGCCGGGACGCGAGCAGGAATTCAAGGACGCGATCGCGCGCGCGATCGAGTATGCCAGCGTGCTGGGCAATCAACGCGTGCACGTCATGGCGGGCCTGCTGCCGGCGGACGCGGACCGCGCAGCGCGCCTGGACCTGTACACCCGCAATGTGGCCTGGGCGACAGAACAAGCCAAGGCCGCAGGCCTGACTATCGTGCTTGAACCCATCAACCAGCGCGATATGCCCGGCTATCTGCTGAGCTATCAAAAGGATGCGCTGGACGTCGTACGCACCACCGGCGCCGACAACCTGAAAGTGCAGTTCGACTGCTATCACGCCCAGATCATGGAAGGCGATGTGGTCATGAAACTGCGCGCCATGTTTGATCAGATCGGACACATCCAGATCGCCAGCGTGCCCAGCCGCAACGAGCCCGATGGCGAAGAACTGAATTACCCCTTTATTTTCCAGACCCTGGACCAATTGGGTTATCAGGGCTGGGTGGGATGCGAATACAAACCCCGTGCGGCAACGAGCGACGGCCTGGCCTGGCTGCGTACGTACCGTGCCAACTCGGAAGGCAAATAATGAGTAAGGTACTGATTACCGGCGGCGCCGGTTTCCTGGGCAAACGCCTGGCCAAAAAATTGCTGGAACGCGGCGAACTGAAAGGTGCCAGCGGCCAACCCGAAAAAATCGAGCAGATCATCCTGCTGGATATGGTGGCCCCCACGGACCTGGATGACCCTCGCATCAAGGTCGTAACCGGCGACATCGCAGATGCAGCCCTGCTGCGCCAAGTCATCGACACCAGCGTGACCTCGGTGTTCCATCTGGCGGCCGTGGTCAGCGGCGCCGCAGAGGCCGATTTCGACCTGGGCATGCGCATCAATCTGGATGCCACGCGCGAGCTGCTGGATTTGTGCCGCACGCTCGGCCACAAGCCGCGTTTCGTTTTCACCAGCTCGGTCGCGGTCTTCGGTGGCAAGCTGCCTGCGATCGTGCAGGACGACACCGCGCCCACGCCGATGAGCTCGTACGGTGCGCAAAAGGTCTCTGGCGAGTTGATGGTGTCTGATTACAGCCGCAAAGGCTTTATCGATGGCCGCACGCTGCGCATGCCCACGATCAGCGTACGCCCGGGCAAACCCAATGCCGCCGCATCGAGCTTTGCCAGCGGCATCGTGCGCGAGCCCTTGAACGGCGAAAGCGCCGTCGCTCCCGTCTCGCCCGAGACCAAGATGTGGCTGATGTCGCCGCGCTATGCGATCGAAAACCTCATCCATGGCCATGAATTGGACGGCGACGCGATCGGTTTCTCCCGCACTATCAGCCTGCCTGGCCTGTCGGTGAGCGTGAAAGCGATGGTGGACGCGCTGCGCGAGGTCGCAGGCGATCAGGTTGCAGATCTGGTGAAGTGGGAGCCAAACGAGGCCGTCAAAAAGATCGTCGAATCCTGGCCCGGCGAATTCGCCGCCACGCGCGCCAAATCGCTGGGCTTTCAGGCCGACAGCAACTATGCCGACGTGATCCGGGCGTATCAAGAAGACGATATGCCGAAATAAACGGCGCAACGCGCTGCCAATTCGGTAGTCGTAAGGAAGAAAGCCCTCAGGTGCTCTACATTCTGAGGGCTTTTTTTCCTCCTGAGGTACCGAGTCGTGCGCGGATTGCGGTAACGTTCAGGTTTTAGGTTTTGACACGAACAACCCGGAGATTTGGTATGGCATCGATCGGTTCCAGGGATTACGACAAAGTCGTACCCCAGAAAGTCGCATTTCTTGGCTTGGGCGTCATGGGCCTTCCCATGGCTGGCCATTTGGCAAAAGCCGGCCACCAAGTAACGGTATACAACCGCACCGAAGCCAAGGCAAAAGCCTGGGCGCAGGAATTCGGCGGCAACAGTGCCCCCACGCCGCGCGAAGCCGTCGCTGGCGCACAAATCGTTTTTGCCTGCGTGGGCAACGACGACGACCTGCGCAGCGTGGTGCTCGGTGACAATGGCGCCTTTGCCGGCATGGCACCGGGTGCGATTTTTGTTGATCACACCACAGCATCGGCAGACGTCGCTCGCGAACTGTACGGACAGGCTCGCGAACTGAACCTGCAATTCGTAGATGGCCCGGTGTCCGGTGGCCAGGCCGGGGCCGTCAACGGGGTGTTGACCATCATGTGCGGTGGCGACCAAGCAGCCTTCGACATCATCAAGCCCATTGCCCAAGCCTATGGCCGTGCCGTTACGCTCGTCGGCGCTCCCGGCGCCGGTCAATTGGCGAAAATGGTGAACCAGGTCTGCATCGCCGGAATCGTCCAAGGGTTGTCGGAGGCCATTGCGTTCGGCCAGGCAGCGAATCTGGACATGAAACTCGTGCTGGATGTCATCAGCAAAGGCGCGGCACAAAGCTGGCAGATGGAAAACCGCGGCGGCACCATGGTGGACGACAAATTCGATTTCGGCTTTGCCGTGGATTGGATGCGCAAGGACCTCGGACTGGTATTGGCCGAAGCCCGCAACAATGGCGCCCGCCTGCCTTTGACGGCACTGGTGGATCAGTTCTACGGCGATGTGCAGCGCGCCGGCGGCGGCCGCTGGGACACGTCCAGCCTGATCACCCGTCTGCGAGACTAAGGCCAGCCCCTGGTACCGCCATGCAAGATTTAAACGACCTGTACTTTTTTTCTCAGGTGGTAGAGCACGGCGGTTTCAGCGCCGCGGCACGCGCCCTGGATATCCCCAAATCGCGCCTGTCGCGGCGCATTGCCCATCTGGAAGAAACGCTGGGCGTGCGACTGCTGCAACGTACGACCCGTCGACTGCGGCTGACCCTGGCGGGCGAACGTTATCTGCATTATTGCCGCGAAATGACGGCATCTGCCCGCGCAGCAGAAGAAGCCATGCGCCAGCTGCAATCGCAGCCCTGCGGGCCCGTCATCATCAGTTGTCCCATTTCCATTGCGCAGCAAATGCTGGCGCAACTGCTGCCGGAATTTCTGGACACCTGGCCATCAGTGTCCGTACAGGTGTTGGCCACGAATCGCCGCGTCGACCTGATCCGCGAAGGGGTCGATCTCGCGTTACGCGTGCGTACGCGGCTGGACACCGACGCGGAACTGGTCGTCAAGCATTTGGGTGAGGATAGCAGCACCATGGTCGCAAGCCCGGCGTACCTGGAGCGCAACGGCACCCCGGAAACACCACAAGACTTGTCCGCGCACGCGACGCTGAGCTTTAACGACCCTCAAACCGACGTGCGCTGGCGGCTGCGTAATGCCGCCAATGAAGAAGTCGAGGTGTCAGTGCAGCCGCGGCTGTGCTGCAATGATTTCATCGTGCTGACCGAAGCTGCCGTACGTGGCCGCGGAATCGCCCTGTTGCCCAGCGTGGCAATCTATGACGCATTACGGCAAGGCCAGTTAGTGCAAGTGTTACCGGAATGGCGTGCGCCCACGGGTATCGTGCACTGCATCTATCCCTCGCGCCGAGGCATGTCGCCGGCGGTACGGGCGCTGCTGAACTTTATTTCGGAACGACTGCCCGGGGTGTATGCCAGGACGATAAATACCGGCGAGATGGGGGTCTAGTCCTTGGCGGCGCCAGACGAGATGTCCCTGGGCATCGCCAACGGCAGCCACAACACGGCCGCCAACCCGACTCCGCCCTGAGTATTGGGCTCTCCATCACGCAACGTGATATCGCCCGCATTGCGGCGCGCATAGGCACGGGCAATGGACAATCCCAATCCCGATCCCGATGAAACCGAACCGCGCCCGGAACCCAGACGGTCAAAACGGGCAAATGCGCGATGGCGTGATGCCACATCAATGCCAGGACCGTTATCGGATACCGAGACCTCTGCCCGATCGCCAGCCAAGGCCGCCGATACGGTGATCCGCGCCCCCACAGGGGCATAATGAATGGCGTTGTGCAAGAGATTCGATAACGCCTCATGCAGCTCGGCCTCGCTGCCGAACACAGGCAACACCGGTACTACGGAGGCACTTTCGTCCCCATCACGGGCCTCACCCATCTCGGCGATGGTATCGGACGCCTCTGTGCTTTCTGCGGCACGCGATGCATGGGCATTGAGGATTGGCGCGTCGGTGGGCTCAGCCGCCACCCAACCCAGATCTTGCCCTTTTTCATGTGACAACGGCAGATATTGCAAAACGACATTGCGTGCCACGTCATTCAGATCCAATAGCTGGCGAGGTGTCGAATCCTCCTGGCTGGCATGTGCCAACGACAATAACTGCTCGGTCAAGCGCCGTGTTCGCCCCAATTGATCCACGATGGCGCGCAGGCCTTCCTGGGCGCGTTGGGGATCAGGCTCGCGCAGCGCATATTGCGCCTGCGTGAGAATGATCGCCATTGGTGTGCGCAACTGATGCGAAGCATCGGCCAGGAATTGGGCCTGCTCATCCAACACCCGCCTATGCCGTTCGATGTGATAGTTGACTGCCTCGACCAGAGGGATCACCTCGCTGGGAACCCGCGCCGCATCCAGCGGCGTCATGTCTTCTGGCGAGCGAACACGGATATCATTGCGCAACCTGGTCAACGGACGCAATGACCAGGCCACCCCCCACCACACCAGAATGGCAACCAGCGCCAACATGCGCGCATCACGCAATAACTCCTGGCGCCGGGCGGCCTCCTCAGCCTGCAACCGCCGTCCAATACTTTCGGCGACGAGCACCAACACCTGACGGTGCTGGCCGCGATAATACAAATCGCGCAACACGGCTACCACGCGAACCGGATCATCACGATAGACGCTGTTGAAAAACATGGGCTCGCCGCGGGTGGAGGGCCAAGCGGGAGGGCGAGGCAATTCGGGCATACCGGCCAGCGTCCGGCCAGAGGGCGGTACGACTTCGGATCCCTCGGGAAGCGGGGGGGAGATTTCCTCGATGCGAAAATATTTCCGCAACCCCGCCTTGGACTCGAGGATCACCTGCGCATACACCGGCGTGGCCACGATCAACTGCCCGGCGTCGGTAAATTCGATACTGCTTTCCAACACCCGCGCAGGCTCGAGCAGCGCGCTGTCGTAGGCTTCGTTGGTGATCGCAGACAAGGTCCGATAATCGTTCCAGCTATCGATCACCAGCAACAGGATCACCCCTGGCAGCAACAGGGTGATCAACAACGTCCGAATGCCGAACAACGGCAAGCGAAACCGGTCAGAGCTCGGCAGTTTCACTGACGCTGCTTTCCAGCATGTATCCCAATCCGCGCACCGTCACAATGCGCACGTCGCTACCCGCGAGTTTTTTGCGCAACCGATGCAACACGACTTCGATAGCGTCCAGACTGGACTCGCTGTCCTGGGTGAATACCTTGCCGAACAACTGGGCCTTGTCCACGGGATAGCCGCTACGCGTCAGCAACGCCACCAAGGCGGCGTGCTCGCGGGGCGTGAGCAGTAGCAAAGCACCGTCCAGGGTAAAGGCACGGCTCTCGCCGTCATAAGACAGCGACCCGCATTGCAGCCGTGGCTGCTGGCGCCCCCGGCTGCGCCGCACCAAGGCCGCGACACGAGCCTCGAGTTCTTCGAGCGCGAATGGCTTGGTCAGGAAATCGTCGGCGCCGAGATTGAGCCCACGCACCCGGTCTTGCAAGGCGCCCTGCGCCGTCAGCAACAGTACGGGCGTGCGGTCGTCACGATTACGCATGTCGCGCAGCACCACCAGCCCGTGCTTGTCGGGCAAGCGCAGGTCCATGACGATGGCGTCGTATTCGTGAGTGCTCATCATGGCCTCGGCGCTGCGAGCGTCTGGCGCATGATCGGGGGTAAACCCGCTCTGCGCCAACGCCCGAACCAGCCACGAGGCCATTTCGAGCTCGTCTTCAACCAGCAATATGCGCATGGCCGTCTGAGTCGGCAGAAAGGCTATCGGCAACGCGTGCCGGGCCATGAACCCGTTGGCGCAGATAGCGGGTTTCGTGCTGGCGCCGGAACAAAATGCTCGAGAGCTCGTTCAGGGCCAGGGTATATACCTCGCGCTTGAACTCAATGACCGCGTCCAGAGGCACCCAATACTGGCTCCAGCGCCAAGCATCGAACTCCGGATGCTGCGTCGCGCGCAGGCACACGTCGCAGTCGCGCCCCACTAGACGCAACAAAAACCAGATCTGCTTTTGACCCTTATAGTGCCCTCGCCACTCTCGCCGGACGAAATGGTCCGGCACGTTATAACGCAACCAATCACGTGTGCGCCCCAAAATACGGACATGTTCAGGCTTTAAGCCTACTTCTTCGTGGAGCTCGCGATACATGGCCTGCACCGGGCTTTCGCCATATTTGATGCCGCCCTGCGGAAACTGCCAAGCATGTTCCCGGATTCGCTTGCCCCAAAAGACCTCGTTTTTGCTGTTGACGAGAATAATGCCGACATTGGGACGGTAGCCTTCACGATCAAGCATGGCCACCCCCACCGAATTCAATACAATTACAGTCGATTATACGTATCCATAGCCACCTTTAACTATGCGCGCATCTACCTACCATCTCAACACGCTGAAAGAAGCCCCCTCCGAAGCCGAAGTCGTCAGCCACCAACTGATGACCCGGGCCGGCATGATCCGCAAATTAGCGGGTGGGATTTACACCTATATGCCCCTGGGCCTGAAGGTCATCCGCAAAATCGAAGCCATCGTCCGCGACGAAATGAACGCGGCGGGCGGGATCGAGCTGCTGATGCCCGTGGTGCAGCCCGCCGAGCTCTGGCAGGAATCCGGCCGCTGGGTGCAATACGGCGCGGAATTGCTGCGCATCAAGGACCGCCATCAGCGCGATTTCGTCCTGCAACCGACCTCGGAAGAAGTCATTACCGATATCGCCCGCAACGAAATCCACAGCTATCGGCAATTGCCCCTGAATTTCTATCACATCCAGACCAAGTTCCGAGACGAGCGCCGCCCCCGTTTCGGGCTGATGCGTGGCCGGGAATTCACCATGAAGGATGCGTATTCGTTCGATCGCGACGAGGCCAGCGCCCAGCAAAGCTACGACAAGATGTATGACGCGTACATGCGCATTTTCAGCCGTCTGGGGCTGGAATTCCGTGCTGTTGCAGCCGATACGGGCTCGATTGGCGGCACACGCAGCCACGAGTTCCAGGTCATCGCCGACACGGGCGAGGACCTGCTGGCGTACAACCCCGACTCCCAGTATGCCGCCAATATCGAATTGGCCGAGGCCCCCTGCCTGCTGGCCGAGCGGGCGGCGCCGGCCCAGACGCTTGAGGCCACTCCCACCCCTGGGGCCGCCAAATGCGAGGACGTCGCCAAACTGCTGGGGCTGCCCCTGGAGCGCACCCTCAAATCGCTGGTGCTGGCGACCGAACCCGAGCCCGGCAAGGTTCAGATCTGGCTGCTGATGCTGCGTGGCGACCACGAACTCAACGAAATCAAAGCCGGCAAAATCCCCGGCCTGGCAGACTTCCGCTTTGCCACCGAATCCGAAATCGTAGAGCATTTTGGCTGCAAACCCGGCTATCTGGGCCCGATCGGCACGGCGCTGCCGGTACGCGTCGTAGCGGACCGCACAGTCGCCAACATGGCGGATTTTGTCTGCGGCGCCAATCGCGAGGACTACCACTACACCGGCGCCAACTGGGGCCGGGACCTGCCGGAACCCGAAATCGTCGCTGACCTGCGCAACGTGGTGGCCGGAGACCCGTCGCCCGATGGCGTGGGCCATCTGGCGATCCAGCGCGGCATCGAGGTAGGACACGTCTTTTTCTTGGGTACGAAGTACTCCGACGCACTCAAGGCGACCTTCCTGGACGAGACCGGCAAGCCCGCCACCCTGCAAATGGGCTGCTACGGCATCGGGATCACCCGAATCGCAGGCGCAGCCATTGAACAAAATCACGATGGACGCGGCATCCTCTGGCCCAGGGCCATCGCCCCGTTCGAAGTCGTGATTTGCCCGGTAGGCTGGGGTAAAAATGAAACTGTTCGTAACGAGGCCGTAAAACTCTATGACGAACTGCGCGCCCGTGGCGTGGACGTCATTTTGGATGATCGTGACGCCAGGCCAGGGGTTATGTTCGCTGAATGGGAGCTGATAGGGGTCCCTTTGCGCGTAACAGTTGGAGAACGCGGCCTGAACGACGGTGTGGTGGAATTGCAGGCCCGTCGCGAAAGCGATGCTGTAAAAATTCCTGTCGAGTCGGCCCTGAATAAGGTGCTGGACAAGCTGGAAACGCTGTAGACTGCCCAGCCCACCAAGCTAGGCGTGCTGATAAGGCTGCTCTCTCACTGTGATTGAATCGACGTTCACCGAAGCCATCTTTAATATCCGTGTCTATTACGAAGACACGGATGCGGGTGGCGTCGTGTTCTACGCCAACTATCTGAAATTCCTGGAACGCGCACGCACCGAATGGCTGCGCGAACTGGGCGTTCAGCAGTCGGCATTGGTCGCAGACGAAGCACGGATGTTTGTCGTCCATTCGCTGGACATGTCATACCGTAAACCGGCACGGTTGGACGATTTGATTACCATACGCAGCCGAGTGACCCGAGTGGGCCGCGCGTCGATACATTTCGACCAACGTGCGGAACGCGACGGGGAACTGCTCGCGCATGGCAATATCCAAATCTGTTGTGTCGATGCAGTGCATCTGCGTCCGGCGGCATTACCTGCCGTCGTACGCGCCAAATTGGAATCCCTTCAGGAATAACCCATGCAAGTCTCCAACGACATGTCGTTGATTTCGCTGGTCACGCACGCCAGCCTCCCCGTCCAGCTCATCATGTTGCTGCTGCTGGCCATTTCCATCATGTCCTGGACATATATCTTCGCCAAACGGCTGGCTATCAAACGTGCACACAGCCAGACCCGCCGTTTCGAAGACGATTTCTGGTCGGGTGGAGATCTGTCGATGCTGCAACAGGCCGTCGCCAGCCGTCGTGACGAACAGGGCGCCCTGGCCCGCATCTTCGATGCCGGCATGACCGAATTCCTGAAAGCGCGCCGCACCAACACCAACGGCGACGTCAACACCATTCTGGATGGCCCGCGCCGTGCCATGCGTGCTGCATATCAGCGCGAAATGGACTCGCTGGAGTCCCACCTCAACTTCCTGGCCTCGGCCGGCTCGGTCAGCCCCTATATCGGCCTGCTGGGTACGGTGTGGGGCATCATGCACGCTTTCATCGGCTTGTCGAACATGCAGCAGGCCACGCTGGCCTCGGTAGCCCCTGGTATTGCCGAAGCGCTGATCGCCACCGCCATCGGTCTGTTTGCCGCCATCCCGGCGGTCGTGGCCTATAACCGCTACACGCACGATATCGACCGCCTGTCGATTCGTTTCGACAGCTTTGTCGATGAATTCCTGAACATCCTCCAACGCCAGGTGCGCTAATGCCTTCGGTACGGTCGAACGGCCGCGCGGGCCGACGCATGAAGGCCGACATCAATGTCGTGCCCTACATTGACGTGATGCTGGTGCTGCTGGTGATCTTCATGGTCACCGCCCCGCTGATCACCCCCGGCCTGATCAACCTCCCGTCGGTGGGCCAGGCCTCGGATGTGCCTGCGACGCCGCTGGAGGTCCAGATCTCGGAAGACGGCCAGTTGGCGTTGCGCATGCGCGAGGCCGGCGCCACGCTGCAGGACATCCCGCGCGACCAACTGGTCGATCAGGTCCGTCAACGAATCACCGCCGAAACTCCTGTGGTCATCGCCGCAGACGGCAAGGTGCCCTACGAAACCGTGGTCAAAGTCATGGACGAATTGCGCAGCAATGGCGTGACGCGCCTGGGCCTGCTGGTTGACCAAGGCGGCGCTGCCGCACAGCAATCGACCCAGCCCGCACCACAGCAAACCAGAGGGCGCTGACGCGCTGGTGCGCGCCGCTTTGCCACATCATTTATGACCCCGCCTCTCTTTCGACACGACAGCACCGCGCCGCACTCTCCCGCCGCGCAAGACAATCGCAAAGCGCTGGGCCTGGCTATCCTGGCGCACGTGCTGCTGCTGATCGCCCTGATTTTTGGTGTCAGTTGGCATACCGAAAATCCCGGCCCGGTCCAGGTAGAACTATGGGCCAGCGGCGATACGCCCAATTCCCGTCCTCCCGAAGAGCAGCCCGACGAACCCAAAGTCACGCCCGAACCTCAGCCGCCTGAGCCACAACCCGAACCTGAGCCCGAGCCCGAGCCCACGCCTCAGCCAGAACCTGAGCCGCAGCCCGAGCCCCAGCCCCAAACCCCGCCGCCAGTGGCCCAACCTGATCCTCAGCCCGATCCCGAAATCGCGCTCGAGGCCGCGCGTAAAAAGCGCGAACAAGAGGAAAAAGCCCGATTGGCCGCTGAGGCTGCAGCGGAAAAGGCCCGCCAAGACGAAATACGCAAACAAGCCGAGCTGAAAGAACAGCAACGCCTGGAACAAGAGCGCAAAGAAGCGGAAGCCGAAAAAGCCGCAGAGGCCAAGAAAGCAGCCGCTGAAAAGGCCGCCGCTCAAAAGGCGGCAGCAGAAAAAGCCGCGGCAGAGAAAGCAGCAGCAGAAAAAGCGGCCGCACAAAAAGCGGCCACAGAAAAGGCTGCCGCCGAGAAAAAGGCCGCCGCAGAGAAGGCCGCAGCAGAAAAAGCCGCTGCCGAGAAGAAGGCCGCGGCAGAGAAAGCCGCAGCAGAAAAGAAAGCGGCAGCAGAAAAAGCAGCCGCTGCGAAAAAGGCAGCCGCCGACAAAGCCCTGCGCGACGCCATGCGAGGCGATGCCCTGGGCGCCGCCGGTATCCCGGGCGGCACGGCCGACCGCAACCAGCGAGGCGGTGGCGGCAATGACAGCGGCTATGCCGCCAAGGTGCGCACCTGCGTACGCCCCGGCGTGGTGTTTGATACGCCTGCCCGCAGCGGTTCGGCTAACCCGACAGCCCAATACCGGGTACAGTTGAGTTCAGACGGCAAGGTAACTGGCTTGAATCTGACCGGCTCGTCGGGCAACTCCGTATTTGACCGTGCGGTCGAAACGGGTATCCGGCGCTGCAATCCGTTCCCCAAACCCTCGACGGGCGCCTATCCGTCCGTTATTGATGTTGTGTACAGAATGTATGACTGACAGGAGATTGCTGATAATGACTCCCGCCTCCAGCCGCCCCTCGACCCCGGGGCTTGCGCGTGCCTATGGCATGCTATTTACCCTGCTGACGGCAATCGCTCTGCTGGTCTGGCAGCCCGCTCACGCCCAATTGCGGGTTGATATCTCTGGAACCGGGGCCACCCAGTATCCAGTGGCGATCGCCGATTTCGCGGTAGATGACGTGCACGGCCGCGCTATTGCGGACGTTATTCGCGCCGATTTGACCCGGACGGGCCAATTTCGCCTGATCAACGCCTCCGGCGCCGGGCTGAACGTGGACTCGCAGGTCAACTATGACGATTGGCGCAACAAGGGTGCCGATTTCCTGGCCTATGGCAGCATCACCCGCGGCGCCGATGGCCGCTACGACGTGCGCTACCGCCTGGGCGATACCATCAAGAAAGGCCAATTGGACGGCGTTGCCTTCTCCGGCAGCGAACAGGAACTGCGTCGCGTCGCGCACCAGATCGCTGACCGCATTTACGAGAAGATCACCGGCGTTCGCGGCGTGTTTTCGACGCGTATTGCCTATGTGCTCAAGCGTGGCAACACCTATGAACTGCAAATCGCCGATGCCGATGGCCAGAATCCGCAAGTCGCCCTGCGCTCGCGCGAGCCGGTCATCTCGCCGGCCTGGTCGCCTGATGGCGGGAAACTCGCCTACGTGAGCTTCGAATCGGGCAAACCTGTTGTTTATGTGCACACCCTGGCAACCAGCGCCCGCATCCCTGTTGCAAATTTCAAAGGCAACAACAGCGCCCCCGCCTGGTCGCCTGATGGATCCAAACTCGCGGTGGCTCTGACCCGCGATGGTTTGTCGCAAATTTACATCGTTGGTGCTGACGGAAACTCGAATATGCGCCGTTTAACGCGTTCTCCGGGCATTGACACCGAACCGATCTTTACGCCGGATGGCCGTTCTATTATCTTTACGAGTGATCGCAGCGGTGGACCGCAAATCTATCAAACCAGCCTCGACGGAGGCGATGCCCGTCGGCTGACTTTTAACGGTAGTTACAACATCTCACCCCGAATTTCCCCCGACGGTTCCACGCTGCTGTACGTTTCCAAACGCGACGGCGCGTTCCGCATCGCATCACTACAACTGGCCTCTGGCAACGAAGCCCTGCTGACCGATGGTCGTGATGACCAGTCACCCAGCTTTGCTCCCAATGGCATGCAAATCCTGTACGCTGCAGTGCAAAACGGCCGCAGCGTGCTGGCAGGAGTATCTAGTGATGGACGTGTGCGGCAAACGCTCTCCGTACTGAACGGGGAAATACGTGAACCCACGTGGGGCCCTTTTACCCGCTAAACACGCATGACCCTTCTTTGCAAAGGAAACATCATGAAGACGCGCATTGCCAAAAGCTTGACCATTGCCGCCTTGGCCGCCACGTTGGCAGCTTGCAGTTCGGTACCGCTAGATGACCAAAACGCTGGTTCGACCACGGGCAGCGGCACAGGTGGCTCGGCCTCCGGCCAGATCCTGGATCCGTTCAACCCGCAAAGCATCCTGGCGCAACAACGCTCGGTATACTTTGATTTCGACAGCTACACGGTGCCTGAACAGTACCGCAGCCTGGTGGAAACCCACGCCCGTTACCTGGCTTCGCACCAGCAACAGCGCGTGCAGCTCCAGGGCAACACTGACGAACGCGGCGGCGCCGAATACAATCTGGCCTTGGGCCAACGCCGTGCCGACGCAGTGCGTCGCATGATGACGCTGCTGGGCGCCACGGATGCTCAGATCGAGACCATCAGCTTCGGCAAGGAAAAACCCCGTTCGACGGGCTCCAGCGAAGCTGATTTCGCGGAAAACCGCCGCGCCGATATCGAATATCAGCGCTAAGCTTTTCGCGCACTAGCTCTGCCGCGCGTCGGAACGGTCAAGCGGCCGTTCCGACGCTTTTGTTTTTTTGGACTCTGGAATTTCTCATGCGCAATAAAGTCTTGCCCCTGCGTACCCTGGTCATCTCAGTCGCTCTGGCTACCACAGCCCTCGCTGCCCCTGCCCAGGCTTTTGCCGACGATGAGGCCCGCCGGGCCATTCTGGACTTGCGCGAACAAGTAAGACAACAAAACGAACAAAATCAACGTGCACGGCTGCAACTGGCGGATCAGATGCAGGCGATGCAGCAGGAGATCACGCAGTTGCGTGAGCAGTTGGAATTGGTGTCGCGCCAGCAGCCTAGCGGGCAGGCAAGCCACGGTTCGGCGAATCCGCCTGGAGCCACGGCTAGCGATCCCAGCGAGCAGTCGGCCTATGATGGCGCGATCGATCAATTCCGCCAGGCGCAATACCAGGACGCGGCTGATTCGTTCGCCGCGTTTCTCGCGTTGTATCCCAATAGCCAGTTGGCACCGACGGCCAAGTTTTATCTGGGCAGCAGCCGGTATGCAATCAAGGACTATAAGGGCGCTATCGAAGAGCTGAATCAGCTGGTGCAGCAGACGCCTAATGATGCCCGGGCGCCGGATGCGTTGCTGGTGATTGCTGGTAGCCAGATCGAGCTGAACAACCGGACGGGGGCTAAGGCTTCGCTGGAGCGGATTGTTAAGAATTATCCTAATAGTCAGGCGGCGGGGACGGCTAAGAATCGGTTGCAGTTGCTGCAGTAGAGGGATTGCGCTGGCATGGGGGGCTATTCTCATGCTGGCACGGAGGATCTCTATTAAGCCGTCCCTGTCGGGTGCCGGGCAGCCACGCCGGCCCTATCGCAGCGGCTCGGCGCAAGACCAGGCGCCGAGGTCCCCTTCGGGGACTGCCCGCCGCTCAACGGGCCGGCGTGGCTGCCCGGCACCCGACAGGGACTCATAGCAGTGAATTGCCTAGGGCGTTGTCTACTAGCCTGCTGAAGCGATCAGTAGCGCTGCGACGCCGATGATGATCAGGGCGATGCCTAACAGTTCTCGGCGGCTGGTGGCGTGTGAGAAGACGCGGCGGGAGAGGATTTGGGCGAATAGGACTTCTACTAGGCCTAGGGTACGGACATTCGCGGCGGCGGTGAGGGCGAAGCCGATGAACCAGCCCTGAGAGGCCGTAGCACCCAACAGGCCACCCCAGATGGAAGCGCGCCAGGCCGCCATGCAGGCGATGAGCAGGGTGCGGTTGAACAGGATCATCCAGACGGCCAGGATCAAGGTCTGTATGCCCAGGGACCACGCCAGCGTCCAAGTGGCTTGCAGGACAAAGCCGCCGCTGTCCAGCGTCAGAATCGCGCCGCGAAAACCGATGGCGGACAGGGCAAAGCAGGCGCCGGACACGAGGCCCAGCAATGCCGGGCGCAGGCTGCCACGGCCGGTGGCAGAGGCAGGGTTGCCTGACATCAGGACGACGCCTAATGTGGCGAGGATGACGGCCAACACGCCTGTGATCAATAGCGGATCACCCAGGACGACGAAGCCAAACAAGGCAACCTGGATCGGCTCTGTTTTGGTCCAGGCGGTGACGACGACAAAGGAACGCTCTCGCATGGCGGCGAGCATGAGCCCGGTAGCGGCGATCTGCGCGACGGCGCCGCCGACGACAAAGAGCAGGAATTCTGAATGAATGCCTGGTAGCGGGCCTCCGTCGATGGCAAATACGATGGCCAGAAACAGAAGCGCGAACGGGAATCCGAAGAGGAACCGAACTTGCGTTGCCCCCAAGGTGCCCAGCGTAGTCGTCAGGCTGCGTTGCACCGCGTTACGGCCGGCTTGGGCGGCCGCAGCCGCCAAGGTGGCGGGAATCCAGACCCAGGTCCAATCCGTCATTCTGGCGCCTTTTCAGCAGCGGGAATACGTAATGCCACATCGGCCAAGGGTGCGCCCGTCATGGCGGCCAACTGTTGCGGGCTCAGGCGGAATACCGCGTGCGGATGACCCGCCGCGGCCCACAAGGTGTCGTATTGAAAAAGGTCCTCATCGAGCAGCATGACGGGTTTGACCGCATGACCGATGGGGCACACGCCGCCGATGGCGTAGCCGGTCATCTCTCGCACAAACCGCGCATCGGCCTTGCCCAGCTCGCCCACGACCTCGGCGACTTTGGCTTCGTCGACGCGATTGGCGCCGCTGGCGATAACCAGTACCGGTGCATCATCGGAGCGACGCCGAAAGATGATGGATTTGGCGATTTGAGCGACCTCGCAACCCAGGCCCTGGGCGGCCTCTGCCGAGGTACGGCCGGTTTGCGGCAGGATGACGATGGGATGCTCGTGGCCCAATGATTGCAGCAATTGGGCCACACGCTGTGCAGATTCGGGTAAAGCAGAGGCAGATTCAGCTGACATGCTTGGCGATTCCGTGTGATCGAATACATCGCGCCCGGCAATACGGCGCGAGGGCAATGAGTGTATCAGCGACTGGCGCGCAAAGACCTGAAACCACCCAGGGCGCTAGAATCACGAGCTTGATTCCCCCTGTGCCCGCCATGCGTTCCGAACCTCAACTACCCCTGCAGACCGCTTATATCAATGATTACGCGATGACCTACACCGAACATGGGCAGGGCACGCCGCTGGTGCTGGTGCATGGCTCGTTGTGCGACTGCCGGTATTGGAAATCTCAGATGGGGCCGCTGGGCCGATCCTTTCGCGTGCTGGCGCCCAGCCTGCGCCACTATTGGCCGCAGGAGTGGGGCGGAGGTCCCTTTTCAGTCGATCAACACGTCGACGACCTGCTGGCCTTTATCGAGACAGTCGGCGAAGGCGCAGCGCATGTCGTCGGCCACTCTCGTGGCGCCCGTGTCACCCTCGAAGCCGCCCTGCGTGAACCCAGGCGCGTCCGAACGCTGACACTCGCGGATCCGGGGCCGCTGGCCCCCAACCCGTCCACAGATGATCGTGGCGGCTTTCGGCAGCGTTCACTGAAACTGATCGACGACGGCGAACTGGATGCCGGCCTGGCGCTCTTTGTCGACACCGTGTCCGGCCCCGACACATGGCGTCGCATGGTGCCTTGGTTTCAAGAAATGGTCCGAGACAATGCCACCACACTGCGCGGACAGGCCACCGAAATGCTCAACCCGCTGAGCCGCGAACAAATCCAAAAACTAGCCATGCCGCTGCTATTGATCGGCGGCGCGCTCAGCCCGGCCCCCTACCCCGCCGTGCTGCAAACGCTGTCAGAGTGGCTACCCTCGGCCCATAAAGAGGTCATCGTGGGCTCGTCACACGGCATGAACCTGGGCAACCCACGAGCCTTCAACAGTGCGATAGAGAACTTCTTGATCTGACACCGGCTCCCCGAGGCGGACCAAGATCGACTGTTGCAGCAGTTCATCCCTTCTCTCGTACCTCGTCATCCACGATCTACCGCCAGTTCCCTCTAACTCGGGCCCAGCAAATCAACGGTCCGACCCGTGCTCCTCTGGCCACCATAACAGCCGTTCGCTCCGCGAGCTCCGAAAAACGCGACCCTCGGCATACTTCCGAAGGCCAACCTTAGCAAACCGTCCGTCCACGGCCCGCGGCGGGCCTTAACATCCGTCCGCGTACTACCCGTGGCCAGTCACGACTGCGAGTCCCGGCCGGGTGCCAGGAAGGCGTGCCGCCCCGTTGAACAGCGGGAAGTCGCCGAAGGCGACCGAGGCCCCTGCTCATGGGCCGAGCCGCTGTGATAGGGGCGGTGCGCCTTCCCTGGCACCCGGCCGGGACGTCTCGACAGCGACACTCGGCATCAGCAAATGCCTCGACCACACACCAGCGTCCGCCACGCACGCAAACGCCCAGCACGCATCGCCCTACATCAGCAAGCTCCCTCCAGACACCACAAAAGCCGCCCCTCCTTAACGCCCCCCACCATGCGCAGCAATAACCTGCTCCGCCACCTGGTTAGGCGTCTCGGCATAGTGCTTGAATTCCATCGTATAAGTCGCCCGCCCCTGCGTCAGCGAACGCAGCGACGTGGAATAGCCAAACATCTCGGATAACGGCACCTCGGCGCGTACGAGTTTGCCACCCCCGCCCGCGATGTCCTCCATCCCCTGCACCATCCCGCGACGCGACGACAAATCTCCCATCACGTGCCCGGTGAACTCCTCCGGCGTCTCGACCTCGACTTGCATCATGGGCTCCAACAGCACCGGCTTGGCGCGCTGCATGCCTTCCTTGAACGCCATCGATGCAGCCATCCGGAATGCGTTTTCGTTCGAGTCGACATCGTGGTACGAACCGAACACCAGAGTGACCTTGATATCCACCACCGGATAGCCCGCCAACACCCCGGCATTCAAACTCTCGCGCACCCCGCGATCCACCGCCGGAATATATTCACGCGGCACCACACCGCCCTTGATCGCGTCGACGAACTCATAACCTTTGCCAGGCTCCTGGGGCTCGAGCTTCAGCACCACGTGACCATATTGGCCGCGCCCGCCCGATTGCTTCACGAACTTGCCCTCGACCGCGTCGCAGGTTTTGCGTATGGTTTCGCGGTACGCCACCTGCGGCTTCCCGACCGTGGCCTCGACCCCGAACTCGCGCTTCATGCGGTCGACCAAGATCTCCAGGTGCAGTTCTCCCATGCCGGAAATAATCGTCTGGCCGGATTCCTCATCCGAACGCACCCGGAAAGAAGGATCCTCCTGCGCCAATCGATTCAACGCCACGCCCATCTTTTCCTGATCGGCTTTGGTCTTGGGCTCGACCGCCTGAGAAATCACCGGCTCGGGGAACGTCATTCGCTCCAGAATGATCACATGCGCCGGATCAGTCAGCGTGTCGCCTGTGGTGACCTCTTTGATCCCCACCGCTGCGGCGATATCGCCCGCATACACCTCGCTGATCTCGCGCCGTTCGTTGGCGTGCATCTGCAACAGACGCCCCAGCCGTTCCTTTTTGCCCTTGAGCGGATTCAACACCGAATCCCCGGATTTAACGACCCCCGAATACACCCGGAAAAACACCAGCTGACCCACGAACGGATCGGTCATGATCTTGAATGCCAAGGCCGAAAACGGCTCCTTGTCATCCGGATGGCGTTCGATTTCGCGGTCTTTCTCATCGTGCCCCTTGATGGCGGGCACATCCACAGGCGACGGCAGATAATCGATCACCGCATCCAGCATGGCCTGCACACCTTTATTCTTAAAGGCGCTGCCGCACAGCATCGGCACGATTTCATTGGCAATCGTACGCTTGCGCAATCCACGCTTGATATCGTCCTCGGACAAAGTCTCGCCCGAGAGATATTTTTCCAGCAGTTCCTCATCCGCCTCGGCCGCCTTTTCAACCATATGGTCATGCCATCGGCGCGCCACATCCTGCAGCTCATCCGGAATATCGCGATACTCGAACCGCACGCCCTGGCTCTCGTCATCCCAGATGATGGACTTCATCTTGACCAGATCCACCACGCCCTGGAAATGATCCTCGGCCCCTACCGGGATCTGAATCGGCACCGCATCGCCCTTCAGGCGATCAACGATCTGCTTCTGCACCCGAAAGAAATCCGCGCCGATGCGATCCATCTTGTTGACGAACGCAATACGCGGCACGGCATATTTATTCGCCTGCCGCCACACCGTCTCCGATTGCGGCTGCACACCGCCCACCGCGTCGTACACCATACAAGCGCCATCCAGCACTCGCATCGAGCGCTCGACCTCGATCGTGAAATCGACGTGCCCCGGGGTGTCAATGATATTGATGCGATGTTCAGGATAATTCCCTGCCATCCCACGCCAAAACGCCGTCGTCGCCGCCGACGTGATCGTAATACCGCGCTCTTGCTCCTGCTCCATCCAGTCCATCACCGCGGCGCCGTTATGCACCTCGCCCAATTTATGGGTGATCCCGGTATAGAACAGAATGCGCTCAGTCGTCGTGGTCTTGCCCGCGTCGATATGGGCACTGATACCGATATTGCGATATTGATCGATGCGCGTTTTGCGAGTCATAGCCTTTCCTGGTGAATTCAATCCAGTGATGCAGCGCAGTCATAGAACTGCGCTCAAAGCATATTACGCCCACAAAATAACGCCCACCCCCTATAGCCCTATCCTTGCAATAGGTTTGCAAAACGGCGCGTCAAGACGCGCCAAACCACAGCGAGCAGCGCACCAAACAAGAACCGTTGGAAATCAAAAATCGACAGGAGAAACCCAAAGCAGCCTGGCAAAAAAACTCGCGACGATGGCATTTCCCCACCGCGAGCCGTCGTCCGCCGTGTAAAGGCCTCACCGGCCCGTAGAGCACGGATCCCAGTCCGCGCAGCGGACCGAGCCCCCTGCTAATGGGGCGAGTCCGTGCGATAGGGCCGGTGAGGCCTTTACACGGCGGACGACGGCGCCAAAAGAACGCCACCCGCTCGCCAGCAAAAACCCATCCGGCCTAAAAAAAACGGTCCCACGCCGCCCGTCGACCCGCGCCCCAGAAGAGAGACGCCGTTTTCAACCCATGAACAGCGCAAAGCCCCTAGCTATTTCTTCTTTTCTTCTTTAACGCGATAAACCAGCACAGCACTGGTAGCCAACGACAACACCTTCGCCGTCACGCTCCCCAACAACAAGCGCGACAACCCGCTACGCCCGTGGCTGCCAATAAAAATCAAATCGCATCCATTCTCGGTAGCCGCCTGCACAATCCCATCGGCCACATTGAAATTGGACACCGCGCGCGAATCCGCCTTCACACCGGCCGTCTCCGCCCGCGCGAGGATTTGCTTCAAATACTTTTCCGCCTGCTCCGCCGACGCTTTCTCGTAGTCTTCGTCAGTAATGGCATAGGCCGCAGCCATCCCATCAAACCCGATGGTGGCAGCAAAAGGCTGTGTCACATGCAGGGCAACGACCTCGGCGCCGACGGACCGGGCAAAGCAGATACCCGCATTGGCGGCCTGGGCCGAGAGCGGGGAGCCGTCGGTAGGAATCAAGACTTTCTTGAACATAATGCCTGCTCCTGTCTGCTAGTAGGAAATGTCATGCTACCGGAAAACGCCGCCCGCAACATTGCGGGCTTTCCGCAATATTTGATGCCGATCAAGGAAGCTGCTGCGAGGCAACGAACAAATTCGTGCAACGCGTCCCGGTACGGCAATACGCCAACACCGGGCCGGGCAGCGTGCGCAGCAACTCCGCAAATCGGACCACATCATCTGCCGTCATCGCACTGCCAACCACGGGTTGATACTCCACCTCCAATCCCGCCTGGCGCGCCGCCTCGGACACATCCGCAGCCGTAGGCTGGTCGGGGCCACCCTCATAGTCGGGACGATTGATGATCACACTTTTGTAACCCGCGGCAGCCACGCCTGCCATGTCTGCGGGCGACAACTGCGGGGCCACCGCGAACTGCTCAGTCAATGGTCGAATCTGGACGTCAGACATGGAGATTTCCTCGGGTAAATACCTAGAATGAAAAAACAATCACTGTAAGCAGCCAGTATAGGACGTCTCAACCAGCCTAGGCCGCCAAGACCTCAGACAAGGCCGACCATATTCCCGGCGTGTCCACCATCGAAACCGAAAACCGCAACATGGTCGAGGGTGCCTGAGAAGGCGAAAACAAGCTGCCAGGCGCCAGCAGCAGACCTCGATCGGCCGCCGTACGGGCCAGCACCTCGGCATCACGCCCGCAATCCGCCCAGACAAACATCCCCGCGTGCGGCTCATGCGGCACCGTCATTCCCAACGATGTCAGTTGAGCCAGACATTGCTCGCGGGCCGCATTGACGCGCGCGCGCACCCGCTCGACATGCCGCCGATACTGCCCCTCGATCAACACCCGATGCACCACCCGCTCGCCCAATTCCGGCGTAGTCAGGCCCGCCAGCATTTTCAGATCCCCCAGTCTGCGCAACACCTCGGCATTGGCCGCCAGGTAACCCACGCGCAAGCTGGCCGCCAGCATCTTGGAAAAGCCGCCCGCCAGAATGACGCGATTCAGACGGTCCAACGACGCCAATTTGACGGCGCCGCCGGGATGTAATTCCCCATACGTATCGTCCTCGACCACCCAAAAATCGTGCCGCTCGGCCAGGCGCAAAATATCGTATGCAGCGCCCGCCGACAGGGTATGACCGGTCGGATTGTGCACCGTCGTATTGGTGATGAATAGACGCGGCTTATGCAGCGCGGCGAGCCTGTCCAGTTGTTCCAGATCCGGGCCATCCGGCCCCCGCGGCACCCCGATCAAGCGCGCGCCAAACGCCGCCAAGCGCCCAAAAATCACGAACCAGGCGGGGTCCTCGACCAGTACGGCATCTCCTGGTTGCACGAAATGCCGGCCGACCAGATCCAGGCCATGCGTGACGCCGTTGGTCGTCAGCAAATTATGTTCGGGATGAGCCGGCACGCCCTCGGCCTGTAGACGCGACGCCAACTGCTGACGCAGCGGGGCGTACCCCTGCGGCGAACCATAGGACACCAGATTGCCACGCACAGAACGCCCCACCGCGCGCACGGCAGCCGACACCATGTCAGGGTCCAGCCAATCTGCGGGCAACAGCCCCGCGCCACCGGGCATGGACGAGGCCGTCGGCTCGCGAAACATACTGCGCAGCAACCACGTTACGTCAATACGGACCGGCGGCGCCAAGGGATCTGGCTTGGCAGCCTGCTCGGCAATCAGCGGCTCGCGGCGCGCGCGCACAAAAAAGCCTGCTCCGCGGCGCGACTGCACCAGACCGCGCGCGACCAGGCGATCGTAGGCCTCGACGACCGTGAATCGGCTGACGCCAGTCTGCTCGGCCATCGTGCGAATGGACGGCAACCGGGTTCCGGGGCGCAGACCCTGGTCATCAATACGGCGGGCAACGTCGTCGGCCAACTGGGCCACCAGCGTGGCATCGGCCTGACGCACCGGCCGCCAGTTGGAGGATGGAGAGGATATTTCAACTGTCATGGTTGTTTTACCAGGCCAGACATCAAAGTGAACTGAAAAAGTGTATAGGTACTGTACCGCTTTCTTTGCGTAGAGTGTGGGAAATCACAACGATCACCCTCGCCTGCTGAAATCATGTCGCGACCGACCACTTATGCTGTGCCCGCCCCCGCTGCTTCGCCACTCTGGGAGGGCTATAGCTATGGCCTGGTCGGAGTATTGGTGTTTTCTCTCACGCTGCCCATGACACGGATCGCCGTGGCCGAGATGTCGCCGCTGTTGATCGGCCTGGGACGCGCACTGCTGGCGTCCGTACCGGCCGCGCTGCTGCTGTGGCTGGGCCGCAGCCGGCTCCCGAATCGCGACGAGTGGCCCGGCGTGATCCTGGCCGCCGTGGGCATCGTTGTCGGGTGGCCGTTGACCTCGACACTGGCCATGGCCTCCGTGTCGTCCTCGCACGGCGCGGTCTTTAATGGATTATTGCCGCTTTGCACAGCCATTTTTGCGGCGTGGCGCAGCGGCGAACGCCCGTCGGGCGCATTCTGGGGCTGGGCCGGCGCAGGGGCCGTCCTGGTCATGACTTATGCCTTGCGCCAAGGCCATGGCAGCCTGCAGACGGGGGATCTGTGGCTGTTGCTGGCTGTCATCCTCGGCGGCATGGGGTACGCCGAGGGTGCCCGGGCCTCGCGTACCCTGGGTGGCGCACGTACGATTTGTTGGGCGCTGGTCATCAGCGCACCTATCCTGGCCGGGCCTGTCATCTGGATGGGCATGGACCTGATCACGACCCGCGGCTGGCCCGACACGGGCGTGCTCGGCGCATTTGCCTATCTGGCGTTCGGGTCGATGTTCCTGGGGTTTTTCGCGTGGTATCGAGGCCTGGCGATAGGCGGTATCGCGCGCGTCGGGCAGGTACAACTGTTGCAGCCCTTTTTGACCGTATTGGCCGCTGCATGGCTATTTCATGAGCAGGTCGAACCGATGACTTTCGTGTTTGCGCTGGCCGTCATTGCCATCATTGCAGGCGGTCGCCGTGCCATTGTGAAAAAAGCGCCTTAGCACCTAGCACTCAGTCATTGTCATCGCCCTCGATTCATCATGTCTCTCGCAACCGCCATGCCCTCTAGCGAACAACTCTGGCTTTTGCTGGGCCCGCTATCGCTGTTCGCTCTGGTCACCTCCATCACGCCCGGGCCGAATAACATCATGCTGGCCTCGTCGGGCCTGAACTTTGGCTTTCGCCGCACGATTCCCCATATGCTGGGGGTGAACCTGGGGTTCACGCTCATGCTGGTCCTGGTGGGGCTCGGCCTGGACACCGTATTTCATCAGTTCCCCTGGCTCTATACCGCCTTGAAGTACGTCGGCGCAGCCTACCTGCTTTACCTGGCTTGGAAAATTGCCCAGTCCGGCCCTCTGGAAAGCGGTCAGCAGCGCAGCCGGCCCTTCAGCTTTCTGCAGGCCGCCTTGTTCCAATGGGTCAATCCGAAAGCATGGATCATGACGGTGGGCATCATCGTCACATATACCCCGCAAACGGGGTTCTATTGGAACCTGATGCTTGCAGCCCTGGTGTGCTGTCTGGTCAACTTGCCCAGCCTGGGCGTCTGGGTCGCCTTTGGCGCCGCCTTGCAAAAACTGCTGCATCGCCCCCACGCGATACGTATGTTCAATATCGGCATGGCCTTGCTGCTGGTCGCATCGCTATATCCCATTGTGCAAGACATGATCTGATAACGGTCTGTTCGGCGACCGTCGACCTCGTCCGCAGCTCGTCACCTCTGCGGCATGTACATCGCCTATTGCGCTGCGCCGCCGGCTCGCGCCTCGATGACGCAACGCAGTGTATGATCGACAACGCATTCCGTATTCGGCCGCAGCGATTGTGGCTATCTTGCTTATGTCTTTGCTGCCGCGATTCTCTTTACGGCGTCTTATCGTCGTCGGTCTGCTGGCTTGTGCCAGCGTGGTGGGTTGCACGCAACTCGATGCCTGGCAACGGCAAGCGATTTTTTCTCCCGAGCCCGAACCGCAACGCTGGTGGAGCGAACCGCCCACCGGCACAAAGGTCTTTGACCTGACGCTGGGCGGCGGCGACAAAGTCCATGCCTGGTATTGGCAACACCCGAACACGTCGGCCCCGACAGTGCTCTATCTGCACGGCGCGCGCTGGAATCTGAATGGCAGCGCCTTTCGCATGTCCGGCTGGACCCGCATGGGCTATTCGGTGCTCGCCATCGACTACCGCGGCTTTGGTCAATCGACGCCACGACTGCCATCGGAAGACTCCGCTATCGAGGACGCCTCAGCAGCGTTACGCGAGCTCGCCCGCCGCCAGCCTGACCCGGCCAAACGCTTTGTCTATGGCCATAGTCTGGGCGGCGCGATTGCGATCGACCTGGCTTCGCGTCCCGACATGCCTGCCTTTGCGGGGCTGATTGTCGAATCCAGCTTTACCAGCATCGCCGCCATGCTGGGCACGCTGAAATGGGGCAAACTCCCCGGCGCGAGCCTGTTGGTGACACAGCCCTTTGCCTCCGTGGAAAAGCTGGCAACGCTGAGCACGCCTATGCTGTTTCTGCATGGCACGGCAGACCGCGTCGTGCCGCACACCATGAGCGATGAACTCTTCGCCGCAGCCGTCAAAGTCCCCGACAACCTGAAACGCGTCATCAAAATCGAGGGCGCCTCGCATTCCGGCGCGATCCGCAGCGGTGCGGTCTACGAGACCGCTGTGCGTGACTTTATCCGAGACGCGGGCAAGGCCTATCCGGCTGCAGCCGTCGACAACACCGCAGCCCAGTCGGCGGGATAAGGACTGCGGCGCGTCAACTCGATGGGATGTTTTCGCGAAAAATCACTTGCAGCCGCGGCATATAGGTAGGCTCGGACAAGCCTCGCACCGCAGCAGCAAGCATGCTGATCGCTTCGCGCGCCTCGACGCGTGGATTTTGGTCGATCACCGCATCCATCGTGCGGTCCAGCAGAAACTGCCGCGAGGTCGTTGTCAGATCGTGCCCGACAAACACGACCTGGCGCTGCATGCCGGCCTCTTGCAAAGCGCGGCCAATGCCTGAATTGCCTGCACCGACGTTATAAATGCCCGCCGGCGTGGACTGCTGCAACACCTGCCGAGTCAGTTCATAGGCGCGTGCGCGATCGTCGCCGATTTCCAGCATGCGCTCGATCTTCAGATGCGGGAACTCCTCGGTGAGCAGCGCTCGAAAACCCATTTCGCGTTCCTCGTGTCCACGATAGGCGAGCGAGCCGAGAAATACCGTCACCCCCTGCGATGCGCCGGGCGGTAAAAAGCGTCCCAACAAGCTGGCAGCCAGACGCCCCGCCGCGCGATTATCGATACCCACATAACCGATGCGCGATGACGTCGGAATATCCGACACCAAGGTGCACACAGGAATGCCGCTGACCTGCAATGCCGCGATGGCGTCTCGAACCTGGGGGTCGTCCAGCCCGACCAGCCCGACGCCATCGGTATTGCCCTTCAGTTGATAGAGCTGCGCCGCCAATTTGTCGGCATTAAAGCCCTCGACCAGATGCAATCTCGCCTGAATGTCGGGCCGGCACTGCGCCTCGGCCTGCAGATGCTGGCGCAACAACACCATAAAGCTGTTGTCGCCGGCCGGCAGCACAAAGTCGAGCCGCATGGCGGTGTTTTCGGATTGGCCTAGCTCAGCACCGTGGCCCAGCTTGCGCGCAATTGCCAAGACGTGATCCCGCGTCTGGCGGCGTACGCCATCGCGTCCATTCAGCACACGGTCGACGGTGGCAGTAGAGACCCCCGCGGCCTCGGCAATCGTCGTGATGGTGGCTCGCGCCATCGTGGTCACCTTAACGTCATCATCAGTCGGTATATGGATTGATCATATCACATCAATTTGATTGAATTAAATCAAAATGATGTAATTCAATCGAGAAATGCGCCTGCCACCGAAGGTTCATCCTCTGTACAGACGGAACAGAGAGCAACCTCTACATGCCTTGCGAGGCCCTTGCACACGGCTGTCACGGGCTTGATTTCGGTAAACGAAAGGCTTTCTTTCTGTCAATAAGGGCTATTTCTGATGTTTATTGATGTAATTTAAAGATTGAAATGATGCAATAATCACATCCAATTAGATCAATCAAGCGCCCGCTGCGAGTCCGCCCTTTGGCCTGGCTTGCAAGACCGGCCAGCTCTCGGAGACCGCCATGCCCCCTCTTACCCTCCTACCCGACCCGCCAGTGCGAGAGCGCCAGTTCCGTATTGGATGTATCGGCGCCGGGATGATCATGGCGGAGTGCCATCTCGCAGCCTATCGCGAAGCCGGTTTTCAAGTTGTCGCCATTGCCTCGCGCACGCCGAGCAAAGCCCAGGCCGTCGCGCAACGGTGGGAAATCGGGCGTATCCATGACTCCCCCCTCGCGCTCATCAACGACCCCGAAGTCGATATCGTCGATATTGCGTTCCCGCCAGATCAGCAACCCGCACTGATCCGCGCCGCACTCGCGGCACCGAACGTCAAAGCGATCCTGGCACAGAAACCATTAGCGCTGTCTTTGCCGGAAGCCATCGCATTGCGTGATGAGGCGCAACGCGCCGGCAAACTGCTCTCGGTCAATCAGAACATGCGCTATGACCAATCCATGCGCGTGCTCAAGCAGTTGCTTGACCAAGGCGTGCTCGGCACCCCGGTGCTGGCCCAGATCGACATGCATGCCATTCCCCACTGGCAGGGATTCTTAGCTGACTATGATCGGCTCACGCTCTCGAACATGAGCGTCCATCACCTGGACGTGCTGCGCTATTTGTTTGGCGAGCCGACCCACGTCACTACCCTGACCCGCAGCGACCCTCGCACGACATTTCCTCATCACGACGGCATCGTCACGACCACGCTGCAATTCGCATCCGGACTCATGGCCTTGTCATTGGAAGACGTCTGGGCCGGACCTCGCGGCGAGGGTCATGCCGACGACCAATACATCCATTGGCGTGTCGAGGGCACCGAGGGCGTGGCCAAGGGCACCATAGGCTGGCCGCACGGCCAACCCTCCACGCTGTCCTACACGTCGAAACAGGCGACTCAAGGGCAATGGGTCACGCCTGAATGGTCCTCAATGTGGTTTCCGCAGGCCTTTATCGGCGTGATGGAGCAACTGCAATACGCCCTGGCCAGCGGCACCGAGCCCGCACTGACCGTCGCCGATAACGTCAAAACCATGGCGCTGATCGAAGCCGCATACCTATCCGAGGCCGAACGCCGCACGGTACGCCTGGACGAAGTTCCGATTCAACACAAGTAAACCAAGGGGCGGCAGCGCCCTCCACCAAGGAGACAAACGTGATTCAGACCGGTATTTTTTCAGGCTATTTCCCCTACGACCTGGCCACCTCGGCCGCCAAGATCCGCGCACAGGGCTTCAACACGGTGCAATTGGACCTGCATTTCAAGGACATGGACCTCAGTGCAGGCCAGATCACTCCCGAAAAATGCAAACGCATCCGCGATACCTTTCGCGAGCACAACCTGCCTGTCTCCTGCATCTCGGCCTACACCAACATCGTGCATCCCGAGCCTGCAGAGCGGCAACGGCGTAATGGCTACCTCAAGGAAATCATCGCGCACGCGCAGTACCTCGGATCGCCCTACGTGATCTCGGAGACCGGCACGTTCGACACCGAGAGCGATTGGGTGCATCACCCGAAAAACAAAACCGAAGAAGGCTGGGAACAATGCCGCTCAGTGATTCAAGGCCTGGCACAGCATGCCTACGATCATGGCGCGGTATTTTTGCTGGAGACCTATGTCAATAACGTCGTCGGCTCCGTAGAGGAAACGTTGCGCATGTTTGCCGAGGTCAATCATCCCGGGCTGGGTTTGTTGATGGACCCGACGAATTATTTCGAAGACCACAACATCGACGACATGGACAAGACACTCAACCAAGTATTCGATGCCCTGTCCGACAAGATCTGCATCGCCCACGCCAAAGACGTCAAGCGCGCCGAAGGCGACAAATCAGAAAAACACAGCGACATCGGTGACGCGGATGCGGCAGAAAGCCATACATTCCGAGGCGTCGGCGAAATCGAATTGCCGGCACCAGGATTGGGCAGCCTGAACTACGACCTGTATTTGCAGCGCCTGGCCAAACGTCATCCCAACATCCCCATCATCATCGAGCACTTGACCGAAGACGATGTGCCGCGCGCCAAGGCATTCCTGGACGGCAAGCTGCTGGCCAACGGCGTGTAGGCAGAGCCTGCGATCACACCTCGTCCTTTCCCCTATATCCGGTGCGGCAGCGCGCCGGCCTCTGGAGTAGAAGCACCCATGGCACAGTTATATGCCACCGCCATGAATCGGCAACAAATCGAATCGCGCTGCGGACAACTGGCACAGTTTGCCGGCGTGCGGCTCGTCACGCTGCAAGACGGCGTCGAACGGGATATCCGGCTGCTGGAGTTTCGCAGCGGTACGGGCCTGCGGTTCACCGTACTGGTCGATCGCGCCATGGACATCGCCGAATGCGAGTTCCGTGGCTATGCCGTGGGCTGGCATTCGCCGGCAGGCTTTCGCCATCCTGGGCTGCATGAATACGAGGGCGAATCAGGGCTGGGATGGATGCGTTCGTTCTCTGGCCTGATGATCACGTGCGGCCTGGATCACATTCTATTCATGCACGACTCCCCGGCGGACAACTACGTCTATAAGCCTCGAGAAAAAGTTCGACACTCGATTCATGGCCGCGTCGGGACGATTCCCGCACGCCTGACAGGTTATGGCGAACGCTGGGACGGCGATCGATGCTTTCTGTGGGCCGAAGGCATGGTGTCGCAAGGCACGGTATTTGGCGAACATCTGGAACTGCATCGACGCATCGAGATCGAGGTAGGCACCAACGATATTCAATTGCACGACCGGGTGGTCAATCGCGGCTTTTACCGCACGCCACACATGTTCTGCTATCACTTGAACGTCGGCTATCCCGTGCTGGATGAGGCGTCTCGTTATCTCGCCCCTATCCAGGACGTCGTCTGGGCCGCCCATGCCAATGAATACCGTGCACAAGGCGTAGGCTATCAACGCATGCCCGCGCCGCAACGGGGATTTCACGAACAAGTGTGGCAACACGAAATGAAAGCGGACCAGAACGGCTGCGTGCCCGTCGCACTGGTGAATGATCGCCTGAACATCGGTATCGAAGTTACTACTCGCAAAGATCAATTTCCCTGCCAGTATCAATGGCAGAATTTTCAGGCGGGTCAATATGCCATGGGCATCGAGCCGTCCACCAATCATGTGTTGGGCGAAGGCGCAGCTCGCGAACGCGGCGAACTCATCTGGCTCGAGCACGCAGAGGAACGCCGTTACGACACGTGCATCCGCATCCTGGGCGATGCCAACGACATCGCACAATGCGAACAACGTATACGCGCCATCGCGCAGCAGCCTGGCGAAGACTATCCGGCACTCTCGGGCGAATTTCTGCCCCTGAACCGCAGCACGGACTCGGGGACTTCGGCATGAACACATCGAGCATGTCGTTTTCCTTGCAAGGCCGCCGCGTCCTGCTGACCGGGGCAGGTGGCGGGCTGGGACACGGCGTCAGCCTGGCACTGCTGCGCCAAGGCGCGCGATTATTTGCTCTGGATCGCGATAGCGAAGCGCTGCAGCAACTGCAAAAGGCCGTGCCTGCCGCACTCGCCAGTCAATTGCAGGTCATCACGGCGGATCTGGCCGACACCGCTGCGCTGCAGCGCACGCTGGACTCACTGACTGCCGAGCACGCCATCGATGTCGTGATCAACAATGCCGCCATCTACCCATCCAAACGTTTCGAAGACTACAGCGACGATGATCGTGCGCTGATTCATCGCATCAACGTCTCGGCGGCACTACAGATCGTACGCGCCACCCTGCCCGGCATGCGGCAACAACAGTGGGGCCGCATCGTCAACATCGTTTCCATCACGCTGTCGGGCGGCTGGGAACTGCTACAGCCGTATGTCGAATCCAAGGGCGCCATGCTGGGCAACACGCGCGCCCTGGCGCGCGAACTCGGCGCATCGGGCATCACCTGCAATGCCATCTCGCCAGGTGCCTTTCCTACCGCGGCAGAGGCTATCCATCCCGACCTGCCCGGCTACGAGCGCATGGTCCTCGAACGCCAGTCCATCAAACGGCGCGGCCACGCCAACGACATCGCGGCTGCCATCGTATTCCTCGCTTCCGAAGAAGCGGGCTTCATCACCGGCCAGACCCTCGCTGTCAACGGCGGCTGGGTTATGCACTAAAAGGTTTCATCATGGGAATTTTGACGGGTTACAAGGTCCTGGATTGCTCGATCGCCATGGCCGGTCCATTTGCCGCACAACGGCTGGGCGACCTCGGCGCGGACGTGATCAAGATCGAACCCAAAGAGGGCGAATGGCAACGCCATGCACCCGCCGGCGGGATCAAGGGCAACAAAATCAATGTGTCCTTTCTTTCGCTCAATCGCAACAAACGTTCGCTCGCCGTCGACCTGAAAAGCGAAGACGGCCAGGCCATCATTCGCCAGATGGCGAGTCAGGCCGATGTGTTCATTCAAAACTACCGTCCCGGCGTCGCTCAACGCCTGGGCGTCGACTATGAAAGCCTGTCGGCGTTGAATCCACGGCTGATTTATGTCTCGATGTCGGGGTTCGGCGAAGACGGCCCTTATGCCCGCCGGCCCGGGCAGGATCTGCTGTTGCAGGCCATGTCCGGCGCCATGCTATCGGCCGGCCGCGATGGCGAGGCGCCGCGTGCCGCTGGTCAATATCTGGTGGACGCGGTCACGGCCTACTGCGCCTTTGAGGGCGTATTGGCCGCGCTGCTTCATCGCGAACGTACCGGCGAAGGCCAGAAAGTCGAAGTCAATATGCTGGACGCGATCACAACGCTGCAAATGCAGGAGTTGTCGGTATTTACTGTGGGCGGCAAGCCCCAGATCCGCAGCGCCGAACCGCATGCGCACAGTTATATTCGTGCGCCCTATGGCACCTTTGCGACGCAAGACGGTTATTTGGCGCTGGCCATGCCTGACATGACCGTGTTGGCCCGCGAGCTGGAGCAACCGGCGCTGCTCGACCATGTCGATGAGGCAGCGGGCTGGAACCAGCGCGATGAAATTTTCCGCCTCGTACGCGAAGCGATGACCCGTCGCACGACGCAGGACTGGTTCGAACGGCTCAACGCCGCGGGTATCTGGTGCAGCCCTGTCTACGGCTATGCCGAGCTCGTGGCCGACCCGCAGATCGCGCACAACGGGACCTTTGTCGAATACGAACACCCCACCGAAGGCCACGTCAAAACGCCGGGCTTTCCCATTCGTTTTACCAAAACACCTGCGCGAGTGGAGCGCGGTGCGCCCTTGACCGGCCAACACAGCGCACAGATTCTGCGCGAATACGGTTTCGATGCGGATCGTATAGCCGCCTTTGAAGCGCACGGCGCCATTGTGTGCGGGGAACAGGCATGAGCCGACGTTGGCGAGGACTGACCTGGGATCATCCCAGGGGTTATGCCGCCTTACAGGCCGCCGCGAATCAGACTGGATTGATCGACTGGCATACGCATTCGCTCGAGGGCTTCGAGTCCGCCCCCATCGCGCAATTGTGCGAGCAATACGATCTGATCGTGCTCGATCATCCGCACTTGGGCGAAGCCTTGGCACAAGGCTGCCTGCAACCGCTGGATCAGATCTTGCCCGATGAGGCACTGCGTTCGATAGAACGCAACAGCATCGGGCTGACCTACGCTAGCTATCACATGGCCGGCCAGCAATGGGCGTTACCGTTGGATGCGGCAACACAAGTGATGGCGGCACGTCCTGATCTGCTGACGCGAGCGGGTCATTCCGTGCCTGCGCAATGGCAGGATGTCCTGGCGCTGTCACGCCAAACGAAGCAAGTCGCCCTGTCGCTGGCGGGTCCTCATGCCTTTCTGACGCTGCTATCGATGTGTGCCGCGCTGGACCGGGGCCTCACTTTAGATGACGGTAAACGCTGGCATAAACCGGAAGCACTTCAACAAGCCTGCGAATGGCTGGTCGAACTCGCCGCACTCAGCCCCGTTTCCGTACGAGACGCCAACCCGATTGCCCTGCTGCATCACATGACCACGCACGACGACGTGCTGCTATGCCCTTTGGTCTATGGCTACGTGAATTACACAAGAGTCGCTGCCGGTGCAGCATTGACGTTTCATAATGCACCACGTGTCGCATCGAATGCGCCCGGCTCCATTCTCGGCGGTACTGGTATCGCGATTTCGCAGCGTTGCCAGATCGACGCTCCGCTGGTCGAGCATCTGCTGTGGTTGCTCGGTGAGAATGCGCAAACCCATTTCATTCCGCAGCATGCCGGCCAGCCGAGTCACCTGTCCAGTTGGCGAGACCCAGCTGTCAACGCAGACAGCAGCCATTTCTATCTCGCTACATTCGACACCTTGAATGCGGCCAGCCTGCGCCCTCGCCATGATGGATTCATCGCTTTGCAAAGCTGCGCGTCGGCATTTCTGCGCGAAGGGCTGTTCAATGGCGCCTCGCCCGCAACACTGGCCGACGGATTGAACACGCTGTGCGCGCCGCACTCCACGATTGCTGAAAGGAATTTCTGTGACTAGTCTCGTCAACCTGCATATTCAAGATCATGTGGCCTGGATCGAATTGAACCGGCCCGAAAAACTCAATGCCATGACGCCCGAGATGGCTGAGTTGCTTGTGCAGGCAGTGCAGACCTGCAATCAAAGCGATGACGTACGTGCCGTGGTGTTGACCGGTGCGGGACCCAAGTCATTTTGCGCAGGCTCGGATATCGTGGAGCTCGACAGCTATGCCACGCCATGGGATTTCCGCAATCGCCGCGATTACTGCGATCTGATACGCGCGCTCAAAAAGCCCGCCATTGCGGCAATCAATGGCTATGCATTTGGCGGTGGCCTCGAGATGGCGCTGGCGTGCGATATTCGGATCGCCTCGGACAATGCCAAGCTCGGCTCTCCGGAAATCAAGCTCGGTTGGATCGGCGGAGGCGGCATGACGGCGCAACTGCTGCATTCCATCGGCGCATCGAACGCCGCGCTGATGGTTATGACGGGTGATCCCATCACGGCCCAGCAGGCGTTGAGTTGGGGCTTGGTCAGTGACGTCGTTGCCGCTGATGCGTTACGCGAACGTGCAGCCGCGATTGCCGGGGCGATCGCCGCCCGCGCTCCCATTGCAGCCGAAACCGCCAAGGTAAATTTGCGCGCGGCGCTGAGCATGCCCATGGAGCAGGCCACCGCCTACGAACGCGATCTGCAAACTATCTGCTTTGCCACCGCGGACGCCATGGAGGGACGCAAGGCGTTTCAAGAGAAACGCCCGCCCAAATTCCAGCGCCGTTGAGGCCCGCCGGCCTCCATCGCCGTACGGGAAGGATCCGAACACGGATAGGATGACGGGAGAACCGATGTCTATGCCAATCCGTACACACAGGTGGCGCTAACGCAGCTCACACACCAACACTGCGCTGCTGGCAAACCGGCCGCGCAACACGCACACCATTCCAGCGCATCCAATCGCCGAGCTCAGGGCGCGCCAGCACCTCGAACTCCGCCACACGCTGCGATGCCAGCGCATCGCAGCCGCCTGGCAACGCCGGATGACACATGACCAAATCCCCGTCGCGCGCGTTGTGTAACCAGCGCTGCAGCAGCCTCGCATAGCGGCGCCCGCCACCCTGCTGCTCATAGACGCCCAATAGCCGACGATTCGTGCGCCATCCGTCGCGGTCAGCCACCCGGGCCACAGCACTCGCCCCCAATGCGCCCACCAGCCGCGCCTTGGCCGACTCGCGCAAGGGGATGCCGTCCTGCATCCCCGGCGCCGTATGGCGCAGCCACGGGGCGTGAGAACCATAACGCCGCTCCAGCAGCTGCAGCAAGCGCGGCAACACCCCGGGCAATTGATGCACGTGCTGATGCCCATCCACATAGTCGGGGGCCCGGCCCATGACGTTTTCGAATGCGTCGAACTGACGAGACAACTGAGTATCGACCCACGCCTCGTCCAAGCGCCCCGCATAGGCTCGTGCGATCAGCACAGGCAAGGCCATGGTCGACGTCTGCCCGGCGTCGCAGAGACTCTGGGTCAGATTCAGATGCACACCCAGATCCAGGTCAAACCCTCGTAAATCCGGCCCGTGGTCGGAAAAGGTCGCCCCCTGGGCCAAGCAACTGACAGCGCTCAAACGCCCCAGTCGCGCGAGGCGCGTGATCCCGGCGTCGATGCTGGCATTCATACCAAAATCATCGCCGCACACCACAATGCGTTTCCACCATTGCCCCGTACCTTCGTCCGACGAGGGCCGGCTAACCGGCGGCTGGGCAGGCAGGGAGCGGTAATCGAACAATCGGGTAGCAGCGTTGCCGTGGGGCATCCTGGGCTCACTTTTCGCCATGAGGCGGGAATTACCGGTAACCATAACCGCTCAGCATGTCGTTCTGATTGCAACGCTCAACCGATGGACCAGAATCAGACCACATAGCGGACAGAACGCCAGCGGCCCGCGGTACCACGATGGCCGCTCCCATCAGCCGTGTTCGCCGCGCAGCCGGCTTGCCTAGGGGAAACCTGGATAGGCGGAACGACGGGTTTTTGTCCAAACTAGCATCTTTGATTTTTGATCAAAGATCTAAATGCCCACGACTCGCACCCTGGAACCCCTGGTCCACACCTCGGTCAACGAAGCCGTCTACCGCCGGCTGCGCGACCACCTGATGCGGGGCGACTACGCGGCAGGCGAAGTACTGGGCATCCAGGAGCTCGCCGACGCCTTCGGCACCAGCGCCATGCCTGTGCGCGAGGCGCTGCGCCGGTTGGCCGCTCAACGCGCCCTGGAGCCCATGAAAAGCAGGTCAATGCGCGTGCCGGTCATTTCCCGCGCGCGCCTGGAAGACATCCGGCGCGCCCGCGTGCTGATCGAAGGCAGCGTGACGGCGTGGGCGGTCGAGCACATCACCGGCGACGAACTGGATATGCTGCGCGGCTTGGCCGCGCAGATCGGCCAGTCGCTGGCCGATGCGCGCTCCGTGCCGGACGGCCTCGAAAACAACCAGTTGTTCCATTTCACGATCTACCGCGCCGCGCGCTCGGAATCGATGATGGCCACCATCGAAAGCCTCTGGCTGCAATCGGGCCCTTACCTGCGCGCCAGCCGCGAACTGATGCATTCCGATGAACGGCCGTCAGACGAGCTCCACGCCACGATCGTGCAAGCCATCGCCCGGCGCGACGCCGACGCGGCCCGTGCCGCCATGGAACGCGACATCTGCTGGGCGTTCGACCAACTCGCAGCACACCGCACCGCCCTGGCCGGCGCATAGCACCCGTACGCCTCACAAGGAACCCGCATGTCCCTGCACAAGCACCGCTCCCGCATGGTCACTCATGGCTTGACCCGCACGCCGCACCGCGCATTCCTGCGCGCCACCGGCTTTGACGACGCGGCCCTGGAAAAATCGATCGTCGGCATCGTCAGCACCCAGGGCGAGAACACGCCCTGCTCGATGGCACTGGCGCCGCAAGCCGACCGGGCCCGCCTGGGCGTGGCGGCGGGCGGCGGCGTGCCGGTCAGTTTCTCGACCATCTCAGTATCCGACGGCACCTCGATGAACCACGCCGGCATGCGCATGAGCCTGCTGTCGCGCGAAACAATCGCCGACAGTGTCGAGCTGGTAGTGCGCGGCCACGCCTACGATGGGCTGGTCGCCCTCGCCGGCTGCGACAAGACACTGCCCGCGATGATGATGGCCATCGTGCGCCTGAACGTGCCAGCGGTGTTCCTGTACGGCGGCGCCACGCTGCCCGGGCATGCTCTGGGCCGCCAGGCCACCATCCTGGACACCATCGAGGCAGTGGGCCGTGTCCAGCACGGCACCATGACGGCTGCCGATCTGAAAACCATGGAACGCACCTGTACGCCATCGGCAGGTTCGTGCCCCGGCCAGTTCACGGCCAATACCATGGCCATGGTGGCTGAGGCCCTGGGCCTGTCGCCGCTGGGCTCGGCCATGATGCCAGCGGTCTACAGCGAACGCCTGGCCATTGCCCAGCAGGCCGGCGAGCGCGTCATGCGCGCGCTGGCACAAGGCGGTCCGCTGCCGCGCGAGCTGATCACGCGAGCCAGTTTGGACAACGCTTGCGCGGCCGTCGCTGCGACGGGCGGCTCGACCAACGCTGCATTGCACATTCCCGCCATCGCGCACGAAGCGGGCATCCGCTACACCCTCGACGACGTGGCCGAGGTGTTCCAGCGCACGCCGCTGATTGCCGATCTGCAGCCCGGTGGACGCTTTCTGGCCCGCGATCTGCATGAAATCGGCGGCGTGCCCGTCGTGCTCAAGGCCCTGCTGGTGGGCGGCTACGTAGACGGTAATGTGCTCACGCTCGACGGCCGCACACTGGAACAGGCATTGGCCGACGTCCCCGAACCCGACGGCGAGGTGGTGCGCCCCTGCTCGCGCGCCATTCATCCGTCGGGCGGCGTCACGGTGCTCAAGGGCAACCTCAGTCCGCAAGGGGCGCTGCTCAAGATCGCCGGCCTGAAATCGCTGCAGTTCTCCGGCCCGGCCCGCGTATTCGAGAACGAAGAAGATTGCATGCGCGCCGTCTCGCAACGCACCTACCGCCCGGGCGAGGTGCTGATCATCCGCAACGAAGGCCCCAAGGGCGGACCCGGCATGCGAGAAATGCTCAGCGTCACGGCGGCCTTGTACGGGCAAGGCATGGGCGAAAAGGTGGCGCTGCTGACCGATGGCCGCTTCTCCGGCGCCACCCGCGGTCTGTGCATCGGCTATGCCGGCCCGGAGGCGGCAGCCGGCGGCCCCATCGGCCTGATCCGCGACGGCGACATCATCCACATCGATGCACAAGCCAACACTTTGAATGTCGAACTGAGCGACGCCGAACTGGCGGCCCGTCGCGCCGCCTATACGCCGCCACAACAGCCTCGGCTGGCCGGCGCGCTGGAAAAATACGCGCTACTGGTGAGGCCCGCCCACGAGGGCGCGGTCACCCATTCCGGCAACGTGCAATGGCAGTACGAAACCCCGGAGGCCGAATGAGCTCAACGCTGGCATTCTGCGGCACCGGCCTGATGGGCGCGCCGATGGTGCGGCGCCTGTTGGCCGCTGGGCATCGCGTCCGAATCTGGAACCGCAGCCCCGAAAAAACCCGCACGCTAGAGGCCGACGGCGCCGAGCTTGCCGCTACGCCGGCCGAAGCGGCGCGCGGCTGCGACGGTGTGTTCCTATGCCTGACCGACGAGCGCGCCGTGCAAGACACCGTGTTCGGTGCACAGGGCGTGCATCATGCCCCCGGTGCCTGGCTGGTGGACCACTCCAGCATCGCGCCCGACACAGCGCGCCAATTTGCCAATCGGCTGGAGCAGGCCTGCGGCCGCGTCTGGATCGATGCGCCGGTCTCCGGCGGCGTGGCTGGCGCACAGGCCGGCACGCTATCCATCATGACGGGAGGACCCGCCGAGTCAATCGACGCGGCTTCGCCCTACATGCGCGCCTATGGCAGCCGCGTCACCCGCATGGGGCCGGTAGGCGCCGGCCAGGTCGCCAAGCTGTGTAATCAAACCATCGTAGCCAGCACCGTCAACGCCATCGCCGAAGCTGTGGCGCTGGCGCAGCGCAGCGGCATCGACGCGGCCGTCCTGAACACCGCACTGGCGGGCGGCTGGGCCGACTCCACTTTGCTGCAGATTTTTGTCCCGCGCATGACGGCCCCGGTCGAGCAGTTGCTGGGCACGGTGGCCACCATGCTCAAGGATGTCGAAAACGTCGCGGCGCTGGCACATGCTACCGGCACCGAGCTGGCCGGCCTGAATGGCGTGCTCGCCAGCTACCGGACCGCAGCCGCGCAAGGGCTGGGCTCGGCCGACCTGTCCGACATCGTGCGCGTTGCCTGGCCCGAACGCCCGGGTCCGGCCGCCGTCCAGGAAACCTGATGAAACTGGCTGCCAATCTTTCGCTGCTATACCCCGGACTGCCGCTGGCGCAGCGCATGGCCGCGGCCGCGCGCGACGGTTTCGCCGCCGTGGAGATCCTGTTCCCCTATGATCTGGCGCCACACGAACTGGCCGCCATGTTGCGCGACCACGGCCTGCAACTGGTGCTGATCAACACCCCGCCCGGACAACCAGGCGAAAAAGGGTTGGCCTGCCTGCCCGGCCGCGAGGCCGACTTCAGCCACGCACTGCAACGCGCGTTGCAGGTCTGCGAGGCCACGCAGTGCGGCATGATCCACGCCATGGCGGGCGTGCCGGCGGCAGACGCTGCGCCAGGAGCGTGCCGCGCCACGCTGATCGACAATCTGCGCAAGGGTGCAGTGCTCGCCAACCGCGCCGGCGTGGCACTGACCCTGGAAGCGCTCAACCGCACCGACGTGCCTGGCTATTTTTATAACCGTCCCGACCAGGTCGCCGACATCATCGCGGCGGTCGGCCACGACGCTGTGCGCTTGCAATTCGATCTGTACCACACCCAACGCGAGGGCCTGGACATGGACGCAGTGCTGGACAGCGTGCTGCCCTTGGTGCGCCACGTGCAATTCGCCAGCCCGGCCGGTCGCCACGAGCCCGACCCGACCGCCCCCGCCGTGGCGCGTGCACTGTGTACGCTGGCCCGCCACGGCTATACCGGTTGGGTCGGTTGCGAATACATCCCGGCTGGCGACACATCGGCCGGCCTGGCCTGGCGCCAGGCCTACCAAGCCGTACTAGACGAGGACGGTGCACCATGAATATTCTTGTCACCGGCGCCAATGGCTATGTCGGCCGCGCGCTGACGCAGCGGCTGTGCGCGCTGCCCAGCCTGCCCGGCTACGGCAGGCCGGCCACCATCACGTTGTGCGACCTGGCCATGGACGAACCGCCAACTGACTCTCGCGTGCGCGTCGTCACCGGCAGTTTCGCCGACTCGTCCGTGCTGGCTGAAATCACTGATCCCGCACCCGACTTGGTGTTCCACCTGGCCTGCGTGGCCAGCGGACGCGCCGAAGAACAATTCGAGCTGGGCCTGCAGGTCAATCTGGCCGGCTCGCTGCAATTGCTCGAACGCCTACGCCAACAGGGCAAATCGCCCGGCCTGATATTCACCAGCAGCATCGCGGTATTCGGCGCGCCACTGCCCGATCGCGTCGACGACGACACGCCGACCGCGCCGGCCCTGAGCTACGGCGCACACAAGCTGGCCATGGAAATCTTGCTCGCGGACTATACGCGGCGCGGCTTCCTGCGCGCCCGCTCGGTGCGTCTGCCCGGCATCGTGCCGCGACCGCCAACCCCCAATGGCGCCTGGTCGGCCTTCTCCAGCACGCTGATCCGCGCGCTGACAGCTGGCGAACCCTGCACGCTGCCAGTCGGCCCACGAGCCACGCTGTGGTTGATGTCACGGCAATGTTGCATTGACAACCTGCTGCACGCGGCCTGGCTCGCCACGCTGCCGGCCGGCGACCGCACGGCCTGGACCTTGCCCGCGCTGCACGTGTCGGTACAGGACATCGTGCAGGCGTTCGATGTACGCGGCGACGGCCAGGCGGGCACGCGGGTGCGCTATGCCCCCGAGCCCGGCATCGAAGTGCAGTTCGGCAGTCAGCCACCACTGTTCACGCCCGCCGCCGACGCCGAGGGCTTTCGCCACGACGGCACCCTGGAGTCCTTGCTGGACCGCGCCGCGCAAGCGCCATAACTCCCCCGCCCATCGGCCCAAACGAAAACACGAAAACCACCTCAGGAGAGACATCCATGATCAAAGCCCTCGCCACACTCGCGATAGCTGGCGCGGCGCTCGCCGCCACCGTGCCCGCGTACGCCCAGAAAGTGCAGTTGACCGTATCCAGCTGGCTGCCACCCACGCATGCCTTGGTAGCGGACTTCATTACGCCCTGGGCGAAAGAAATCGAGCAAGCCACCGACGGCCGCGTCACGCTGCGCCTGCTGCCCAAGGCGGTCACCAATCCGGCGGGCCATTTCGACGCCGTGCGTGACGGCCTGGTCGACATCACGTTTATCTCGCACTCGTACTATCCGGGCCGTTTTCAGCTGACCAAGTTCGCGGTAATGCCGCTCTCCGGCAACACCGCGCTGTCGCGCTCGGTGGCGGCGTGGGACACCTACGAGAAATACCTGCTCAAGGCCGACGAGCACAAGGGTGTGCGACTGCTGGGCATTTACACACACGGCCCCGGCATCGCGTTCACCACCAGCAAGCCGATCACCCGCATCGAAGATTTCGAAAGGCTGAAGATCCGCGTCGGCGGCGGCATGGCCACCGACGTAGCCAAGGCGCTGGGCGTCAGCCCAATCGCCAAGCCGGCCCCCGAATCATACGAACTGCTGAGCACCGGCGTCGTCGACGGCGTGTTCTTTCCTGCCGAATCGTTGGTGTCGTTCAAGCTGGACAGCATCATCAAGCATGCAACCACGTTCCCCGGCGGCCTGTATTCCGATACGCACGCCGTCATCATGAACGAAGATGCCTTCGCTCGCCTGTCCAAACAGGACCAGGACACGGTGCTGAAGCTGTCGGGCCGGCACCTGGCCGAACTGGCCGGCAAGGCCTGGGACAAGCACGACGCAGTTGCCAACAACGTGATGAAAAAAGGCGATATCCAGGTTGTACAGGCCGACGAAGCCCTCGTGGCAGCCGTGCGAGAACGTACTAAAGGCTTTGAGCAGACCTGGCTGGATGCCGCCGCGGCCGCGGGTGTCGATGGCCCCGCCGCGCTGGCGTCGTTCCGCGCCGAGATCAAGCAGCTCGACGGCCAATGAACGACCTCGGGTGCAAGGCGAGGCCTGGCGCCACGCCTCGCGCCCGCCACAGCGAGAACACTATGAAAACCCTGAACTGCGCGATCGTGGCCCTGCTCAAGGCCATTGCCGTAGCCAGCCTGTGCGGCATGAGCCTGCTGACCGTCGTCGATGCGACCGGCCGCTACCTGCTCAACTATCCCATCATCGGCTCGGTCGAACTGGTCGAACTGATGATGATCGCGGTGATTTTCTCCAGCATCCCCCTGATGACCCGCTCGCGCGGACACATCACCGTGGACGGCTTCAGTCATCTGTTCTCGGCGCGCACCGTGGCCCTGCAAGACCGCTTCGGCGCCCTGCTGGCCACGGTGGTCAGCGGCTTCCTGGCCTGGGTCACGTGGGGCAAGGCTACCAGCACGGCCGACTACGGCGACATGACCGCCATGCTCGGTATCCCGCTGGCGCCGTTCGTCTATTTCATGGCGGTGCTGCTGGCCCTGGACGCCATCTACCACGCGGCCAATGCCCTGCGCCCCATTGCCTCCACCCAGAGCGAAACGCCATGACCGAATCTCTGATTGCCCTGGGCGCCATGCTGGCGCTGGTGTTCCTGCGCGTGCCCGTTGCCTTTGCCATGGCGCTGGTCGGCTTTATCGGCCTGGGGCTGGTCCGCAATTGGAACTCGGCCTACGCCATGGTCGGATCCGTTATCTACGAAAGCGGCTTTCAGTACCTGCTATCGGTGCTGCCGCTGTTCATTCTGATGGGCAATTTCGTGACCGAATCGCGCATGTCGCGCGAGCTGTACGCGGCTGCCCATGCCGTGCTGGGACATCGACGTGGCGGTCTGGCCATGTCCACCATCGCTGCCTGCGGCGGCTTCGGCGCAATCTGCGGGTCCAGCCTGGCCACGGCGGCCACCATGGCGAAGGTAGCCTACCCCGAGATGCGCCGCATCGGCTACAGCGAGAAGCTGGCCGCCGGCTCGATCGCGGCAGGCGGCACGCTCGGCATCCTGATCCCCCCGTCCATCATCATGGTGGTGTACTGCCTGCTGACCGAACAGAGCATCGGCAAGATGTTCGCCGCTGGCGTGCTGCCTGGCCTGCTGGCCATAGGCTGCTACATGCTGGCGGTCGTATGGGTGGTACGGCGCGACCCCGCCGCGGGCCCCAAGGGCGAGCGCCACACTTGGCCGCAGATCCGCCACGCGTTGAGCCAAGTCTGGGCGGTGCTCACCCTGATTGCGTTGCTGATGGGCGGGATCTATATCGGCATGTTCACACCGGCCGAAGCGGCCGGCATCGGCGCGTTCCTGGGGTTCCTGTTCGCGTGCTGCCGCCGTACATTGAGCTGGCGCACCTTTGTGAATGTGGTGGTGGAGTCGGCCAAGACCACAGGCATGATTTTCGTGGTCATGATTGGCGCGCTGATGCTGGCCAACTTCATCAATTTCACGTCGCTGCCCGGCGACCTGCTCGAGCTGGTCGAACACTATCAGCTCAGCCCCCTGGCCGTGATATTCGCGATCTGCGCCATCTACATCGTGCTGGGCTGCGTACTGGAGAGCATGTCGATGATCCTGCTGACCGTACCGGTGTTCTATCCGCTGGTGCAGAGTCTGGGCTTCGATCTGATCTGGTTCGGCATCATCGTGGTGGTCGTCACCGAGCTCAGCTTCATCACCCCACCGTTCGGGATGAACGTCTTCGTACTGCGTGGCCTGCTGCCAGGCGTGAGCACGCAGACGATTTTCCGGGGAGTGATGCCGTTTGTGATCAGCGACATCGGGCGCCTGACGATCCTGATCCTGTTTCCGGCGATATCGCTGTACCTGCCGCGCTTTGTGAGCTAGTGTGAGCACCGCGAAAACAAAAAATGCCGACTATGTGCCGGCATTTTTCTTTGGATATCCTGGTGGGTGGTACAAGGTTCGAACTTGTGACCCCTGCCGTGTGAAGGCAGTGCTCTACCACTGAGCTAACCACCCAAAGAAGCGGAATTCTAGCATAGAAAAATCCCGCACGGCAAATGCGACTGAACGCGACGACTCCCTCGGTTTTCTCTCGGTAAAAACGACGCCACCAAGAGGAGCCCCCCATATCACGCGTCGGCGACCACCTCTTTCGACACGTCCAGACTACGCCACACGCAGTCCCCTCCTACCGATTTATCCAGACTGGCCAAATATTCCTCATGCTCAGCCAGTTCCTCTGCAGACGCCACCAACACGGGCAGCCCAGTGCCATCAAACGCCTTCAGCGTCACGCCCGCGCCGTTGGACGGCCCGCTGTCGTCGATGTCGATCAACAGCGCATCCTGCCCACGGGTCATGGCCAGCCAGACTTCGCCCAGCAGTTGCGAGTCAAGCAAAGCGCCGTGCAGCGTCCGGTGCGCATTGGACACCCCTAGACGATCACACAGGGCGTCCAGCGAGTTCCGTTTACCCGGATACAACGTCCGCGCAAACAACAGCGAATCCGTGATCTTGTCGCACAACCCGGCTAGTTCTCCGCGGCCGATGCGTTTGAGCTCGGCATTGAAGAACTTCACGTCAAACGCGGCATTATGGGCGATGAGTTCCGCACCCGCGATGAATTCGAGAAACTGATCGGCCACTTCGCTAAAGCGCGGCTTGTCCGACAGAAAGTCCGTCGTCAGACCGTGTACCGCCAACGCCTCGGGGTCGCTGTCGCGGTCCGGATTCAAATAAATGTGCAGGTTATTCCCGGTGACAGTCCGGTTGACGATCTCGACGCAGCCGATTTCAACAATCCGGTGCCCCTGATTAGGGTCCAGGCCGGTGGTTTCAGTATCGAAAATGATTTGGCGCATGTCAGGCTATTTGGTAACAAGAGGTATGCCGCGAGGCGCGGCACGGCTGGTATCCGGGCCAGCACACTGGATTTGCGGCATGGCAGCCGCCCTCAGCGGCCGGATACGGCACCCTAAACGAAGCCATTAGTGTACCTAGCATCCAGGCACCCGGCAGGCCAGATGGAGATTTCAATCCGTCGACCATGCTCGCGTCGGCATGCTACTTGCGAGGGACACATGTCGTCACGGCCTTCGAGCTGGCGCCCACCTAAGCTGGTAATGAGTCGCGGCCTGCACCGCACTCCTTGCTCATCAGGAGCTCATCATGGAAAAAACTGCCCGAGAGAATGTTCCCTCAGAACACAGTGATACCGATGTTCGGTCACCGAAAACGCCCACCGATCCCGTCCATGGCACCGGCATCATGCCTATGCCGGACGATGCACCCGAGGTCGCGGGACGCCCCCGCCAGGGACGCGTCATTACGCCTCCCGGCGAACCCGGCGTGATCACCCCCGAAGACGACGTGCTGGATACATCGCAATCGGATAGGCAGGACCGCTGAAGCGTTAATGCTCGCCCGAAGCCGCAGCCTTGGTGCTGGCGGCGGCGTGCGCCTTGTCGTCGCCGCCGGCGTCGCGACGCAGCCGGGCCTTTGCGATCAAGGTATACGCCACAGGCACCACGAACAAGGTCAGAAATGTCCCGAGCATCAGTCCGCCGACGAGCACCCATCCAATCTGCTGCCGGGACTCCGCGCCTGCCCCGGTCGACACCGCCAGCGGCAACGTGCCCAACACCATCGCCCCCGTGGTCATCAAAATCGGACGCAGTCGCAGCACACTGGCCTCGATGACAGCCTCGAACAGCTCATGCCCCTCGTCACGCAATTGATTGGCGAACTCGACGATCAGGATGCCGTGTTTGGTAATCAAACCGACCAGTGTGATCAAACCAATCTGGCTATAGATGGACAAGGTGCCGCCGCTCAGCCAGAGCGCCAGCAACGCCCCCGTCATGGACAAGGGCACCGACAACATGATGATGAACGGATTGCGCCAGCTCTCAAATTGCGCAGCCATCACCAGATAGATGAACGCCAGCGCCATGGCGAACACCAGATAGATACTGCCCGACGAATCGCGGAACTCGCGTGACTGGCCGTCCAGATCGGTCTGCAAGGTATGGGGCAGCACTTGGCGCGCCACCTCCTGCATGTGGGAGAGGACTTCGCCCAGCGCATAGCCAGGCGCCACCTCGGCCTCGATCTTCACTGCACGCAGGCGATTGAAGTGGTTGAGCGATTGAGGCGAGACGCTCTCATGCACCGACAGCAGATTGTCCAGTTGCACCATGCTGCCGTCGCGCGTACGGACATAAATACCCGAGATATCCGTCGTGTTGCTGCGATCTTGCGGCAAGACTTGCACGATCACATCGTACTGTTCGCCGTCGTCTTTGTAGCGTGTCACTTGCCGCCCGCCCAGCATCGACTCCAGCGTACGGCCCACGACGTCAACCCCCGCGCCCACATCGGCCATTTTGTCGCGATCCACCTGTACACGCAGTTCGGGGGTATTCAAACGCAGATCCGTATCCAGGTTGATCAAGCCCGGATACTCACGCAGCGCGTTCATATACACGTCCACCAGCTTGTCCAGCTCGGCATACGAGGACTGGCTCATGATGATGAACTCGACCGGCTTGGAGCGCGAGGATTGCCCTAATGAGGGCGGATTCGTCGGAAAGGCCTTGACCCCGGGCAGCGAGGCGAACTTGGACTGCAACTCGCGCGCGATCTCCTGTTGTTTGCGATCGCGCTGCTCCCAGGGCGCCAAGCGCAAAATCGCCGTACCGTCAGTGACGGTAGGGAAACCGATCGACGACTGATAGGCCTCGGTTTCCGGAATCTGGGCGTAGAACTGTTCGATCTGCTGCACGCTCTCGAGCATGTAGCCCAGCGTAGCGCCCTCGGGGGAGGTCACTCTGCCGTAAATCGCGCCGCGGTCTTCCACGGGCGCCAACTCGCTTTTAACCACTGAGAACAAGACGCCGCTGCCTGCCGCCACGAGCAGGCCGATGATCACAATGAGCGCCCGTTGATGCAAGGCCCACAGCAAAGCCCGGCGATAGCCGTTCGCCAAACCATTGAGCCAACCCTCGATCAGGTTGTACCAGCGGCTATGGCTGGATTGATGGCGCAACAAGACTGAGCACATCATGGGTGTCAGCGTCAGCGCGACAAAACCCGACACCAGTACCGCGCCGGCCAACGTCAACGCGAACTCGATGAACAGTTTGCCGGTACGCCCTGTTGCGAATGCCAGCGGTGCGTACACCGTGACCAAGGTCAGCGTCATCGCCACCACGGCAAAACCGATTTCTTTCGATCCCTGCAATGCCGCCTCGCGGCGTGGCATGCCGTTTTCGATATGGCGGAAAATATTTTCGAGCACCACGATGGCGTCATCGACCACCAGACCGATTGCCAGCACCATGGCCAACAACGTCAGGGTGTTGATCGAAAAGCCAAACATGTACATCAGGCCGCAAGCACCAATCAACGACACCGGAATCGTCACGATCGGGATGATGCTGGCCCGCAAATTCCGCAGGAAAAAGAAAATGACCAGCACCACCAGCACAATGGCTTCGAGGATGGTGTGGTACACCGAGCCGATGGAACGCTCGATGAACGTGGACGTATCGTAGGCGATATTCAACCTCATCCCATCGGGCAAGGTCTCATTCAATAGCGCCACCTCATCACGCACCGCCTTGGACAGATCCAGGGGATTCGCCGTGGACTGCTTGGTCAGGCCGATGTTGATTGCGTTCTTGCCGTTAAAGCGTGACAACACGCGATCATCTGCGGCGCCGACCTCGACCCTGGCCACATCGCGCATCCGTACGGGATAGCCTTTGACGTTGGCGACCACAATATCCGCGAACTGTGCAGGCGTCTGCAGATCCGTTGACGACACGACCGTGAACTCGCGATCACGCGACTCGATGCGGCCGGCGGGAATCTCCACATTCTGGCTGGACAGTGCGTTCTCGACATCCTGAACCGTTAATTGATAGGCCGCCAGCTTCGCCCGATCGACGTATATCCGCATCGACGGCAGGCGTTCGCCGTACACGCGCACTTCCGCAGCCCCGGGCAGCACGGACAGGCGTGTCTTGATATAGCGGTTGATGTAGTCCGATGTCTGGATCACGGATAGCGAGCCGGACTCCACCGCGATATAGATGACCGGTGTGGCATCGGCCTCGACCTTGCCGATGATGGGCTCGTCGATCTCGTCCGGCAGGTAACGGCGCGCGCGGGATACTTTGTCGCGCACCTCGGCGGCGGCGGCATCGGGATCCCGTGACAGATTGAATTTGATGTTGATATAGCTGCGTTCGGACCGGCTGCGTGAGGTCATCACGTTCACCCCTTCGATACCGGCCAACTGGTCTTCGAGGGGTTTGGTGACCTGCGATTCAATCACCTCAGGCGAGGCGCCTTTGTAGGTCGTGCTGACCGAGACAATGGGCTCGTCGATGTTGGGATATTCGCGGACCGTCAAGCGCGAATACGAGATCAGTCCGATCAAGACAATGATCAACGACAAGACCGATGCAAATACCGGCCGCTTGATGCAGACCTCGGACAGAATCATGATCGACTCGCCTGTTGTCCCTGCGCCTTGCTCTGCGCCGGCCTCGTGGCGGCCACCGGGGCCACCTCGACCGGCGCCCCATCAGTCAGCCGCTGAAAGCCGGCGACCACGACCTGATCCCCCGCCGCAACGCCCGTCAGGATCTCGACCTGACCATCCCGGCGCTCGCCCAGAGTGACCTCGGTGCGGCGGGCGTGCCCCTCTCGCACCGTGAAAACATACTGTGCCTGGCCCGAGGGCGCGAGCGCCGCTTCCGGCACCGCCAGCACATCGTCGGCCCCAAACAGCAGTTGCACGCGGGCAAACATACCCGGCCGCAACCGCGAATCCGGGTTGGGGATCGTGGCACGTAACAGGATAGAACGGCCGCCCGCATCCACCAGCGGACTCACCGCATATACCTGCCCCTGGCGCTCTGAGCCAGGCAGCGCATCGAGGCGGATGGTCAGCGACTGACCCACCTGGATTTTGTTGAAATACATCTCGGGCACACGGAAATCGACCTTCAGAGGATCAATCGCCTCCAACGGAGCGAGATCCTGCCCCTGATCGACATAATCCCCAACCGACACACTGCGCAAGCCCACCATGCCGGCAAAAGGCGCTCGTATGGTCATCTTGTCGAGCCGCGCCTGTGCCAATGCCGTGGCCGCCTGTTGCACTTTCAGGTTGCTGCCGGCCTCGTCCCGTGCCTGCTGGCTGACAAAGCCCCGCCCCTGCAACTCGACGGCACGGCGATAATGCGTTTGCGCCAACGCCAAATTAGCGCGAGCCTGATCGAATTCGGCCCGGGACACCGAATCGTCCAGCCGGATCAGTACCTGTCCACGCTCTACCGGCTGGCCTTCTTTGAAATCGATAGTCTTAATACGGCCCGCAACCTCGGGACGCAACACGACCGACTCATCGGAGCGCAGACTGCCGACTGCGGAAATACCGCGCGTGAATTTCAGCTGCTGGACGTGAGCCACCTCGATACGCACCGTATCCATGGGCTTGGTTTTCGGTGTGGCAGATGCCGCCGTTGGAGAGGCGTCTGCCACAGGCCCCGTAGGGGTCGCCAACCAGCGCGGGACCCAAAACCCCAAGGCCGCGCCCGCGGCGAGCCCGACCGCGATGGCGGTCAGCAGTACAGCTTTTTTCATGCGCAATGATCGCGGTGCGTAAACATGCCGGGCCGCGCGCGTTGCTGGCCCGACGGGGTGGAAACAAGCTATGGACCTGGCACTGTAGCACCAGCGGTTTACATACTGGCACAAAGTTGGCCGGCGAGAGCGATCTGCAGACCATTTCCAGGGTATTCCCGCATGAAAGCCGCCGTAAAAGTCACCCCTTCCGCACGCTCTCCACGCCCTGGTTTGCCAGGGCATCGGCACGCTCATTGCCCGGATCCCCGGCATGACCACGCACCCAGCGCCAGTCCACCTGATGGCGCGAGACCTGTTCATCCAGCGCCTGCCAGAGTTCTACGTTTTTCACGGGCTTTTTATCCGCAGTCATCCACCCGCGGCGTTTCCAGTTGACCAGCCACTCGGTCATGCCCTTCATGACATATTGCGAGTCGGTGTGAATCCGTACCTTGCACGGCCGCTTGAGCGTTCGCAGACCCTCGATCACGGCCAGCAACTCCATGCGGTTGTTGGTCGTGCCGGCCTGACCACCATACAGCGTTTTCTCGTGGTCGCCGGCACGCATCAACACTCCCCAGCCGCCGGGCCCGGGATTGCCTTTGCATGCCCCATCCGTCCACATTTCAACCTGCGGACCACTATCGTTGTTTGTTTGCATTGTTCCTACTGTTAAATCAGATGAGACGCCCTTGACGCCTCATCACGTTTTGCCCGGCCCCGCCTCGCGATTGACGACGACCGGCGCGGCGCGGGTGCGCCGGCGGCGCTTGGCGGATTTCCAGGCAGGACCGACCAATCGCATACCTGCCACCCGCTTGACGGCGGAGACAACATAGACTGCACCGCCCAACGCCCACCAGCGCTGCCCATAGGTTTCCATGAATTGCCATCGCTGCAGCCATTTTTCAGTCCGGCACGCCGGGGCATAGCAGCCGAAACGGCCGGGCCCGACATCGAACGACAAGAGCTTCAGCCAATCCTTCAAGCGCGGCAAGGATACCTGAGCCGAAGGCGGCAGCGGCAGCCATGGCTCCATCCCAGGCGTCCAATTGCGTGCGCCCCAGAGGCTCCAGGGATTGAAACCCGAGATGACCAGGCGCCCTTCCGGCACCAGTACACGCTCGGCCTCGCGCAGCACGTCGTGGGGTGAGTCTGTGCACTCGAATGCATGCGGCAATACCAGCAAGTCCACGCTTTGCGATTCGAACGGCAACGCGTCTGGCCGCGCCACCACACATCCCTGCCACAGGGCCGCCTGCTCGGGACTGGGCATCTGCGCCCCGACCCAGCCCTTGAAGGGCATCCGATTGGCCTGCAGCAAATTAAACTCTGCAAAACCGACTTGCCAAGCGTAATATCCGAACACATCCGCCACGATGGCGTCGAACTGCGAGCGCTCCCAGGCCAGGACATACTGTCCTGGCGGTGTCTGAAACCACTCAGCTAGTTCTACAATCGGCGGAGTTTCCTCGGTCACGTCGACGTCCCTGAAAAATGATGCAAACCCTGCCTGTCACGAATGGCGACGGCACTATCCTGCCGCTGCCCGCCTTTTCCGACAACTATATCTGGGCCATCGTGCGCGGCAACAATGCCGTCGTGGTGGACCCAGGCGAGGCCGGACCGGTGCTGGACCTGATCGCGCAGCGCGGGCTGCAACTGCGCGCCATTCTACTCACCCATCACCACGGCGACCATGTGGGGGGAGTGCTGGAATTGCTACGCCATGCCCCGGCCACCGTCTACGGCCCCGCAAACGAGCGCCTGCCGCACTGCGATGTCCGGCTCGTTGAAGGCGACCAAGTCACCCTGCCCGAGGTGGGCCTGACGCTATCGGTCCTGGACGTTCCCGGGCATACAGCTGGACACATTGCTTACTTTGGCAGGGTACAAGACCAGGAAAAACCCGTATTATTTTGCGGCGATACCCTGTTTGCGGGTGGCTGTGGCCGGTTATTTGAGGGTTCGCCCGCACAAATGCACGCCTCTCTGGCAAAATTCATATCCTTACCCGCCGATACACAGGTTTGCTGTGCGCACGAGTACACTCTATCCAACTTGCGCTGGGCCATGGCAGTTGAACCTGCCAACCATACCCTGCAACAGTGGTATCAGCGGGCCCAGCAATTACGCGAACACGACTGTCCCACCGTGCCGACCACCATGGCACTAGAATTGGACACAAATCCGTTCTTGCGCACCAGCCAAGCCGCTATCATTCAGGCTGCCCGCCAGCAATCCGGACAAGCGCTGGACACACCTGTGGCCACGTTTGCGGCTTTGCGTGAATGGAAAAACGATTTCAAGTGACAATGACCCGATGACCCTGTTTAGACTTCTGCTACCTGTTGTTCTCGCCATCCTTGCCGGTTGTGCCGGAACGCCGCGCCATTCGGCCACTGCGGCACCCACCACCAACAACAACAAGCAGCAGTATGTCGCAGCAGACACTTCGCGTACTGTCGATCTGACCAATCCCCCCGTTGATGCCTGGGACCGCATCCGCCGCGGTTTCGCCATCCCCAATCTGAACACCGAGCTGGCGCAGGAATGGACCGACTACTATGCGGCCCACCCCGAATCGGTTCAGCGCATGGCCGAGCGGGCCGGCAAATATCTGTACTTCATCGTTGAAGAAGTCAACCGCCGCGGCTTGCCCACCGAGCTTGCCTTGCTGCCTTTTGTCGAAAGCGCCTACAACCCGACTGCGCTATCGCGCTCGCAGGCTTCCGGCCTCTGGCAATTTGTTCCGGCGACGGGCCAGTATTTCAATCTGAAGCAAGACTGGTGGCGCGACGAACGGCGTGACCCCATCGCCTCGACCTACGCCGCACTGGACTATCTGGAAAAGCTGTTCGAAATGCAGGGTGACTGGTATCTGGCCCTGGCGTCATACAACTGGGGCGAAGGCTCGGTACAGCGCGCAATGGCCAGAAACGAAGCCGCCAACCAGCCCTCGGACTATTTGTCGCTGAACATGCCCGAGGAAACGCGCAACTACGTGCCCAAGCTGCAGGCCATCAAGAACATTATCGCCAACCCGCGTAAATACGCCGTCGTTCTGCCGCCCGTCGACAATACGCCCTATTTCGCCATGGTGCGCAAAAACCGCGACATCGACCTCGAAGTCGCGGCCCGGCTCGCAGAAATGCCACTCGAGGAATTCAAAGCCCTGAATCCCTCGTTCAACCGTCCGGTTATCCGCGGCGAACACCAGCCCACGCTGCTGTTGCCGACAGATCGAGTGGAAACGTTCAATGCCAATTTACAGGCTTATAAGGGCGACCTGACCTCCTGGAAGGTCTACCAACCCCGCCGCGGCGAATCCTATGCCTCGATCGCCAAGCGTTTTGGCGTCACCGAAGTGGCGCTGCGCAGCGCCAACGGCGTATCCCGCCGCACCAAATCTGCCAGCGGCGCCAGCCTGTTGATCCCAGCCAGCGAGCCCGGCGGCGTCCAACTGGCCTCTCTCGAAACCCCGGCCGGCGTAGCTGTCCCGCCGGCCTCACGTTCGGCACGGCGCACTACGGCAATTCGCCCCAATGTCCGCACGCACAAGGTACGCTCGGGCGACACCCTGAGCAGCGTCGCCCGGCGCTATGGCACCTCGGTCGACGCCCTGCGCGCGCTCAACAACATGAAGGGCAGCAACCTGAAAGTCGGCGCACAACTGCGCGTACCGGGCACCGGCACGCGAGGCTGATCGTTACGCTTTAAAATAGCTGCCTTTCCGCACGGAATTCATAGGACACGACACATGGGCTTTCTCGCCGGCAAACGCATTCTGGTCACCGGGGTGCTTTCCAACCGTTCCATCGCCTACGGCATTGCACAAGCCTGCCACCAACAAGGCGCTGAACTGGCTTTCACCTATGTGGGCGACCGTTTCAAAGACCGCGTCAGCGAATTCGCCGCCCAATTCGGCAGCGATATCGTGCTGCCCTGCGATGTGGCCGAAGACAGCCAGATCGAGGAGACGTTCACTGAATTAGGCAAACGCTGGGATGGCCTGGACGGCCTGGTGCATTCGATCGGCTTTGCGCCGCGCGAAGCCATCGCAGGCGATTTTCTGGATGGCCTCTCACGTGAGGGCTTTCGCATCGCCCACGATATCTCGGCCTACAGTTTCCCCGCCCTGGCCAAGGCCGCCCTGCCCCTCATGGAGGGCCGCAAGGCATCTGTATTGACCTTGACCTATCTCGGCGCCGAACGTGTTGTTCCCAACTACAACACGATGGGCCTGGCCAAGGCCTCGCTCGAAGCCAGCGTCCGCTACCTGGCGACGGCGCTCGGCCCGCGCGGCATCCGTTCCAACGGCATCTCGGCCGGCCCCATCAAGACCCTCGCCGCCAGCGGGATCAAGGACTTCTCCTCGATCCTGAAATTCGTCGAGGCGCATGCTCCCCTGCGCCGCAACGTCACCATCGAAGAGGTCGGCAACGTCGCCGCCTTCCTGCTGTCGGACCTGGCCGCAGGCGTGACGGGCGAAATCACCCATGTCGATGCCGGTTTCTCGACGGTCACACCGGGCATGGAATAAGCCGGCGGATTAACACCCACCAGGATCCACTGCCGCTCTCTGCAACAATGGCCTAAAAAATGCCCCGGTTTTGCGGGGCATTTTTGCGAGCAGTCGGCAACAGTAAGCCTCAATGCCCCCAACGCAAAACCAGCGGGTCAAGCCGGCGTGCGATATCGAGCAGTTCGCGGCGTGTTTCCGGGTGCATCGGCGGCAGGGGATGACGGGGTGCGTCGCAGGCGATCACACCGCCCTCCTTCATCAATGCCTTGGCTGCCAGCATGCCGGCCTGCCGGTTTTCGTGATTGATCAGCGGCAGCCAACGCTGATACAGCGTAAAGGCCGCATCGGCGTCCCCAGTGCGAAACGCCTCGATAATGGGACGAATTCCATCGGGAAAGCCGCCACCCGTCATCGAGCCGGTCGCGCCAGCGTGCAAGTCGGCCAGCAACGTAATGGCCTCTTCGCCATCCCAGGGACCTTCGATCGCATCGCCGCCCAAGCGGATCAACTCGCGCAGCTTGGCAGCCGCACCCGCGGTTTCGATCTTGAAATACGAAACGTGTTCGACTTCACGCGCCAATTTCGCCAAGAACGCGGCGGACAGCACCGTACCGCTGGCAGGCGCGTCCTGCACCATGATGGGAATGTCGATGGCATCTGACACCCGGGCATAAAACTCCGCTATCCCGGCCTCGGGCACCCGAAAGGTTGCACCGTGGTACGGCGGCATTACCATGACCATCGCCGCCCCCATATCCTGCGCACGGCGGCTGCGTTCGGCGCAGACTTGGCTGGCATAGTGCGAGGTCGTCACGATCACGGGGACACGCCCCGCCACGTGCTCCAACGCTGTACGCGTCAGTAGCTCGCGCTCATCATCTGCCAGCGAAAACTGTTCGGAAAAATTGGCCAGAATCGCCAGGCCGTCCACGCCGGCATCGATCATAAAGTCGATGGCGCGCTTCTGGCTGGCCAGATCCAGTGTACCGTCCTCATGAAACGTGGTCGGCACGACCGGGAAAATGCCACGATAAGGCGTCGAGGGATGAGGCATGTTATGTGTTCCGTATCAAATCAATCAAATCAGCGCTTGCCGTCCAGCGCAGCACGCACGACAAAGGTCATCACCACTGCAAACACCAGCATGATGGCCAGAAAATACAGACCGCCCGAGGTACTGCCGGTGGCGTCCTTGATGTAGCCGACACCGAACGGCCCAATATATCCGCCCAGGTTCGCCAGCGAATTGATCATTGCAATACCCACCGCGGCACTGCCTCCGGTGAGAAACTGCCCCGGCAGCGCCCAGACCACGGCCTGGATAGAGTAAATGGAAAATGCGGTCAGGCAAATAAAGAAAAATTGCAGCGCCGGCGACGTAAACCAGGCGCTGGCGGCCAGGGTAATCGCCGCAGCCCCCGACACGATAGCGATATGCCAATAGCGCTCGCCGTGCTTGTCCGAATGCCGAGGCACAATGAGCAGGCCCACCACAGCGAACAAATAAGGCACCGCCGACAGGAACCCCGTCATCGAGTCGGTCACACCGAACTGTTTAATGATGGTCGGCAACCACATCGACAGACCGTAAATCGCCAGCGGAAACGGCAGGAACAACAATGCCAGCATCAGCACGCGTCTGTCAGCCAACGCCTTGAGCGGATTGCCATGCGATTTCAACGCATGCGTAGAGGCATCGGCTGCCAGCTCGCGTTCGATCCATGCGCGGTCATCCGCGTTCAACCACTTCGCCGTCGCAGGCGACTCCGGCAAAATGCGCAAGGTCGGCAAACACAGCAATACTGCCGGCAGGCCGCTCACCACAAACAGCGTCTGCCAAGGCGAAAGCCCAAACCACCCACTGCCGTCCAACAACAAGCCCGCCATCGGCCCGGTCACGATCAAGGCAATCGGCTGAGCCAGCACCAGCAGTCCAATGATGCGCGCCCGATGGCGCAGCGGAAACCATTTGGTCAGGAAATACAGAATGCCGGGGTACAACCCCGCTTCAGCCGCACCCAATAAAAATCGCGCGATATAAAACGTCGTGGCGTTGTGGATCAACGCCATGGCCATCGTAATCACGCCCCACGTAAACAAAATGCGGGCAAACCACCGGCGCGCGCCAAAACGCTCCAGCGCCAGATTGCTGGGCACTTCAAACAAGAAATAACCGATGAAAAACAATCCCGCGCCAATGCCATAGGCGGTTTCGCTAATGCCGATGTCGGCATTCATATGCAGCTTGGCAAAACCCACCACAGCGCGATCGATATACGCCACGATATAGATCAACGCCAAAAAAGGCAGCAGTTTGCGCACGAGCATGCCGACGATGCGTGACTCTTCTCCTTGCTCGGCGGTTGCGGGCGCGGCCACCTGGCCGCTGGATGCGACAGTCGTCATTAATAGTCTCCGTTTTAATTTCTGTGCAGCATGACGACTCAGCGCTGCGCGAGCCCTGCAACAAAGGGCTCGGCACGCATCGTCATCCTGGTCTTGTGATCAATGCGAATGGCGTGGCACCGCCGATCCTCGGCAACCGACGAGAAAGTCCAGATCGCAACCTTCGTCGGCCTGCAGCACGTGATCGACGTAGAGGCGTCGATAGCCACCGTCGGCGGGTGCAGCATTCTTCTGCACTGCCGCCATGCGGCGCTGGTACTCGTCTTCGGGAATATCGAGATGCAAGCGGCCAGCGTCGCTATCGAGCTCGATCCAGTCGCCGTCTTGCACGATGGCGAGCGGCCCGCCCGCGGCTGCCTCGGGTGCCACGTGCAGCACGACCGTGCCATATGCCGTGCCGCTCATACGTGCATCGGAAATACGCACCATGTCCTTGATGCCCTGGCGCAGCAGCTTGGGTGGCAGCCCCATATTGCCCACCTCGGCCATGCCCGGATAACCGCGCGGGCCGCAGTTTTTCATGACCAGCACCGAGTCGGCATCGACGTCCAGATCCTCGTCGACGATGCGCTCTTTGTAGTGCTCCAGATTTTCGAACACCACGGCGCGGCCGCGATGCTTGAGCAACTCGGGCGTCGCCGCCGAGGGCTTGAGCACCGCGCCACGAGGCGATAGATTGCCGCGCAGAATACGAATGCTGCCATCGCCGATCAGCGGGTTATCCAGCGGACGAATCACCTCGTCATCATAGATAGGCGCCTCTTTGACGTTGTCCCAGATCGTATGGCCATTGACAGTGAGCGCCTGCGGATGCGGCAACAGTCCGGCCTCACCCATGCGGCGCAGCACAGCAGGCAGGCCCCCGGCATAGTAGAACTCTTCCATCAGGAAACGTCCCGAGGGCATCAGGTCGACAATCGTCGGCATGCCCTGCCCGACGTGCGTCCAGTCTTCCAGCTCCAACGGCACGCCCATACGGCCCGCGATGGCCTTCAGATGGATGACCGCATTGGTCGAACCGCCGATTGCCGCGTTCGTGCGAATCGCGTTTTCAAACGCTTCGCGCGTGAGGATTTTCGACAGCGTCAGGCCTTCCAGTGCCATCTCGACAATGCGCCGGCCCGACATATGCGCCAGCACATAGCGACGCGAATCCACCGCAGGAATCGCTGCATTGTGCGGCAAACTCACACCCAGCGATTCCGCCATACACGCCATCGTCGATGCCGTGCCCATGGTGTTGCAGGTGCCCGCGGAACGCGACATCCCTGCCTCGGCCGACAGGAATTTATGCAGATCAATCTCGCCGGCCTTGAGCGACTCGTGCAGTTGCCACACCGCCGTGCCCGAGCCGATATTCTTGCCATCCAGCTTACCGTTGAGCATCGGACCGCCCGTCACCACCATGGCCGGCACGTCGCAGCTCGCTGCGCCCATCAGCAGCGCGGGCGTCGTCTTGTCACAGCCGCACAGCAGCACCACCGCATCGATAGGGTTGCCGCGTATCGCTTCCTCCACATCCATCGCCGCCAGATTGCGCGTCAGCATCGCAGTGGGGCGCAAATTGGATTCCCCGTTAGAGAACACCGGAAACTCGACCGGGAACCCACCGGCCTCGTACACGCCACGCTTGACGTGCTCGGCGATCTTGCGGAAATGCGCATTACAGGGAGTCAGCTCGGACCAGGTATTACAGATGCCGATGACCGGACGTCCGTCAAACGCATGATCCGGCAGCCCTTGGTTCTTCATCCAGCTTCGGTACATAAAGCCGTTTTTATCGTTGGTTCCGAACCATTCAGCAGAACGCAGCTTGGGCTTGGATTTGTCGGTCATATTGTGTCTCTTCCGGGAATTGCGATGCCGTCGTTGCGGCAGAAAGCGCTAATGTAGATACTTTTTTGTTATCGTTCTAATGAAAATCCAGCCGCTTTCGATATCAATTTACATATTCTCGAAAACCCTATGCTCAACACCCGGCCGTGGTATATCCGTTCGCGCCTGAAGACGCGCCATCTGCTGCTGCTCGTCGCACTGGCGGAAACAGGCAACGTTCATCGCGCGGCCGCGGTACTGTCCATGACCCAGCCCGCCGCCTCCAAGATGCTGCGCGAGATGGAACACATGCTGGATGTCCCCTTGTTCGAGCGTCTGCCACGCGGCGTGCGGCCCACAGAATATGGCCAGGCCCTGATCCGCCATGCGCGGCTATTGGTTGAAAGCCTCGATCAGGCCCGCGACGAAATCTCCAATCTCAAGGACGGACAAGCGGGCCACGTACGCATCGGGGCCATCACCTCACCCGCGGTGAGTCTGCTGCCCGCGGCGGTTGCCGAGATCAAACAACAATGGCCACGGCTGACCATCACTGTCGAAGTCGAAAGCAGCAATCTGCTGCTGGAGCGCCTGGCCCAGGAACGGCTGGATCTGGTTATCGGCCGCCTATCGCCCGAACACGACAAGCTGGCCCTGAATTTCGAACCCTTGGATTTCGAGCCCGTCAATGCGGTCGCGCGCCCCGGTCATCCCCTGTTGCAACAACCTGAGCTCTCTCTGGAACAGGTCGCTGACGCCAGCTGGATCGTGCCGCCCATGGGCTCGGTGCTGCGCCACCGTTTTGAATTGATGTTCCAGCACGCCAGCCTGAGGCCTCCTACGAGCGTCGTGGAGAGCCCTGCGCTGCTGTTCATCACCAGCCTGCTTGAACGCAGCGACATGCTGGCTGTCCTGCCTATCGACGTGGCCAGGTACTACTCGGCATGCGGCCTGGTCGCAACCTTGCCGCTGCCGATGCCCTGCCAGATGGACGACTACGGTCTCATCACCCGTAACGACCGCCTGCTATCACCCGCGACAGCACGTTTGCTGGAAATACTGCGCACCCGTGCTGCCGGCCGGACAGAACCGCTGCGGCCTGCTACGCCTGTTATTGCGGCCGCACCACCAACGTAGACACCTGTACATCCACCGCCGTCATCAACTTGTGCACCGGACATTTCTCCGCCACGGAATGCAGCTCGTCGATCTGGGCGTCGCTGAGTTCGCCGTGCAGCGTGAGCTTGGCTGTCAGGCGATACACCCCTTTGCGCTCCTCCGACGCATCGCGCACGACGTCGACATCGATAGACTCCAGCGGCATTTCCTTGCGCTGGGCATACCACAGCACCGTCAGCGCCTTGCATCCCCCCAGAGCCGTATCGAAATAATCATGCGGATCAGGCCCGTCGCCTTGCGGCTGAGGCATCGCCAAGGGCAGTGAGTGGCCTTCGGCCGTCGCGGTAAATTCCATCGTACGAGGGGCATTCTGGCGGACGCGGATAGTCATTGTTTGCTCCGAAAAGCCTCGGTATTCATACCGGGCAGAAAAGGGATGCAGCTGCACGCTGCGCGGATAGGTTGCGTTGAATTCGTGCACTGACGGACGTCACGCGACGGGCCTTCTTGCTATTTGTAGCATTTTCCGACGGCGTTCCCCCAGCGATACCGCGTAACCTTGCTTCCTGACAGAAAACTGAACTTCCTGTCCCCCAGGCAGTCAGATATCGTTCCGCATTCTCGACAGGAGCCCCTCTTTCATGAGCGCCCGCCAGCTACTAGAACAACTTCTGCAATCCGGCCAAGGCCTGGCCCGTGACGCCAGTACGCGTGTGCAATCCGCCACCGCTGGCGGCAACACGTCGTCCTTTTTGACCGGCCTGGGCGGCGGCGCCTTGGGCGCTGGCGCGTTGGGCCTGCTGCTGGGCAGCAAAAAGGCCCGCAAGGTAGGCGGCAAAGTCGCCATGTACGGCGGCATGGCTGCTCTGGGCGCGCTGGCTTATCGCGCATACGGCGACTGGCAGAAAAAACAGACCCAGCAACCCGCGTCCGCGCCGGCTGCGGCACCGACGCCCGCGCTGACGGCAGAGGCCTTCCAGAGCCTGCCCGCGAGCCAGCTCGAGCAGCACAGTTCAGCCGTGCTGACCGCCATGATCGGCGCAGCCAAGGCCGACGGCCACATCGGCCCCGAAGAACGCCAACTACTGGAGACGGAGCTCGGCAAACTGTCCACAGACGCAGCCGATCGCCGCTGGCTAGAGGCCGAACTGGCCCGCCCGCTCGACCCCAGCGCCATCGCCGCTGCAGCGCAAAGTCCCGAAATGGGCGCGGAAATGTACCTGGCCAGCCTCATCATGGTCGACGAGGAAAGCTACATGGAACGCGCCTATCTGGACGAACTGGCACGCCAACTCAAGCTGGCGCCTGATTTGAAGGCGCACCTGGAAAGCCAAGTGAAAACACCGGCGTAATTGCTGGGCCTGCCAGACGGGCTCTACAGCATATCCGCAGAGGACAACGCCGGCGTCTCGGCCAGACGCTGGCTGATCACCCGGCAAGCCTGCAGCAAGGGCGCGACATAAGCCGTCTCTGGATCGGGTTTTTGGCGAAAGCGCAGCGTACTGACGCTGATGGCCGCCACCGGCATACCATCACGGCCAACAATCGGCGCGCCAAAACAATAAATACCTGCCTCGTTTTCCTCATCGTCCACCGCCCAGCCACGCTGGCGGGCTTGCTCAAGCAACACACGCAAGCCCTTGAGGTCTTTCACCGTATTCGGCATATAGTGCGGCAACGGCTGCGGCAATGTTTCCAGCACCGCTTGCTGCGACGCTCTGTCCAGCATCGCCAGATAAGCCTTGCCCACGGCCGTCGAATGCAGGGAAACGTTGGTCCCGATGCGCGAGTTCATCTGCACGGCGCTCGGGCTTTCGAGCTTTTCAATGTAGACCATGTGCTGGCCATTGGGCACCGCCAGATGCACGGTCTCGCCCGTCACATCGCGCAGCTGCTTGAGTGCCTCGACAGCCGCCAATCGCAACTCGGAACGCCCCCAACTGCGGCTGGCCAACTGAATCAGACGCGGCCCCAGTGTCAACCTTCCCGTATGGGGATGCTCAGCCAATAGGCGCTCGGCCAGCAAAGCGGCCACCGTGCGGTAGACCGTAGGACGCGGATAACCGCTCAGCTTGCTGAGCTCGGCAATCGTCATCGGATCCGAGGTATCCGCCACCAACTGCAGTATGTGCATGAACTTTGAGAACGCAGCAGTCCCTGCGACCTGAGCTGTGGGAGGAGACGCAACGGGCGTAGAGGCTGGCATGGCAATCAATGAAGAGGCTAATCAAAACATGGCGAAGCGCGGGCGGCCGCACAACGAGACGCCCGCACTATCTGCGTATTTTACGGAGCCCGTCAGACAAAGCCCAACATGCTGGACGCTCAGAAAGTCCCGGGATACGTACCGCCGTCGGCCAGCACGTTTTGTCCCGTCATGTAGCCCGCCTGCACGCTGCACAAAAATGCGCAGATCGAGCCGAACTCCTCGGCGTTGCCGAAACGTTTGGCGGGGATTCCTGCCAAACGTGCGGCGCGCAGCGCATCGACTTCTTTGCCAGTCTTGGAAGCAGCCGCCGCCATCGTGGCCTTCAGGCGATCCGTCTCGAACGCGCCGGGCAACAAATTATTGATCGTCACGCCGCGTGCCGCGATGCCACTGCGCGCCACGCCCGCCACGAAACCGGTCAGCCCGCTGCGTGCGCCATTGGACAAGCCCAGCACATCGATCGGTGCCTTTACTGCACTGGACGTAATGTTGACGATGCGCCCAAAGCCACGTTCGGCCATGCCATCCACCGTGGCCTTGATCAACTCGATCGGCGTCAGCATATTGGCCTCGACGGCCTTGAGCCACTGCTCTCGGTCCCATTCGCGAAAATCACCGGGAGGCGGACCGCCCGCATTCGTCACGACGATATCGTAATCGCGGTGCTCGGCAAACACGGCGTCGCGGCCCTGCGGCGTCGTGATATCGACGGCCACGGCTTTGACAAAGGTGTCAGCATTCGGACGGGCTTGCAGCAACTGCTGCTGTGCCGCGTTCAACGCCTCTGCGCCGCGCGCGACGATCACCACATTCACGCCCTCGCGCACCAGCGCCAAGGCGCAGCCGTAGCCCAGGCCCTTGCTTGCCCCACCCACCAGGGCAGTCCTGCCCGCGATTCCTAAATCCATCCTTGATTCCTCGTCTAAAAAAACCGCGCCGCGCACAACGCTTACGGCTTCATGTTGAATTTTTCGATCAGAGCCTTAAAGGTAGCATTGTCGCGCTCGATCTGTGCGGTAAACACTTTCTGGTCCTCGACGACATAGCCCAGATTCTGTTCGTCCATGAATTTCTTCAGGCTGTCTTCCGCTGCAGCTTTGCGAAAAGCTTCGCCCAGCGTATCCAGTACAGGCTGAGGCGTGCCCTTCGGTGCGGCGATGCCTCGCCACGTTCCAATAGACAGATCGATCTTGCGCTCTTTCAGCGTCGGCACATTCTCAAAGCCTTTGACTCGCTGATCCGCCATCACAGCCAGCGTCTTTAATTTTCCGGCTTTCACGTACTGAATGACTTCTGCAGGGCTGACTGCCACGGCATCTATGTGGCCACCCAGCAGTGCCAACACAGCGGGATTCCCGCCCGTGAACGGGATGTGGTTGAATTTCACGCCGGTCTTGTCCTCCAGCGCCGCCGCAGCCAAATGCCAGATGGAACCTACTCCCGCATTGCCTACTTGCATCGTCTCGGGCTTGGCGCGGGCCGCCTCCAGGAACGCTTCGATCGTGTTGTACGGTGAATCGGCCGATACCGTGATCGCCGATGGATCCGCATTGAGCTGGATAATCGGCGTAAAGCTTTCGTACGTGGTCTTGGTCAATCCCAAATGCGGAATGATCACCATATCCGCCGTCACCAAGGCCAACTTGTAGCCATCCGGAGCACTCCTGGCGACTTCGGTCAGGCCGATTCCGCCCGCTGCGCCTGGCTTGTTCAGTATCACGATAGGCTGCGGAAAATGCTTGCGCGACGCATCGCTCATGGCGCGCGCCAGCGCGTCCGTGCCGCCGCCGGCGGCAAACGGCACCACCAGCTCCACCGGCCGGCTCGGGAAACTCTGTGCCTGTGCTGCGGGTATGGTGGCAAATGCCGCCATACCGCCAAACAGCGCAGAAACCATACAGCGATTGAATGCACGACGCTTCATCTATCTCTCTCCACACAAAACTGACCACATTATGGTCATAATGTTTATTTTATGGACAGATTATAGGCAGCTTCCCCACATGGACGAGATCCGGGCTTACCCTAGCGGAGTACGTGCAGCAAAATGCGTATTCGCACCTGTCTTGAAAAACGCCGGTCCATTTAGCATGGAGTCACACAGACATGACGCAAACCTATAGCGACGCAGAACGCCAGACTCGTATCGATCTCGCCGCCTGTTATCGATTGATGCCGCTGTTCGGTATGAGCGACCTCATCTACAACCACATCACCGCGCGCATCCCGGGGAAGGACGACGAAATCCTGATCAACCCCTATGGCTACATGTACGAGGAGATCACCGCGTCGAGCCTGATCAAAATCAATGTCCAAGGCGAGATCCTCGACAATCCGCACACAGACCTCGGTCTGAATCAAGCGGGCTACGTCATCCACAGCGCCGTCCATGGCGCACGCCATGATGTCGGCTGCGTGATCCATACGCATTCGCGTGCCGGCATGGCCGTCTCATGCATGAAAGATGGATTACTGCCGTTGACGCAAACGGCCATGCGATTCAAGGACATCCCCTATCACGACTACGAAAGCGTCGCCATCGATCTGGACGAACGCGCCCGATTGGTCGCCGATCTGGGAAAACAGGACGCCATGATTCTGCGCAATCACGGGCTCTTGGTCGCTTCCCCCAGCATCGCCGAGGCGTTCAATGCCATGTACTGGCTCGAAATGGCGTGTCGTGCTCAGGTCGACGCCATGTGCTCTGGCGCAGCCCTGACAATGCCACCAGAGAGCGTTGTCAACAAAACCCATCATCTCTATCAGCCGACTGTCCGCCGGCCATTCGGTTTGATGGAATGGCCGGCCATGCTGCGCTATCTGGACAGGCGCAATCCAGGTTATCAGGACTGACCACACATCCGAGAGCTCGTCGTCATAACTTCGCGACGGCGGCATCGTTTACATGGCGAGGGCCATAGGCCTAGGATCGTACCTAGCGGCCGACGAATACGGGCTTGCGTTTTTGCGCAAAGGCCGTGGCCGCGTTGCGATAGTCCTCGCTGTTATTTGCCCGATCGAATATTTCGTTGATGCGGGCGTCCTGCTCTGCCACGGTACCGGCGGAGATGGCATTCAGTTGCAGCTTGCTGCCCGCGATGGATAACGGCGCGTTGTCCATCATGTCTGCACCAAATTGAATGGCAGCGGTAACCGGATCGTCAGCCGCGACCGAATCAATAAAACCAGCCTGATGCGCTTGCGCGCCATCCACGGACTTTCCCGTATACAGCCATTGCCGCGCCGCGCTGACGCCGATCAAATGCGATAGACGAATCAACTGTATGGTGGGATAGACCAATCCCAGTTTGGCGACAGGCACACTCACGCGTGCACTGCCGTCCCCCACTCGGAAATCGCAACACAAAGCCAAGCTGGCTCCACCACCCACGCATACGCCGCTGATGGCGGCGACCACTGGCGTCGGCGCGTCTTGCACAGCGGCAAAACATGCCTGAATCACTGCGCGATACGCGTCAGCGCGCACGGGATCGCTCAGTGCCTCGCGAAACGCCAAGATGTCGTCGCCCGCGCAAAAATGGCCCGCCGCGCCGGTCAACACGGCCAATCGCACGGAAGTATCTTGCGCAAATCCCAGAAAGGTGTCGCGCAAATCAGTCCATGCCTGCAGGTCGCAGGCATTGCGACGATGCGGACGGTTGATGGTCACAATGGCGATGCGGCCGCCGTCGCGGCGCTCGACTTGGATTTCAGAGGGCATGACGTTTCCTGCGTTTGTGCTGTGGTTGAATCAGCTGTGAATTAAATAAAGGCATCACTGAAGCGTGATCTTGGCGTCGTCGATGACCTTGCTCCATTTCGCGACCTCACCGTCGAGCCGCTCGCGAGACTGCGGCACCGTGGTGTACAGCGGCACGATGCCTTGCTGCTGCAGTTTCTCCCGGAACTGCGGCGAGTCGCTCATCGTCTTCATCGCGGCGTTCAGTTTCTGCACGATCGCGTCAGGTGTGCCCTTGGCCACCAGAATGCCGTACACCGATTGCGCCGTAAAACCTGGCAACCCTTGCTCGATCATCGTCGGGAGATCGGGCAATACGGGAATGCGCTTCGCGCTGGCGACGCCCAATGCGGTAATGCGCCCCGAACCCAGATTGGCCAAGGCAGTCGGTGCCGTCGCAAACATGATTTGCGTCTGCCCGGACAACAAATCCACCATCGCAGGCGCTGCACCGCGATACGGGACATGCAGCAGTTGCAAGCCTTCACGCATACGGAACATCTCGGCGACGGCCTGTTCCACCGTGCCTGGGCCAGCCGAGGCATACGCATGCCGACCCGGCTCTGCTTTGAGCTTTGCCACCAATTCGGGGACTGTCTTTACCCCCATGCCTTGATTCACGACCAGCAGAATGGGTAACTCGCCCACCATCGACACCGGCGTGAAGTCTTTCAGCAAATCGAATCCGACCACCGACTTGTCCATCAACTTGCCATTCAAGGCATACGAGGTCGTGGCCGCCATCAACAAGGTATAGCCGTCGGGCTTGGCACGTTTGACGAACTGCGCGCCGATGTTGCCGGCAGCCCCTGCCTTGTTTTCCACGACCACGGACTGGCCTAGCTGCTCGGCCAATGCCGCTCCCACGATACGTCCCACCACATCCACCGCACCGCCCGTCGCATAAGGCACGATCAAACTGATAGGTTGCTGCGGATACTCCGCTCGAGCCGGGCTCGCCACGATCATCAGCGCGCATGTTGCAGTCAGCGCAGTGAGGCACTTGTTCCACTTGGTGCTTTTCATGAAATTTCCCCTTGTCAGCATTCATATCGCCGATGAGGGCACCTGTCTCGATGCACTTCGCCGGCTCATCACGGTTCTGCAACGCGGCTCATTTCGGGACGCGATAACCCGAGCGTTCCAGATCCCATATCCCTTGCACATCACGCGGCAACTCTTTCTTCTGAATACGCTGCGTGGGTGTTTTGGGAAACTCGTCGATAAAAGCGATATAGCGCGGGATTTGGTAGTACGGCAGCCGCGTCTCGCTCCATTGAATCAGCGCCAGAGGATCAAGCGTCTTTTGATCCTTTACCCGCACGAACAGTTTGAGTTCGTCTTCGCCCAGATCACTCGGCACACCGATCAATGCGGTTTCTTCGATGTCGGGGTGCTCGGCAATCACGCGCTCGACTTCCCAAGCCGAGATATTGATCCCGCGCCGGCGCAGCATGTCTTTCTTGCGGCCCGCGTAATACAAGAATCCTTGCTCATCCTGGCGTGCCAAATCCCCCGTGCAGAACCAATCCCCGCGGCGCGAGGATGCCTCGGCTTCGGGGTTGCGGAAATACCCCAGAAACTCCAGCCCCTGGGCCTTGGCACGCACCGTGATTTCGCCGGACTCACCGACAGCGACCGGCTTGCCCTCATCATCTGCCAACACGATGTCGTAGTAATCCAGAGGTTTACCGATCGCGCCCGCCGGCCCTTGCGGATTGACGGTGACAAAGGTGATCAACTCGGACAGGCCATACCCCTCGCGCATCTCGACGTTGAACCGAGTGGCAAAAGCGTCCCATAGCTCTGCCGGGCAGCCGCCGCCCCAGGCAATCTTGACGCCATGATCGCTATCAGAAGGCTTGGGCGGCTGCTTGAGCAACATGGGAATCACTGTGCCCAGGTAATGGATATGCGTGACGTTATAGCGGCGCGCGTCATCCCAGAACCGTGACGCGCTGAATCGCTCCACCATCGCCAGTCGTGTTCCACCCAGCAATGCCGAGATGATGACGGCGACACCTGCACCATGATGCAGGGACTCCCACAACAGAAAGGTATTACCCGGCTGCGCCCCGGTTAAACGCAGAATCGCCATCGGCCCCGCACGCAACGTGCGGTCGGATTTCAAGACGCCTTTGGGCGCCCCCGTCGTGCCGGAGCTGGGCGTGAGCGCCAAGATGTCATCGGCTCGTATCTGCACCGGCAACGGATCGGCAGGCAAGGCCAGGTATTGCTCAAAGGCGTGCGCAGAATCGCCGCCGCCCCGCCAGAGCACATGCTCGACACGATTCAACTCGGGCACAAGCGCATCGGCATAGTCCGCATCCGCGATCAATCCACGCGGCTCCAGATGCTCGAACAAATGTGTCAGCGAAGCGCCTTTCAAATGCACATTGATCGGCACGCGCACGAGCCCCAACGCAGCTAATGCAAATATCGCGACGATATGATCCGGATGACTGGGCAGCATCAGGCCTACGCGGTCGCCCGGCCGCAATCCGCGATCCCACAGCAGCTTGGACAGCTTCAGCACGCGCTCATACAGCATGCCCAGCGTCATTACCTCGTCTTTGAAATAGCAGTAAACCCCGTCCGGATCCTCGCCGGCACGGCGGGCAATGAGTTCGGCAATGGTTTCGTCCGACACCGGCGCGATGTCAACGTGAGTCGAAATAGTCATGAAATCAATGAATCGATCAGAGGAAATAAAACGGGTCGAATCCCGCCAATCACGCAAATGCGCCACGGCGGCGGGCCCGTTCGGCCAAGAACGCCTCCATCATGCGAGCCGGCTCGCCCGACTCGTACGATTCATGATGAATACGCGCTGCAGCCTGGATCGCCTCACGGAATGCCGCTTCGGTGACTTCTTGAAAACGCTTTTTATCCAGTCGCAATGCAATCGGCGGCTTTGCAGCCAGCTCGTTCGCGATCTGGATCGCACGCGCCATGACCTGCTCGCGCGGCACGATGTAATGAATCAGGCCGATGTGATGGCATTCGGCCGCCTCCATCATGCGTCCGGTCAATGTCAGCTCGATCGTGCGCGACATGCCCAACATTTCACGCATGATCCAGGGACCTGTGACACTGGCAATGCCCGAATTGATTTCGGGTTGTCCCATCTTGACCTCGGGATGCGCCACACGGATATCGCCAAGCAATGCGACCTGAAACGCCGAGCCCGCGGCCGTACCGTTGAGCGCGATGATGAGAGGCTTCGGAAAACTGCGCATGGCGTCGTAGAAGATCTCCCACTCGCCAATCCAGCTTTCGGCGCGGGCGCCGTCGAATGTCTGCGCTTCGTTGAGATCCTGTCCAGCGCAGAACGCACGGTCGCCCGCTCCCGTCATGATCAATGCACGCACGCCCTCATCGGCGGCGCAGTCACGCAGAGTCTGGACGATCTCGTCGCGCATCTCGACATGCCAGGCATTCAGGACCTCGGGACGATTCAGAGTCAGAATCGCAATGGAATCGCGTTGTTCGAATTTGATGTGCTTCAGGGACATGAAACGGCTCCGGGTTTCCGGTCGATCTCGCTCGTTTGCTCGATTTCGACCAGCCATCTAAATAATTACATATCAATTAATATGTTTGATATTCAATTTTTAGGCAGCTTAAATGAATTTCGAAACCCGAAATAACTAGGGATAACGCGTATAAAGAAAATCAGCCCGGCAAAATAATTGAATTCCAATTATTTTGCCGGGCTGATTTTCTGCTTTTCAACAAGCGGTCTGAAGCCAAGCTCGGTAGGCCACGCGCGACAGCGTCGACTGCCTGTCACAGGCAATCGACGCTGCGATCAATCACGTATTGAGCGGATCAGAAAGTAGAGAGCTGCTTGGCAGCGTGCTGCACCAGAGGCAGCAATTGCGAGCGTGCGGCTTCCATATCAAAGCGCGCCGCGAGCGTGGACAGATTCAGCGCTGCCACGACTTGTCCGGTCATCCCGTAAACCGGCACTGAAATCGAGACACTGCCCTGCCCCAGATTTTTTTCTGTCATGGAATAGCCATTACGGCGTGCCTTGTCGAAGATAGCCAGAATCTCCTCATCGTCCCGGTCGCCAAAGCGGGCGCGTACCTGTGCAGACATGCGCGCAATCATGTCCAGCAACTGCGCTCTAGGTGCGTGAGCCAGCAATACCTGCCCCGACGAGGCGGGCAGCGCATCGAAACGGCTGCCCACCGGCATATTTACCGAGGTGAGATGCACACTGGGAATATGGCCCAACACGATAATCTCGTCGCCGTCCAGCTCCAGCCAGGACACCGTTTCATGTGTCTCTTCGGCCAACTGCAGCATCACGGGATAGGCATTCTGCAACCGTGCATTCGCGCTCAGCATCCCCCCAACCAGACCAACCAGCTTGGTCGACAGGGTATAGGTCTTGGCCGCCGCATTGCGCTTCAGGTAGCCCAGTTGATGCAGGGTATACACAAAACGCTGCGTGGCGCTGCGCCCCATGCCCGTACGTTCCGTCAGATCCTGCAACGACAGGCCGTTGGATTCCTTGTCGAACGCCTGCAACACGCGCATGGCTTTTTCTACCGACGCGACGAACAGGCGTTCATCGACGCCGTCTTCGCGCACGCCAGGTGTTCGCCGGGACGTGGAAAGATCCAGGTCATCAGGATTCGAAGAAAGCCGGTCAGAAGAATCTGTCATGGGAAATACAAACCGCAGACATCCGCGGCGATGCTCAGGCAAAAAAAGGCGCGGTCAGTGTACCGCGCCCTTGCCCACTCTCGTAACCACCTCTCTGCACATGGCTCGCATCGGCCGCGGTGTAAACCTCCCGCGAGCTATACGACAATGATTGATCAGTGACTGATCATCCAGGGCCTCGCTCCCTGGAATGTCTTGCCGCCATCGGCCGTATGCCGCGTCTTGCCGGGACGAGACCGCGCTGCGCAACATCCGCAGTTCATCCCGTGCCCAGATCGGGTGCTGCGCGGCGAATCCGCACTCTTCTCGTTCATGGCATGCGCGCGGCGTACCGCCTGAGACAGAGTCGACAGCGCTGGCGCGCTGCCTATCATCCGTGCAGCGGACTGCCCGCATTCCGGGCATGCGGCGGGCGCCCGGAATTCGGACAGCGGCTTAAACGCATCAAACGGTCCGCAAGCCTCGCAACAATACTCATAGAGTGGCATGACGGCCTCGACTCAAAGATCGTAAGACACAGGCATATCGACATCTCCCTTGATATGCTTGATCGGCCCATCGGCGCCAGGCTGGATATCAAAATCGAAAATCTCCGTGGGTAGCCACAAGGTAGCGCAGGCATTAGGAATATCGACCACCCCACTGATATGGCCCTGCACCGGCGCCGTTCCCAAAATGGAGTACGCTTGCGCCCCGGAATAACCGAATTTCTTCAGATATTCGATTGCGTTCAGGCATGCCTGCCGATAAGCGATATGCACATCCAGATAATGCTGCTTGCCTTGCTCGTCGACCGAAATGCCCTCAAAAATCAGATAGTCCTTATAGTTGGGCACGATCGGGCTGGGCTTGAAGATCGGATTCTTGATACCGTACTTGGCCATTCCCTGTTTGATCACCGATACCCGCATGTGCACCCAGCCGGCCATTTCAATGGCACCGCAGAACGTGATCTCGCCATCACCCTGCGAAAAATGCAGATCGCCGACCGACAGGCCGCCGCCCTTCACATACACAGGAAAAAAGACCCGCGAACCTCGCGACAGATCCTTGATATCGCAATTGCCGCCGTGCTCGCGCGGTGGCACTGTGCGCGCACCCTCGGCAGCCGCTTTATCGCGCGCCACGCCCGACAACGTGCCCATATGGGCCGTCTGGGAAAACGGGGGATTGGCCAACGGCGGGACACGCGCCGGCTCAGTATCAATCAAGCTTTGCTCTCGTCGATTCCATTCGTCCAACATCGCTTGATCAGGCAGGCAACCGATCAAGCCGGGGTGAATCAGCCCGGCGTAGCGCACGCCAGGAATGTGGCGTGACTTCGTGAACATCCCCTCGAAATCCCAGATCGATTTCTGCGCATGGGGAAAATGATCCGTCAAAAATCCGCCGCCATTCTGCTTGCTGAAGAACCCGTTAAAGCCCCACAAGCTTTCCTGTTTGGCGCCGATATCGAGCAGATCAACCACCAGCAGATCACCAGGCTCCGCCCCCTCGACACCGACTGGCCCAGACAGAAAATGCACGGTGCTCAAATCCACGTCGCGCACATCGTCGGCGCTGTCATCGTTCTTGATGGCGCCGCCCGTCCAATCATAGGTTTCCAGCACAAAATCGTCCCCCGGCTTGACCCACACTGCGATGGGAATATCCGGATGCCAGCGATTGTGAACTTGCTCGTTCTCGTAGGGCGATTGAGCCAAATCGACTTTGATCAAAGTTTCTGCCATGGAGGTCTCCTTAGAAAGACGGAACAGGCGCTGACGCGGCAGCGATCGATATCAGGGAAAAAATCAGATGGACAAATATCTGCTGATGCTTTTCTCATCGACCTCGGCACGCGTGTTTTCCAACACAAAGCGGCCTCGATCGATCACGATCAAACGATCGGCGATCTGCAGCGTGAAACTGAGGACTTGCTCGGAAACGATGATCGCCAGATTTTTCATCGATCGAATTTCCAGCAAACTGCGGGCGATATCCTTGATGATCGACGGCTGGATGCCTTCGGTAGGCTCGTCCAGCATCAGGACCTTCGGCTGCGTCACCAGGGCACGCGCAATCGCCAACTGTTGTTGCTGTCCGCCTGACAGATCACCGCCCCGGCGCCGGCGCATCTCGTGCAGTACCGGAAACAGGGCATAGATCTCGTCGGGGATAGGATCGGCCAATGCACGCCCGCGCAACCCTGTACGAATATTCTCTTCCACGGTCAAGGTCGGGAAAATCATGCGTCCCTGGGGCACATAGGCAATGCCACGGCGCACGCGCCTGAAGCTCTCCATACCCGAGACGCTCTGACCATCAATGGAAATATCCCCGCCCATGGCAGGCAACATGCCTACCAACGTTTTGAACAGAGTCGTCTTGCCCATGCCGTTGCGCCCCATGATGGCCAGGATTTCTCCTTGAGCCACATTCAGATCCACGCCATGCACGACACGGCTCTGACCGTAACCTGCTTGCAGTCCTTTCACTTCAAACATTGCGAACCTCTCTCGTCGCGCCGCACTCAGTGCCCAAGATAGACTTCGATGACACGGGGATCGTTTTGCACATGGTCCATCGATCCTTCTGCCAATACCTGTCCCTGATGCAGCACCGTGACCTTGTCGGCGATATGCCGTGCAAACTCCATATCGTGCTCAATGACAATCATCGAACGGTCCTTTCCGATGCGATTCAATAGTTCTGCTGTTTTTTCCCGTTCCGACACGCTCATCCCGGCAACAGGTTCATCCAGCATCATGAGTTCGGGAGCCTGCATCAGCAGCATGCCGATCTCCAACCACTGCTTTTGCCCATGCGACAGCAATTCCGCGGGTCGATGCAGATGCGTCGAGAGGAATATCTGTTCGGCGACTTCTTCTACGCGCGCTACCACGTCGGCCGTCAACCTGAACGCCAGAGCGCCCAACACCGTACGGCCGCGAGGAAAGGAAACTTCCAGATTCTCGCGCACCGTCAACGTCTCGTAGATCGACGGCGTTTGAAATTTTCGGCCTACGCCTGCTCGCACGATCTGGTGTTCGCTCATCGCGGTCAGCTCAATATCCTTGAATCGAATCGATCCCGAATTGGCTTTCGTGCGCCCGCAGATCAGATCCAGCACGGTCGTCTTGCCAGCACCGTTAGGCCCGATCACCACGCGCGTCTCGCCCTTTTCTACGTATAGATTCAGATCATTGACCGCGACGAAACCATTGAAGGCCACGGTCAACCCCTCTACATATAGAGCGAACTCGTTATTGCCTTCGGGCAGCGCGCCTATCATCGGCATATTCATAGCGCCTCCCGCACCACGCTGCGGCGACGCAGTACCAGCCTGGGTCGCACATAGTCCTTGTAAATGCCGGCGAGGCCGTTCGGAAATGCCATCACCACCGCGATGAACAATCCGCCCATCAAGAACAACCAGACCTCGGGAAAGGTTTCCGAAAAGTAGCTCTTGCCAAAGTTCACGATCAAGGTGCCATACACCGCGCCCAGCAACGACAAGCGTCCTCCTACCGCGGCAAAGATCACCATCTCGATCGAAGGCACGATACCCACAAAAGACGGCGACATGAACCCCACCTGCAACGTGAACATAGCCCCACCAATCGACGAGAAAATCGCTGCCACGACAAAAATGAACACCTTGAAATTCGCCACGTCGTAACCTGAAAACCGTACGCGCTCTTCCTTGTCGCGCATGGCCATCAACAGTTTCCCGAGCTTGGAAGACAGCAGGAATTTTCCAAACAGGATGCAGCCGAACAACAGCACACCATTGACGAAATACAGCAACACACGCGCACTGTCGCTACGGATATCCCAACCTAACAAGGTCTTGAGATCGGTAATGCCATTGACTCCGCCGGTATACCCCTGTTGCCCGATGATCAGCACTGACAGGATCAACGCTACCGCTTGCGTCACGATGGCAAAGTACACCTCTCCCACACGGCGCTTGAACATCGCCGCCCCCAGAACCAGGGCCAGCAAAGCCGGAATCAACGGGATTGCAATCAACGTAAAGGCAAAGCTTTTGAATGGCTCCCAGAACAGCGGCAAGGCCGTCAACTGGTTCCAATCCATGAAATCCGGAATCCCAGGCGTAGACTGGATCGCCGTGGCCTGTGGCGTGGACGCCTCCAGCTTCAGGAACATGGCCATGCAATAGCCCCCCAGCCCAAAGAACACGCCCTGGCCCAGGCTGAGGATGCCGCCATATCCCCAGCACATGACCAGACCGATGGCCACAAAGGCATAAGACAGATACTTGCCCACCAGATTCAAGCGAAAGACATCCAGCGCCAACGGAAACACGACAAAGACAAGCGCGGCCAATATCCCCAGGCCGATCAGGCCTTCGCGCGCGCCCAGCACATTCTTGTAGAAACTCGACATCGCCAGGCTCCTTATTTACGCGTTTTGATGGAGAACAACCCTTGTGGACGCAGCATCAGGATGATGACAATGCCGGTGAGGGTCAGCACCTTGGCCATGGAGCCCGTCATAAAGAACTCTGACACCGACTGCGTTTGAGCAATCAGGAACGCTGAAGCGACCGTCCCCAACAAACTGGCTGCGCCACCAAAGACCACGGTCAAGAACGTCTCGACGATGTACAACGATCCGCTCGTAGGGCCCGTCGCACCTATGGTGGTAAACGCCGCACCCGCGATGCCGGCAATCCCGCATCCCAATGCAAAAGTCACGCGATCGACACGACGAGTGTCTATACCCACCGCCCCGCTCATCGCTCGATTCTGCACGGTAGCGCGCACGTGCAGCCCCCACGTCGAACGAAACAAGGCCAAAATCAGACCAGCCGTCATCAGGAACGTCAGCGCCATGACAAACAGCCCGTTGATGGGGATATCCACTCCCTCCGTGGGCTGCCACGAGCCCATCAGCCATTCCGGCATCTCCGGGCTGACCTCGCGCGGCCCGAAAATCGAGCGCAGCGACTGCTGCATGACCAAGGACAGCCCCCAGGTCGCCAGCAGCGTATCCAATGGACGTCGATACAAATGGCGAATCATGGCCCATTCGACCAGCCACCCCAACGCAAACGCCACCACGAAAGCCGCCACCACCGCGAACAGAAAATAATAGGGCGCAAACGCCGGCGCGTAGGTCTGCACCAGCGTAGCCAACAAATAGGTGGTGTACGCCCCCACGGCGAGGAATTCGCCGTGGGCCATATTGATCACGCCCATTTGCCCGAAAATCAGGGCCAGTCCCAATGCCATCAGCAACAACACGCTGAATACAGACAGGCCATTGAATCCCTGCATCAACAGGATGGCGCCAAACTCGGATAAGGATTCCATACCGCAACCTTCAAAGCGATTTGGGGCAAACCCCGGAGGCAGGCTCGGGGCACTCGGCGTGACAACGCGTCAGTCAACAGCTTATTGATAGCCCTTGGGAAAGGGATCGGGCTTGATCAACTCGGGCGTTTCATAGACCACGTCAAACTGCCCATCGCGCCGGATCTTGCCCACACGGGTCTTGCTCCACAGGTGGTGGTTGGGATCGATCTTGACGTAGCCTTCCGGCGCCTCTTTGTATTCCAGGTCAGGCGAGGCAGCCACGACCTTGTCCACATCGAAACTGCCTGCTTTCTCGACCGCCATTTTCCATAGCCAGGGTCCGAGATACGCCGCCTGCGTCACATCCCCGATCACGGCATTCGCGCCGTATTTGGCCTTGAAGGCCTCGACGAATTTCTTGTTGTTCGGGTTGTCCAGGCTTTGGAAATACTTCATGCACGAGTAAAAGCCCTCGGCGTTCTCGCCACCGATACCCAGCAATTCGTCCTCGGTCACTGAGATGGTCAACAGGGTCTGCTTGGCCGCCGTCACCCCTGCCGCCTTGAGTTGCTTATAGAACGACACGTTGCTGCCGCCGACCACAATGGCATAGATCACATCCGGCTTCTTGAGCTTGATCTTGTTGATCAGCGAGCCAAACTGCGTATGGCCCAGCGGATAGTAGTCTTCGCCGACTACCTGACCCTTGAGCACGTTCTCGATGTGCTTGCGCGCGATTTTGTTGGACGTCCTCGGCCAGATGTAGTCTGAGCCGATCAGGTAGAACGTCTTGGCCTTGGTTTCGCGATTGATCCAATCCAGCCCCGACAGAATCTGCTGCGTTGCCTCTTGCCCGGTATAGAAGACGTTTTTGGATTGCTCCAACCCTTCGTAAAACGTGGGGTAATAGAGCAGGCCGTTTTCTTTCTCAAACACCGGCAGCACCGCTTTGCGCGAGGCCGAAGTCCAGCAGCCGAACACCGTGGCGACCTTGTCGCTGACCAGCAGCTTGCGCGCCTTTTCGGCAAACGTCGGCCAATCGGAGGCGCCGTCTTCCTGGATGACCTTGATCGTGCGTCCGAGCACGCCGCCCATGGCATTGATCTGCTCGATGGCCAGACGCTCGGCCTGGATCGACCCCGTCTCGCTGATAGCCATCGTCCCTGTGGCAGAGTGCAGTTGCCCGACGATGACCTCTGTGTCGGTCACAGCCAGGCCCGTCGTGTTGACCGCCGCCGTCGCCGGTCCGGCGGCCCTGGACAGCACCGGCACGCCCATCAACGGCAGGGCTGCCATCGCCAACGCCATGCGTCGGCGAGCCGGGGAGATCAAATCATCGTTTAACTCAGGTTTGCGAGCCATCAATTGCTCCTAGCGGATGAATGCCACCATTGACCGGCTGCGCCCCAGCAAATGCTGGCGTTTAACCGGGATACGGTGCAATACTAGGCACCAATGCTGCGGCGCAATATACGTTGATTGACGTAGTGGCGATGCGACCGCCTGCAGGTAAAACCGTATCTACGTCATTCGACGCATATCACGTGTCTCACGCGCCCGGGATCCCTGCGTCGCCCACTACATCGGTCGTCCAATCTGGAACAAATTGCCGTGGATCCCAGCGCCTCTCAACGCATCGTCAAGGTTCGACGCGACTACAACACCTGGGTCGCCAACGAAACGCTGGAGGATTACGCCCTGCGGTTCACCCCGCATTCGTTTCGCAAGTGGTCCTTGTTCCGCGTAGCAAATACCGCTGGTGGCGCAGCCTCGTTCCTGGCGCTGGAGGCCATTGGCGGCGCCCTGGCCTTGAACTACGGCTTTATCAATGCCTTCTGGGCGATCGTTGCTGTCTCGCTCATCGTATTTCTGACAGGGTTGCCGATCTCGTACTACGCGGCGCGCCATGGTCTGGACATGGATCTGCTGACACGAGGCGCGGGCTTCGGTTACCTGGGGTCTACCCTGACCTCGCTGGTCTATGCGTCTTTTACGTTCATCTTCTTTGCGTTGGAGGCGGCCATCATGGCGCTGGCCATCGAGCTGGCAACGGGCCTGCCGCTGACGCTGGGCTATCTGCTGTGCGCCCTGGCCATCATTCCCATGGTCACCTATGGGATAACCCTGATCAACCGCCTGCAAAACTGGACGCAACCAATCTGGCTGATCCTGTTGATCGTGCCCTACGCCTTTATCCTGTTCAAAGAACCGCAGGCCTTGGACGGGCTGCTGAGCTTCGCGGGCCACCACCGCGACAACGGCCATTTCGATATTCTGCTGTTTGGCGCAGGCTCTGCCGTTGCCGCATCCTTGGTCACGCAAATCGGCGAACAAATCGATTTTCTACGCTTTCTGCCACAGCAGACACCCGCGAACCGATGGCGTTGGTGGGGCGCCCTGCTCTGTGCCGGCCCGGGTTGGATCGTCCCCGGCGCACTCAAAATGCTGGGCGGCGCCTTTCTTGCCTACCTGGCGTTGGGTCACGGCGTCAGCATGGAAAAAGCCGCCGACCCCACACACATGTACTGGGTCGCCTATCAATATGTGTTTTCCACGCCGGGTCTGGCGTTGATCGCCATGGCGGTCTTTGTCGTCATCTCGCAGGTAAAGATCAACGTGACCAACGCTTATGCGGGCTCGCTGGCCTGGTCCAACTTCTTTGCCCGTCTCACTCACAGCCATCCCGGCCGCGTCGTCTGGCTGGTTTTTAACGTCATGATTGCCATTGGCCTCATGGAGCTGGGTGTCTTTGACGCCTTGGAACATGTGCTCGCGATCTTTGCCCACGTGGCGCTGGCCTGGATCGGATCGCTAGTGGCCGATCTCGTCATCAACAAGCCCCTGGGCCTGAGTCCGGCCAACATCGAGTTCCGGCGCGCGTACCTGTATGACATCAACCCTGTCGGCGTGGGCAGCATGATGATCTCGCTCACGATATCGCTGCTGGCCTTCGGCGGGGCCTTTGGCGCACTGGCTCAGGCACTATCGCCATTCATTGCACTGGCGATCACGTTCGTCGCGGCGCCGCTGATTGCCTGGAGAACCCGCGGACGCTACAACCTGGCTCGCCAGCCCGGCACAACGCCCTCGCTCGAGTCGAAATGCGTCATCTGCGCCAATACCTTTGAACCACCCGACATGGCGCATTGTCCCGCCTACAACGGCGCCATCTGCTCGCTATGCTGTACGCTGGACGCGCGCTGCCATGATCGCTGTAAATCGGAATCGCGCGCTCAAGATCAATTGGGCGCTGCGCTACGGCGCATTTTTCCCGGGCCCATGACGCCACTCTTTCACTCGCGCCTGACGCACTACTTGATCATCCTGGGCGTCATGGCAGGGCTCCTGGCCTCAATCATGGCGCTGCTGTATTTTCAAGAGGCCGTGACCTACACCCGCAATGGCGCTGACATCAGTACGCTGAAGGCGGCTTTCATCAAGCTCTTTGCCGCCCTCATTCTGATCGGCGGAGTCGCAGCCTGGTGGCTGGTACTGACCAACGAAAGCCGCCAGGTCGCCCAAGAGGAATCGGATCGGCAAACGCATCTATTGCTGCGAGAGATCGCAGCTCATGAGCAAACCGATGCACAACTGCAGCGCGCCAAAGAAGCGGCGGAAAGCGCCAATCTGGCCAAGAGCCGCTTTATGAGCGGCATGAGCCATGAGTTGCGTGCGCCGCTGAACAGTATTCTGGGTTACGCGCAAATCATGGCGCGAGATCCCGCTTTACCGGAACAGCGGCGTGAAGCGATCGACGTGATTCACCGCAGCGGCAAGCATCTGATCGGGCTGATCGACGGCCTGCTGGATGTGGCGCGAATTGAAGCCGGCAAACTCAAGCTCGAAAACCATGAACTCCGATTACCTGAGTTCCTGGATCAAGTCGTCATGATGTTCCGGCCACAGGTCACACTCAAAGGACTGCAGTTCACCTATGAACCCTCGGACAACCTGCCGCGCATCGTCCAAGTCGACGAGAAGCGGCTACGGCAGATCCTCATCAATCTGCTGAGCAATGCCGTCAAGTTCACTCAACAGGGGCATGTCAGTTTTCGGGTACGCCATGTCTCTGATATCGCTCAGTTCGAGATCGAAGACAGCGGCGCGGGTATTCCCACTGCGGACCTGGAACGCATCTTTTTGCCGTTCGAACGCAGTTGGGCGGGTGAAGAGCAAGCCGACACAGGCAGCGGCCTGGGCCTGACAATCTGCCGCATGCTGACCGGCATCATGGGCGGCGAACTGACTGTCAGGAGTACGCTCGGGCAAGGCAGTGTCTTTACCCTGAAACTATTCCTGCCTGCCGTGCGGGCGCCGCGCACCGGCATCCTGCCACAGGGTCAGATAGTGGGCTATGAAGGCGCACCCAAACGGGTACTCACCGTCGACGACCAAGCCTCACAGCGGCTCGTCGTCAGAGAGATGTTGGAACCGCTGGGATTTATCGTGCATGAGGCCACCAACGGCGTCAGCGCATTGGAGCTCGTCGAGGCACTGTCGCCCGACCTGATCTTGATGGACATCTCGATGCCGGATATGCAAGGCTGGGACGTTTGCCGCGCTTTACGCACACGCGGCATCCATGTGCCGATCATCATCCTCTCGGCCAAGGCGTATGCACGCCCCGGCCCCAACGACACGCAAAACGCGCACGACGACTTTCTGACGAAACCCGTCATCATGGACGAGCTGCTGGATAAAATCGGGCAGCACCTGGGACTCTGCTGGCGAGAGCTCGACAGATCGCCCACACGGACTCCGGATGTAGATGAATTGCACCGCATCGCACTCGAGCGTCATCACACCGAGGCCCTGCTCGAGCTCGGTGCCATGGGTTATGTCAAAGGAATCCTCGCACGGCTGGAGGCAGTGCGCAGCACCCAACCTGAAGCCGCCATCCTCATCGACCACCTGATGGACCTGGCGCACAATTTCCAACTCGGCGAATACCAAAGCACGCTCAAGCATCATGTGCAGCATCACGCCACCCTCACGCAGAAATCATGCTGAATATCATGTCTACCGAACTCAAGGACAAGCATCTGGTGCTGCTGGTGGATGACACGCCGGACAACCTGAAGATGCTGTCCAACGCACTGGACGATGCGGGCTATGATGTACTGGTTGCCACCGATGGCCATGCCGCCTTGGCGCGCCTCGATTACGTCACGCCGGACATTGTGCTGCTCGATGCCATGATGCCTGGCATTGATGGCTTCGAAACCTGCCGCCGAATGAAAGCCGATCACCGCGCCGCACACATACCCATTGTCTTCATGACAGGGCTGACGGAAACCCAGCATGTGGTGCGCGGCTTTCAAGCGGGCGGCATCGACTATGTCACCAAGCCGCTGGACACCGATGTGGTGTTGGCTCGTCTGAATGCTCACTTGCGTAGTCATCGGCTGATGAACGTCGCGCTCGACGCCATCGACGCCGTCCACACCGCGGTGATCGCATTGAACGAGGCCGGCCACGCGATCTGGAAAACGGCGCGCGCACGCCAATGGCTACATACTTATTTTGGCTTTGATACCCAGGCAGCAGGTCTGCCGCACGCCCTGCAACATTGGATTAGCGAAGCCTTGAGGCACACCGAGATCGATCGAATCGCCCCCTATACCCAGCCGGGGGTCGATCGTCAGTTGGTCATGCATCTGGCCAGACGTCCGCACAGTACGCCGGGTGAGCTCACCCTGCTGATCGAAGAACAGCCGCTACCCATCGACCCACGCCATCGTCTCACCGAACAATATCGCCTGACCGCTCGCGAAACCGATGTCTTGCTGTGGCTGGCCAAGGGCAAGACCAATCGAGACATCGGAGAAATACTCGGCATGGCGCCGCGCACGGTAAACAAACACCTGGAGCACATCTTCGTAAAACTCGGCGTCGAAACACGTGCAGCGGCTACGGCATTGACACTAAAGCACGTGCATCACGCATAGTGCGGAGTCAGAGCCGCGTCGACGCCACTGCCGACGTCCACACCCAGCGTTTGCCACGCAACTCGAAATCGTAGGTCATCGTATCTGAGGGGGCTTGTCTGAACTGGCCGAACCATACCCGCACATGGCTGGGCGACAGCACTTCCCAACGAGATACGGCAGACAACGGACTATCTGCCGACAAGCCCAGCATGGAAACAAAGGCCTCGCTACGCGGGCTTTTCCCGATGCCGCTATCCGACCAGTCGATAGGCCATTCACCTAGCTCCAGCATCCCGGAGTACATCGCCAGCCCGGTCTGGAACGGATCGGCCACGTCGTCGCCAAACCGCGCTACGGCCAACTTGCCCATGCCATCATCAGAACGCGCGCAGAGCACGCGCTGAAACAGCGCAAGCAACGCATCCTCCTGGTCCACCCGCAGTTGCCCGCGCATTGTCTCCATCAGAGACTGTTTGCCATCGAGGCAGTGACGCGTTTCCAGAAACACACCCCTATCCGTACGGTCGATGTCAGTCTGATTTTTCTGACCCGTCATCATCGCAGCGATATCCTGCCGCACAGCGTCCTCAGCAGAGGTCGCGGCCAGCGACGCAGACATGATCAAACCACTCGCGGCCAGGCATCCCGATAACCGCACAAACGAAGCAATACTCATGATCGATACTAAAAAATTAATCAAAAACCTTCAGCCGCGGCATCAAGCCCGAGCCAATTTCTTGCGCCGGGCGATCTGCTGGCTAGCCACCCAGCATCCTATCGACAACGCCGCACTCGCGGCCATCCCCAGCGCCAGCAACAACGCACTATGAAACAGCAACGGCGCCACGACCCCGGACACCGTCGCAAAAATCGTCATTTGCGCAGAGCTCTGCAATGACGAGGCCAGCCCCCGCATCTGCGGAAAAATCCCCAGCACCATGACCGTCATGCCCGGCAACGCCAGCGACATCCCCAACGCATAGATAAAAATCGGGATCACCGCCCACGGCACGGTGGCTTGCCAGATCAGGTTATAGAGGACGTTGACCACGGTACCCGATGCCATAATGATCAGGCCCACGCGGATGAACGTCGACGCACCGACTCGCCCAGCGAGCTTGGAATTGATCATCGAGCCGATCACCATACCGGAGATGAACGGAATGAACAGCCAGGCGAACGCCGTTTCCGGCAGCAGGAGAATTTCCATGATGAAGCTGGCTGCCGACGAGATATAAAGCGCAAACCCCGAGAACGCAAAACCCACCGCGAGGATCGCGAACAGGAACTGGGGGTTACGCAATGCCAGCGCATAATTGCGCAGAATCGTTCCCAGCTTCAGCGGTTGACGTGCCTCTGGCGTCAGGCTCTCGGGCAGTTGGCGCCAGCACACGGCAATCAGCACCACCGTGAACACCGTCAGCAACACAAAGGTTGATCGCCATCCCGCGTGGCTATTCAAATAGCCCCCGATAACAGGCGCAATCGCTGGCGCCAGGCTGAAGACCATCGTGATATTGGCAAATAGCCGTTGTGCCTCGGGTCCTTGGAAGCGGTCACGCACCAGCGCCTGCCCAACCACCCGGCCGGCCCCGGCGGAGCAGCCCTGCACCATGCGAAAAAACAATAGCCAGCCAAACGACGGTGCCAGCGCGGAGCCCACGGACCCAATGCCAAACATCACCAGAGAGACAATGATGATGGGACGCCGCCCAAAGCTATCGGACAACGTGCCCCAGAACAGACTCATGACAGCAAAACCGGCGAGATACAGGCTCAAAGTCTGCTGCACCATGGATTGGCTCGCGCCGAACTCATTGCCGATACTTAAAAACGACGGCAGATAGGCGTCAGTCGCAAACGGGCCCAGCATGGCCAGACAGGCCAGGATCACCGTCAGGGTACGGATAGAGGTCATTAATCAACAATCTTAGGCAGGTAAAGAACCCGCCAAGGATAGCCGACAAAAGTGGAATAATGATGGAGATTGCCCATTATTGCGGACGGCCAGCCTCGATCCATTGCCGCGTCTGCGTCATCGTCAATCGATAGCGCGCGCAGTTATAGAGGTCCAATGCCTGTAACTCCCGCAAGAGTATGGGTTGAAACTGCAGAATGTCTGGCGCAGGCAAGCCAAGCAAAGCCACCGCGGCCTCGACGTTCATCCTGTCGCGCACCACTGCGCCGACCGACTCCGTCAAGGCGTCCCGGAACCGTAACCTCACGGGGTCTGGAATGCCCATCGCATCGAGTAAGATCGCATACTTCTTGACCGACCGTCGATACGCGGATTCAAACAAATCCACGGCGAGCGCTACATTGCAGCGCTCGTACACCCCCATCATCGCATAGGCATAATCTGGTGTTTCCACGGACAAAAACGATAAGGGAGCGCAGTTATAGAGCATCAGCGGTATGTTGGCTGACAACCGGCTGGTACGCTTATTTCCGTCCTCAAAGGGTTGCAGATAAGCCAGATTCACCCAGAGAAAAAATGCCGCCTCGATTGGGTTTTTGATCAACTTTGCCTTATCTACGACGAGCCCAAGTATCTCTTGCAATAAAGAAGGAACCTGCAATGGAACGTAAGTGGTCCCACTGATATTGACGACCTTTTGGCGTACGTTGCCCAGATGACTGGCATCGACCAATAGGTCTTGCATCAACATGGCGTGCAGGTTACGAATCAAGGCCTGGGTCAAGCCATATTCGGGCACCGCATCGACCAGAAACTCGATAGCGATCTTGTGATTGAGCAGCATCACCGCATCCAGATCATTTCCGGCCGATCCGTTTTTAAACAGTTCCTCGGTGTCCAGTCGTGAATAACGATTGCCCTCCAGGCGTGACGACGACCAAGACAAATCGATGAGCAATGCCCCCAGGACCTTGCGCGCATAAGTGCCCGCGGGTTGTTGCCCTTTCATGCGCCCTTCGTCATAAAGCGATTGCGCTAAAACGGGAGGCAGCAGGGAACTCTGGTTCGGCACGTAATTGTCAACGAACGCGCGCTGATATCCCGCCACGTCACGTGCACCAAGAGGCTGACGCAATTCCAGCAACAATGCCTGCCCGGCGCCGGACCACGCCATCGGGTCCATTGGCACATAGGATTGGATCGGCTCGGCAATCGTACTCACTGCAGACGACGCAGTGACGCGATAGCGTGTGGCACGCCCTTGGCCCTCGCGAACAATCTCCCCGGTCTGCAAGAGGGCATCCAGATAACGCTTCACGGTGGACACGCTCACCGCAATGCGATGGGCTATCTCATTCGAACTGAGTCCCCGCACGTCAGGCTGCGGCTGCGCGTGCATCACCTGCAAAATCTGCTCTCGGGTAGCCATGATCAGTCCAAATCAGCTCAATACGGGCAATTTTAACAATTTTCAGCCCATTTTTGGGCTGATTTAGTCCGAAACTGAGCTGATTAGAGCCGTATTGTGCGTGAAAGGACACATTTACGCCTCATGCAACACATGCAGTTATCCCAACTGGCGCCAGCACATGCCGCCTCACCCAGCCGGCTCGACCTGGGGCGCGGGCGTCGCTCCACTCAGGCCCATTGCCCCCGCTACGTCTGGTCCGCCCAATCGGTCGATCATCGCTGCTTGGTCGGCTTTGGCCAGCCGATCGACGTGCTCAGGATCACATATCGCATAGAGCGCAGCCCTCATATCCGCCAACACCGTCGCGTACTCGGGGTCCGCAGACAAATCGTGCAGCTCCTCTGGGTCTGCATCCAGATTAAAGAGTTCAGGTTCAAAACGCACATAATGATGATATTTCCATGGCCCTCTGCGCAGCATGAATCCCGCTGTATTACTGCCTGCGGCGTGATACTCACTCAACACGGCGCGAATTGCGTCGTCGGGCGCTCTGGAGACTTCAAATAGCGAGCGCCCTGGACGTGAACCCATCTGAGGGCGAGGATCCACGCCCACCGCCTGCAATATCGTCGGATATAAATCCAGCAGATCCACCGGCGTGTTGCACACCGAGGCCTCCACGTCCGGCCCGGACAGAATCATCGGGATCCCCACGCTTTCTTGATAAAGCGTGGATTTCCCCCACAAACCACGGGTGCCCACGTTATCACCATGGTCCGAGGTGTAAACCACATGCGTAGAATCGGCCAGGCCCAACGCATCCAGCCCGTCCACGATCTGCCCCACATTGCTGTCCAGAAAACTGCACAAACCGTAGTAGGCCAGAAACGCCCGCACGCGCTCGTCTTCGTTCTGAAATGTCTCTTCGCTACGCTCGAAATCGGCATAGGCCTGCACCCAAGGATGACGCGTATAGCCGCCTTTGGGATGCAGCTTCGCCTCGGGAATCTGACGCGCCTCGTATAAATCAAAAAACGCTTGCGGCGCAATCAACGGGAAATGCGGCGCGACCAAGCCTACGTACAAGACAAAAGGCTCTCGGCGGCGTGCGGCATCACTCAACCAATCCAACGCGCGGCCGGTCACCGATCGATCGTAAGACGTGTACGTAGACTCACCACTACCGATGCGATCTCCCAGCATACGTTTGCGCCCCTCGACCGGCAGATAAGGATCGCGGATAGAGGCCCACACCATGCCGTGTCCACCCACCACATGCATCGGAATATGCTCGGCGTCGAATCCGACTGGGTCCTCCTCATTGCGGTAATGCAGCTTGCCTATGCTTTCGACACGAATGCCCTGCTGTTGCAGGACATGCCCCCAACCGCTGGGGTCACCGACGTAGGGCATCGCGTTATCCCAATGGCGGGTTTGATGGACTCGATGTCCAGTCGCGAACGCCGCCCGTGCCGGGACACAAATGGGACTCGGCGTATAGGCATTTGCAAAACGCACGCCTCGCGCCGCCAACGCGTCCAAATGAGGAGTCAGGATAAAAGGATGCCCTGAGCAACCCATGAATGCGGGGTTATGCTCGTCAGACATGATGACAATGAGGTTCTTACCTTTCATGGTGCGTCCTGAAGTCTCGGGCCAATCGGCCCTTTAAATCTCGGGGGTATAGCCGCTGTCCTGAACGATCTGGTTCCAGAACGCGTAGTCCTTGTCGAGCTGCTGTTTCAGGGCCTCGGATGCCGTAGCCTTACACCGGAAATACAGTTGCTGCATCGCTTGCTCAAAAACGATCGAACCCACCGCGTCGATCACCGCCTGGCTCAAGGCCTGAGCGCTTTCTCTGGACATATCTTTATGCCCAAGCAAGGTGAAGTACTCAGTCATGGTCAGATCCGGATATCCAGCAGCGGCAAATGTCGGCACATCCGGCACGCTCGGAGACGGGGCCGTGCCGGTCGTGGCCAGAATGCGAATCTTGCCCGCCTTGTGCATAGGAATCAGGTTGGGCAGCGTCGTGATCAAAGACGGCAACGTTCCCCCGACGGTGTCACTCAGCGCCAACGATCCCCCTTTATAGGGAACGGCCGTCAGCGGCACATGCGATGCCTTGGCCAGCATCGCCCCAAGGAAACTCATGACCGTGCCCGCCCCTGGCGTGCCATACACCGCCACGCGAGCATCCCGTTGTGCCAACGCCAGAAAATCCTGCAGTGTCTGGGCAGAGCTGTCCGCGCCCACCGCAAAACCAAAAACGAATTCGCTGGCAGTGCCTAACGGCGTGAAATCATGAGGCGTATAGCCGAGATTTTTATAAAGATGCGGATACAACGTCAGATTCGTCGAGGGCGTCAACAGCACCGTGTTTGCACCGCCGCCTGCCGCCAGCAACGCGTCCACCGCGATACGGCCACCGGCTCCCGCCTTGTTCTCGACGATGGTGGTGAAACCCTGCGTGCGCATCCCTTCGGCCAGTGCACGTGCGACGAGATCCACCGCCCCACCAGGAGCAAAGCCCACCAACATACGCAACGGCGCACTCGCGTAAAGCTGCCGTATCGGCAGCATGCTACAGCCGAGGGCAGCGCCAAACGCGCCCAGGAACTGCCTGCGTCGTGCTTGCATACTTGTCTCCGTGACTCACGTATTGTCTATTTCTGTAGGCAAGCGTAAGGCGACGCAGACATAAAAGACAAATATTATTTATCTTCCGGGAATATAAGATTTTTTATATATAGGTCCGTCTGCTATCGCAGCAGATCATCACAGGCGCGCTTCGATTGCAGGAACCGACAGCACAGCGCGATTCACACAGCAGCGCTCAGTACCGGCGCCAGCCTGCCACGCAGGATTTTCGCTTTGATCAGACGGCGCAGCACAATGTCTATGCCCTGCTCAACCGCCAGCACCGCGCGGCCTGGCTCACTCTGGGCTATACGGACGATGGACTGCGTACGAGACAAGACCGGACGCACGATGCGCCGTACTCCCATACCCGGATCGCCACGCATCAACTCCCATCCCGCACTGTCCGGCAAAATCGCGAACGCCATGCCGTCCCTCACCAGCGCAAAGTTCAATACAGGATCATTGATCTCGTATTTCACATTCAGCGTGCAACCCAGATCCAATGCCGTGCGTTCGATCAATCTACGCAAGTCATGATCACGATTAGGAGCCACCAAGGGGCGTTGCCCGATGGCAGAAAACGCGATTGTCTTACCCAGGCGATCGAACATCGCCTCGACACCGAATAGAGAAAAGCCCTCCTCATACACCGGTTTGCAATACAAGCCCGGCAACTCGAACGCATTGGGCATCAGCGCCACATCCAACTGACGCGATTCCACGGCAGACCGCATCTCGCTGGACAACGCGGAAGACAACACCAGGCGAATCTCGGGATAAGTCTGTTCCACATGCCGCACGAGCGGTGCCGCAAGCATCTGCGCCAGCGATCTCGCCATACATATGCGCACAGGGCCTCGGGGTGTGCCGGACAGCCCCAGCACGTCTTCCTTTAGCGACTCCAATTGATCGAGAATCGACGTTGCGCGCAGTTGCAGACGCTTGCCCTCAGCCGTCAAGGCAACGCCTTTAGCATGACGCTCGAATAAGACGACACCCAATTCCGACTCAAGCGCCGCCACATGCTGACTCAAGGCAGGCTGCGCAATACGCAACACCGTGGAGGCTAGCGACAGGCTGCCGCTGTGAGCGATTTCCAGGAAATAACGTAATTGGCGTGGGGTCATCGCAATCCACCGAGAACCTTTTCCCTTATCGTGTGGCGGGCCAGTGTCATGGAGTGCATTCGCATAATGCTCGATCAGCAAGACGATAAATGTAGCAGCTTATCCTGAGCCAGCATGGCCAGCGGGTTGCCGCCGAGCAGCAAGTCCTTTATCGTGCGCGTTACATGCCTCGCGGAATGAGTCCGCCCTATTCCAGGTAACTTCAAGGAAATGTGGATGACGGAAGAACGCCCAGAAAAGAAAGATCCCATGATTCCCGATGGAGAAGTCAATCCCATCGATACCGATTATCAGGTCGGTCAGGACAACATCATCGTTAACGTCGGGCCGTTCGGCCTCGATATCCACAACCCGGTATTCGGCGTTGCGGGCGGACTGGTGATTTTGTTCGTCGCATTGACATTGGGTTTTCACGATCAAGTCGAGTCGCTATTCAGCGGGATGAAGGACTGGCTGACATCGACCCTCGATGGATTCTTCCTTGTAGCCGGCAACATTTTTGTGCTGGTGTGCCTGATCGTCGCCTTCTCGCCGCTAGGCCGGGTACGATTGGGAGGAACGGAAGCAAAACCCGACTATACGTATCTAGGCTGGTTCTCGATGCTGTTTGCCGCCGGCATGGGTATCGGGCTGATGTTCTTCGGTGTCTCCGAGCCCTTGACACACTTCGGCACCGCGTTTGGCGGCATCGAGATGACCGACGGCATCCGGACCGACTGGGCTCCCCTTGGTGCCGCAGCCGGCGATGCACAAGCAGCCACCCGCCTGGGTATGGCGGCCACGATCTACCATTGGGCGCTGCACCCGTGGGCCATCTACGCCGTACTGGCACTCGGGCTAGCGCTGTTTTCGTTCAACAAGGGACTGCCACTAACGATCCGCTCCGTGTTCTACCCACTGCTGGGCGAGCGCGTGTGGGGCTGGCCAGGACATGTCATCGACATCCTCGCCGTACTGGCCACGCTATTTGGCTTGGCCACCTCGTTGGGCTTTGGCGCGTCGCAGGCCAGTTCAGGCCTGCACTTCCTGTTCGGCACTCCTCAGGGCATCACCGTTCAGATCGTACTGGTCGTCGTCATCACAGGCATCGCGCTGTTCTCGGTTGTCGCAGGGTTGGATGCGGGGGTCAAGCGCCTGTCCGAGATCAATATGGCGCTGGCATTACTGCTGTTGCTGTTTGTCATCGCCGTTGGACCGACGCTGGAAATCATCAGTGGATTTTTCTCGAACCTCGGCGCCTATCTGCAGTATCTGCCGGCGTTGTCCAACCCGGTAGGGAGGGAAGACACTAATTTCCTCCAGGGCTGGACCGCCTTTTACTGGGCATGGTGGATCTCTTGGTCCCCCTTTGTCGGCATGTTCATCGCGCGAGTCTCGCGCGGCCGCACCGTGCGCGAATTCATTATCTCGGTGCTGATTGTGCCTTCGCTGGCGTGCACCTTGTGGATGACAGTATTCGGCGAAACGGCGATCTCGCAAGTCGTGCGCAACGGCTACGAGGCTGCGCGCGATGCAGAATTGCCGCTGCAGCTGTTCATGATGCTCGATGCGCTGCCGTTGAAAGAGATCACCTCCTTCATCGCGATCATACTGGTAGTGGTGTTCTTCGTCACTTCTTCCGACTCTGGATCCCTGGTCATCGACGTCATCTCCGCTGGCGGCAAAGTCGATGCCCCAGTCCCGCAACGCGTGTTTTGGGCCGTGTTTGAGGGGCTCGTGGCCATCGCACTGATTCTCAGTGGCGGGCTGGTGGCCTTGCAGGCCATGGCGGTATCGACCGGGCTGCCATTTGCCATCGTGTTGCTCGCAGCAACGCTCGCGATCATCAAGGGGCTGATGTCGGAACCACGGCGCTAAGAAAAGCCTGAGGGCGGGGTAGCACGCAACGCCCTTGCCCTCAAGCTATCGACACAGTCACGCATCCCTCCTCGTATCGAAATCATGCAGATCGAGCAGCTTGAAATCTTCGATTTTCTCCGCTCCCACCCGCCTTTCGATGCCTTGCCGCACGAAGCACTGGAGCGTGTGACCGCGGCCGTCGACGTGCGTTACTACAAGGCAGCTGAACAGATCGTGGAGTTCGGACAGCCCTCCGAGTACTGGTATGTCGTACGCAGCGGCGCAGTGGAAGTCTTTCGACGCACTGGAACCTTGTATAACCGCCTGACATCTGGCGGATACTTCGGAGAGTTCGGCTTGTTGCGCCACGGCCGGGTTCGTTTTCCGGCACGTGCACTGGAAGACTCGCTGATCTATCTGATTCCGCAGTCAGTATTTCTCGATTTATTCGATAACAATGAGGCGTTCGCGGATTACGTCGAGATCGAGGACCGCACCCGGTTGCGGCAAGTCATGTCGCGCCGCGAGGATGCCAATGATCTGCTGTCGGCGACCGTCGACACTCTGGTCACGCGCGAGGCTGTGACCCTGGGCCGCCAGGCCAGCGCGCGCGAAGCGGCCGAACGCATGACACAAGAAGGCGTGTCCTCGCTATTGATCGTCGATGACAATCCCGACATTCCTGGTCTGCCGTTGCTGTCCGGGATACTTACCGACCGCGACCTGCGTACGCGGCTGCTTGCGCCGGGCTTGGTTCACGACACGCCAGTGGCCGACATCATGACACCCCATGTAGTAACGGTGTCGCACAATCAAGTCATATTCGAAGCGATGCTGGCGATGCTGCGCCATAACGTGCATCACCTGCCAGTGATGAAGGACCAGCGTCCGCTCGGTATCATCGCGCTGTCGGACATCATCCGTTATGAGTCACGCAACAGTCTTTTCGTAGTTGGAAGCATCTTCCGCGCGCAAAATACGGATGAACTGGCGGCACTAGTGCCCGACATGCGAGCCTGTTTCACCCGCATGGTCGCTGAAGAAGCCAGCGCCCACATGGTAGGCAGCGCGATGACTGCGATTGGGCGCGCCGTGAAACAACGTCTGCTGGAACTCGCTGAGGCCGAGCTCGGCCCGCCCCCTGTGCCCTATTGCTTTCTGGCGCTGGGGTCAATGGCTCGCCAGGAACAGCTCATCGTCACCGATCAGGACAACGCCCTCATCGTGGACGACCGCTTTGATCCCGTCCAGCATGACGCCTGGTTCAAGGCGCTCGCCACCTTCGTCAGCGATGGGTTGGCACGCTGCGGCTATTCGTACTGCACAGGCGGCGTCATGGCGACCAATGAAAAATGGCGTCAGCCGTTGAAAACATGGGAGCGCCTCTTCACCGATTGGATCGAACGTCCAACTCCCGAATCGCTGCTTCACGCCGGCATATTTTTTGACCTCGATGGCGTATGGGGCCGCACGGAATGGGCAGTGCGTCTGCGCAAGATGATTGCGCGCAAGGCCCAGGGGAACTCTCGATTCCTCGCGTGTATGGCACGCAATGCGTTGCTGCGCACACCTCCATTGGGTTTCTTCAAGGACTTCGTCGTCGAATCCGATGGCCGCCACACGCACGCCATCAACATCAAGCGCCGCGGTACCGGCCCATTGACTGACCTGATCCGCGTTCATGCCCTGGCAATCGGCTCGCCGGCACTCAATTCATTTGATCGACTGCGCGAGATCATCGATGCTGCGATCCTGCCGCTGGGGCGAGGTCAAGATATGTACGATGCTCTGGAGTTCATCACCATGGTGAGGGCGCGAGTCCAGGCTGATGAACTGACTGCAGGCAATGAGCCCGATAACAGCGTAGAACCCGAAAAACTTTCGGACTTCGAACGCAAGAGTCTACGCGACGCGTTCCTGATACTGAGCAACGCGCAGAAATACCTTAAGTACCGTTATCAGCCGGGACGGTCCAATTAAAAATGCTGCACCTGGGAAACCTACGAACTGAGCAGGATGCCCGCCGCACCACGTTTGTGCACGACTGGCCGCGACACTTTTCGGAGTTGACCGAAACGGCTCGCGACGCTCGCCTCAAGGCCTTCTACGCACAGGGCACGCCGTCCGGCGACAGCCCCTTGGATAGCGTCCCCCTTGTTGCTCTCGACGTGGAGACTACCGGTCTCGATACCTCGCATGACGAAATCGTCAGCATCGGCGTCGTCCCCATGACATTGGCGCGCATTCAGGCAAGTGCGTCCCGTTACTGGGTGGTACGCCCCAAGGCAGAACTGACATCGGAATCGATAACGATCCACGCCATCACTCACTCGCAGATCGAGGAGGCTCCAGATTTGGAGGCAATCCTCGATGATTTGCTGCAGATGCTGGCGGGCCGCATCATCGTCGTACATTGCCGCGACATCGAACGCAGTTTTCTGAATGCGGCACTCATGACACGTATCGGCGAAGGCATAGAATTTCCGGTCATCGACACCATGGAACTCGAAGCGCGGCTGCACCGCAAACCGCCCACCCTGTTTTCCAGGTTGATAGGCAGGCGAACGCAAGCAGTTTCCATCCGGCTTGCGCCCAGCCGCGCACGCTACCGGCTGCCGCGATACCGCGCCCACCATGCGTTGACTGACGCATTGGCCAGCGCGGAACTGTTGCAGGCACAAGTCGCACACAGATTTTCACCACAAACCCTACTGCGCGAGCTGTGGCGTTGAGAGGCATTCTTTGTTCCTCGGCATGAACTTGCTCACGGCATCCCCGAGCGTATTTGCGTGCCCTGGCTTTGGTAAAACGCGGCCACTTTGATACACTCGCTTGCTGGGTGTCAAGCAAACTTCACTTGCTGGGCAGGTTAACGCGCAGGTCGGGCCGCCGCGCGGAGTAACTTCGACCATGCAAGACACCACTTCCTCTTTCTTTGAAGTCGCAGCCGCTATTATTTTTGCAGTGGCCCTGCTCCATACGTTCGCTGCCAAGCAATTTGAACGGCTCTCTCATCGTTTCCCGCGCCACGCCGGCTTATTTCATCTGCTAGGCGAAGTGGAAATCGTCTTTGGATTCTGGGCTGCCATTCTCATCGCATTCATGGCGTTGACTATGGGCGGCAGCGAAGCATTAGCGTACGCTGAATCGCGCAACTACACCGAACCATTATTTGTATTCGTCGTCATGGTGGTAGCGGCCTCGCGGCCCATACTGCAAACCGTCATGGCCATGATCAATGCGATCGCGCGAATGGTGCCTGTCCGTACCTCTGTGGCGACAGCATGGTTGGGACTGGCCGTCGTACCGCTAATGGGTTCGCTCATCACCGAACCTGCGGCGATGACGATTGCAGCACTGATGCTCGCTCCGCAGATTTTCAGGCCTGCAATGCCAAATGGGGCCAAGTACCTCGCGCTAGGCGTTCTCTTTGTCAACGTGTCGATCGGTGGAACACTGACGTCATATGCCGCGCCGCCTGTTCTCATGGTGGCCAGCACGTGGCAATGGGACTCTGCATTCATGCTCGCCAACTTCGGATGGAAGTCGGCATTGGCTGTTATTGTGAATGCGACCATCGCGACGCTCGCCGTCCGCACGCACATCGACAACGTGGCCTTGAGCTCCGGCACCACGTCGAATACCAAGCCCGTACCGGTGTCTGTGGTCGCAATACACCTTGCCACGTTGGCGGCCGTTGTCATGCTTGCCCATCACCCGGTGGCCTTCTTGGGAATTTTTCTCCTTTTCCTGGGGTTTACTCACGCCTATGAGCGCCATCAGAGTGCCCTCATTATCAAAGAAGCCTTATTGGTCGGCTTCTTTCTCGCGGGTCTTGTGGTGCTAGGGGGGATGCAGCAATGGTGGCTGCAACCCGTCGTATCGAGTCTCGAACCCATCGCCCTGTTCTTCGGCTCTCTAGGCTTGACGGCTATTACGGACAATGCCGCCCTGACTTACCTCGGATCATTGATCGAGGGAATGTCCGACGACGCGAAATATATGCTCATGGCAGGGGCCGTTGCCGGCGGTGGGCTGACCGTTATTGCGAATGCACCGAACCCCGCCGGCGTCGCACTGCTCAAGCGCGGCTTTTCTGACGAAACCGTCAGTGCAGGCGGTTTGCTCTTGGGAGCACTGATACCGACAGTGGTAGCGGCGGCGGCCCTGCTGCTATTGTGAGTTTGGAGTGATGTGAAAAAAGCCCTTGAGATGCTCAAGGGCTTTTGTATTTCTGGCGGACAGAGGGGGATTCGAACCCCCGATACGCTTATCACGTATACACGCTTTCCAGGCGTGCGCCTTCAACCACTCGGCCACCTGTCCTGATTCTGGACACGCTTGCAGCCGAGTCGCCTCAAAGAAGCTGGCCACAACGCGAATCCGCGATTCTAGCAGAAATGCAGACGGCGCGCTAAAGCGAAGCCCCGCCCGACTCAAGCGGGTGATAACTCCCGGGACAGGGCCGCTAACCGCATGTACCACATAAATCTAATAACACCACAACAATATCGATATGCGATATTAAAAATATGTATTGCAATACCATTGCAATGAAATTTAAAGTAGCGTCAATTGCAGTGTTCAGCTTCAGTCGTCCCCCGCCCCATGGGCCAACCAGGACCTACTCGTTGTATGCAGAACCTCACGCTACATCCCGCCGTCACACCAAGCGCGACTTCGCAGCTGGTGGAGCATGACACCCGGCATTCACTATGGTTGGCCACCGCAAATGCAACACCTGCTCTTCCGGTGTTAGATGCCAGCCGTCGCGCTGACGTCATCGTGGTTGGCGGCGGTTATTTAGGTTTAGCCTGCGCACTGCAACTGGCCAGTCACGGCGTCGATGTCACAGTGCTCGAAGCCGCCACGCCGGGTTTCGGCGCCTCCGGCCGCAACGGCGGCCAAGTCATCCCCGGACTCAAATACGATCCCGCCGAGCTGACCTCGCTATTCGGCCCGGCACAGGCCGAAAACATCATTGCATTCGCATCCACAACGGCAGACGCGGTATTCGACACCGTAGCGCGGTACAACATTCAATGTGATGCCATACGTCAGGGCTGGATTCAAGGCGCACACAACGACTCGATGTTGCGCACAACGGAGCAACGGGCCAGACAATGGATCGCGCGCGGCGCCAACGCGCAATTGCTCGATGGCCCGGCCATTACGCAGATGATCGGCTGCGCGCCGGGTCTCTATCGCGGCGGCTGGATAGACCGGCGGGCTGGTTCAGTGCACCCGTTAAATTATGCATTGGGCCTGGCCAGTGCAGCGATTGAACAGGGTGCACACGTATTCCAGCAATCCGCGGCAACGCGCATCGAACGCGACGGCCGCGACTGGCGTGTCATCACCCAGCAAGGCGCATCGGTGAGCGCGCCCCAGATCGTCCTGGCCACCAATGCCTATACCGACGAATTATGGCCACGGCTGCGCACCTCGATCGTTCCCGCGGTCAGCTCACAGGTTGCGACGGACCCGCTGCCCGCGCAACTGCGCTCGCTCATTTTGCACGAACAACAGGTCGTGTCCGATGCTCGCCGGCTGCTGCATTATTACCGCGTGGATGCCGCGGGCCGCTTGATCATCGGAGGACGCGGCAACCAGCCCTCTCGGCAAGGGGTGCAGGATTATCAGCACATCCGCCGCGCGCTGGAAGCCACCTTTCCTCAATTGACAGGGGTTTCCCTGCCCTACCGATGGTCAGGCAGACTCGCCATGACGCGCGACAGCATGCCGCATCTGCACCAGCCTGCCCCCGGCATCACGATTGCACTGGGCTGCAACGGTCGTGGTGTGGGCTTGACCACCGCGATAGGTCAGGCCATCGCCGATCATCTGCGCCTTGATAACGGTGCCGCGCTGCCATTTTCGGTAACGCCAATCCGCCCTATTCCGCTGCACAAGCTGCACCGCCTATACATCGCGGTTGCCGTGCAGTATTTCAAGATCCGTGATTTGTTCTAAAGCTGGCGCCTAGGCGCCCACCTTGCATCCTTGCCGTTGAATACATGAGGAAAGTGTTATGAGAGTCGGTGTAGAAGTGGGTGGTACGTTCACAGATCTGGTTGCCTTTCATGGCGACTCGGTCACGATCACCAAAGTCCCCAGTACCCCTCACGCGCCAGAACAAGGTGCCTTCAACGCGGTCATCGAATCGGGACTGCCCATTTCGCAGACCGAGGATTTTGCGCACGGCTCCACCGTGGCAACCAACGCAATCCTGGAGCGCAAGGGCGAACGTGTTGCATTCGTCACGACGGCGGGTTTCCGCGATATGTTGCTGCTGCAGCGTCAGGATCGGCGCAACATCTACAACCTGCGTTATGCAAACCCAGCCAGTGTGGTGGGTCGCGAGTCGTGCTTCGAGGTCATCGAGCGCATGCTGGCCGACGGGTCTATCGACACCGAGCTGGATGAAACCGATCTGACCCAGCGCTTGATTCCCGAGCTAAAGCGGGGCGAGTACCGCGCCATTGCCGTCTGCCTGTTGAACGCCTTCTCCAATCCTGCACACGAAAAACGCGTCGCGGCGATATTGACCGAATATCTGCCTGAAGCCACGGTGACGATCTCGACCGATGTCGTCAATGAATTCCGCGAATATGAGCGATCTAGCACGACCGCACTGTCAGCCTACGTACAACCCGTGATTGCCGGCTATCTGAAACGATTTTCGAGCTGGCTCGCAGAGCAGCAATTCAAAGGGAATTTCTCTGTCATGCAGTCCAACGGCGGCCGCCTGCCGGCGGACGCGATGGGCCGCAATGCGGTATCGGCGCTGTTTTCGGGCCCTGCAGCCGGGGTAGTAGGCGCCACGCGCCAGACGGGCCGCTCAGGCTTCACGAACCTGATTACCTTTGATATGGGCGGCACCAGCACCGATGTGTCGCTGATCGAGAACGGTGAGTTTCGCATGAGCACAGAGACGGTGATCGACGGTCTGCCCGTGCGCACTCCCGTGCTGGATATCGCCACCGTCGGTGCAGGCGGCGGCAGCATCGTCTGGATGGATGATGGCGGCATGTTGCGCGTCGGGCCGCGCAGCGCTGGCGCCAACCCTGGTCCGGTCTGCTACGGGAAAGGAGGCACCCAACCGACGGTGACGGATGCGCACGTGGTCTGCGGCACGATCCGAGCCGACATCAAGCTCGGCAACCACATCAGAATCGACCGCGAGGCGGCACGACAGGCCTTTAAACCCTTGGCCGACAAACTCTCGTTGAGCATCGAAGCCACCGCCGAGGCAGCCATCCAACTGGCCAACGCCAATATCGTACGCGCCATTCAGCTCGTATCGACGGAACGTGGACGCGATCCTCGTGACTATGCCATCGTCCCGTTCGGCGGCGCAGGCCCCCTGCATGCCTGCCGGGTAGCGGACGACCTCGGCGTGGACAAGGTCGTCGTTCCCCCCAATGCCGGTGTGATTTCCGCATACGGTCTGCTTGCTTCGGATTTCGTGAAGTTCGAAAGCCGCACCCACAAAGTGAGACTGACGCCCGAGGCGATCGAGCCGCTGGCATCGAGCATTCAACAGCTCAGCGATACGTTGTCGGCGCAATTTGCCGAGATCGGTCTCGCTGCGCCATATGAATGGAAAGTGAGCGTGGATATGCGTTTCGTCGGCCAGGCCTTTGAGGTCGCCGTAGACCTGAGCCCCGAGGATCTGCAGGCGCTATCCGATGACATGCTGCGTGCACGTTTTCTGGAAGCGCATGAGCGTATCTATTTCCATGGCGCGAAATCCAATCGGGCGATCGAAGTCATCAGTTTGCGCGTATCGGCCAGAAAGCCATTGGCCAAGATCCCCCACCTCGTGCGGGAGCAGCAAGCATCCCATCCGATCCCCGACACCGAGTTATTTGGCGATGGAGCATGGCACGTTTGCCGCCGGGTCGCCGAGGGCGCCTTGCGTGTGGGCGAGCCGCTGAACGGCCCCGCTGTCATAGAAGGGGTGACCACCACGGTCCTGATTCCTGCCGGCTGGTCCAGCACGCTGGACACCAGTGACAACCTGATTCTGACGAGGAAAGCGTAATGAATGTTTCAGCAATCGACTACGCGGTGATCAGCCAGGCGCTTCACGCCGCCGCCAACGAGATGGGCGCCAAACTGATCCGTTCGGCCTATTCAACGGTACTGCGCGAGGCGCGCGACGGTGCGTCGGCGCTGCTGGATGCAGCGGGCAATGTCGTCGCTCAGGCAGATCTGATTCCCATGCAATTGGGCCCCATGAGCATGACGATCAAACCATGCCTGGAACGCCATCCAATCGACACTCTGGAGGAAGGCGATTTCTTTATCAATAACGACCCGTTCGAAGGCGGTCAGCATCTACCCGATGTCTTTATTTTTACGCCCATATTTGTCGATGGGAAAGTGATCGGCTTTGGCGCCAGCGTGGCGCATCACCTGGATCTAGGCGGCGGCAGCCCAGGGTTAAACAGCAGCGCTACCGACGTGTTTCAGGAAGGGCTGAGGATTCCACCGTCAAAATACAATATGCATCGTGACTGGAATGGCGGTGCATTCGAACGGCTGGTCGCAGCCAATGTGCGCGTACCGGATTTGACGATTGGCGACTTCAACGCGCAGCACTCGGCCAATGCCATCGGTGCGGACCGTGTACGGGCTCTCTGCCAAAAGTACGGCGTAGATGCCGTGTGCGAGGTGATGACTGAGTTCGTGGCCTATTCCGAGCGTCGCATGCGGCACGCGATTTCTCAGATCCCTGACGGCGTCTACTACGGCGAAGACGCCGTCGACGATGACGGTACGAACGACGCCCCATTGACTGTCAAGGTCAAGGTCGAGGTTCGTGGGGATGAGATCTACATCGATTTCACTGGCACCTGCGATCAGGTGATGCGCAATGTGAATTGCCCGCTGTCCTCGACGCATTCTGCTGCACTGAACGTCGTGAAATCCGTGGCATCCGAGAGCGAGATCCCTTACAACGAGGGCATCAAGCGTCCTATACACATCCATGTCCCACCCGGCACGCTGCTGAATCCCACTCACCCAGCCCCCGTCAGGGCGCGTATGGAGGCCGCGTATCGTGCGTTCAACGCCATTATGAAAGCGCTGGCCAAGGCCTTGCCAGAACGCGTGATTGCGTCCGGATTCGACACCACGGCCGTGATTTGCTTCTCTCGCCATGACTCGGCGGGCTATCACATCAGCCTGGAAATCTTCGGTGGCGGATACGGCGCATCCGCGCAAGCCGATGGCTGCGACGCCGTAGATTCGCCCCTGTCGAACTGCAGCAACACTCCCATCGAGGCGCTCGATGCGCAGCACGACTTCATCCGGGTCATCGCACACAGACTCGAAGCGGACTCATTCGGCCACGGGGCACAACGCGGCGGCTCGGGATTCTCTCGACACTACAAGGTGCTTCGTGACGATGTGAAGCTGGAGCTGTACGCAGATCGTTTCCGCATCCAGCCGTCCGGCCTCTTTGGCGGTACGCCTGCGCAATTGGGCAGGTGCACAGTACACCGAGGATCAGAGCAATTCGAGGTCTCGTCGAAATCGTCGACATGGCTGAAAAAAGGCGACGTCATCGAGCTGTTCTGCGGTGGTGGCGCCGGCTACGGCGAGCCCTCGCAACGGTCGCGCGACGCGATACATAAAGATCTGGTCACGGGCCTGCTGACGCCAGAGACTGCCCGCGCCGCGTACGGATATACATCCTGATTCTGGTCTCATTCCTGCTGTTCTTTCATGAAGCAAGCATTATTAGACAAGGGGTATAAACATGGATCGCCGCAACTTCATCAAGATTTCCGGTGGCTTGGCGCTGACGGGACTGCCACTGCAACGCGTACTCGCTGCTGACAGCGGCACTTTCCCAATGGGATGCGCCACCCCCATGTCGGGGGTATTCGCAGAAATCGGCAAGTACAGTCTCATCGGTGCGCGAGCCGCGGCGCTGGATGTACCGGAAGTCCTCGGCAAAAAAACCCGTATCGTCTCCATCGACTCGGAGGGCAACCCCGGCGTGGCGGTGCGCAAAGTCCGTGAAGCCGCGCAGCGCGAAGGACTGCGTTATGTGAGTGGCGCATTGCTATCCTCAGAAGCCATCGCGGTCGGCAAGGAGATGAATCGCGAAGGTGGCGTAGCCTTTATCGGGGCCGGCGCAGATGAGGTCACTGGCGCGGACTGCAACATCTCGACGTTTCGCTGGTCCAGTACGACCTATGGCGCGATCGAACAGACAGTGCGCCCGCTGGCCAAGATGATGCCTCAGGCCAAGCGCTGGTACACGATCACACCGCAGTACGTGTTCGGAGACGCCTTGTTGAACAATGCAAAGCGCATTTTCAAGGAAATGGATATCGAGCACGTCGGCAACAGCTATCACTCGTTGACCGAACAGGAATTCAGCGGTTATCTGACCAACGCCATGGCCGCAAAACCCGATGTCCTGCTGATCCTGAACTATGGCGCACAATCTTCGGCCACGCTGCGCCAGGCGATTTCGTTTGGCATGAAGAACAGGATGACGATCCTGATGGCGTACTCGGATGGCGTCACACAGTTTCATGCGCTCGGAAAAGATATCGTCGAAGACGTGTACTTCGGCTGCCAGTATTGGCATGGCGTGGATGCGCCTGTAAACAAGCACTTTGTTGAACTGTGCCGCAAGAATTTCAACGTCACACCGCCCTATAACAGTGCATTGACATATATATCGACGCGACTGACGCTGGAGGCCATCAATCGCATCGGTTCCGACGATGCAGCGAAAGTCATCAAAGCGCTCGAAGGCTGGAAATATGACGGACTGACCGGACCGGAGGAGATCCGCGCGTTTGACCATCAGGGCATCAAAAAATACTACCTGATGAAGGGCAAGAAGGCGTCAGAGGTTACTGACCCCAATGAAATGGCGGTGATCGTCAGTGAGGGCGAGTCGACGATCCCCATCGCGCAAAGTGTCTGCAAGATGGTCCGCACCTGACCGAGGCGCGGCGTTCATTACTCCTTCTCGGGAAAGGGACCTCATGACGCTTTACCTACTGCAGATCTTCAATGGCATAGGCGTAGGCATGCTTTATTTCCTGATGGCGGTCGGCTTGTCGATCATCTTCGGGTTATTGCGGTTCGTGAATTTCGCACATGGTGCGTTCTTCATGATCGGCGCTTATCTCGCCTATGCCATCGTGGTATCACTGGGGCTGGACTTCTGGGTCAGCCTGATCGTGGTACCCATCGTGGTGTTCGTATTCGCGATCGCGCTGGAACGCGTGCTGTTGCGGCACGCCTACCGGCTGTCGCATATGGCGCAGATACTGCTGACGTTCGGCTTGTCGATGATCCTGCAGGAACTGGCCATTGTCCTCTGGGGAACCGATGCGCTGCACATGCCCACCCCTCAGGCATTGGGTGGAATCGTCGAATTCGGATCATTCATCTATCCCACCTATCGCTTGTTCGTCATCGCATTCACCGCAGTACTCGCGCTGGTTCTCTGGTGGTTGCTCGAAGGCACCCGTCTAGGAGCTATCGTGCGTGCCGGCAGCGAACACGGCGATATGACTTCGCTGCTGGGGCACGATATTCCCAAGATTTTCATGCTCGTCTTCGGCCTGGGCGTGGCATTAGCCGCCTTGGCGGGAGTATTGGCCGCCCCCATTAGAGGGGTGGAGCCGTTCATGGGACTTGACGGACTCAGCATCGCGTTCGTTGTGGTCGTGATCGGAGGCATGGGCAGCTTTTCCGGGGCCTTGGTCGGAGGACTGTTGGTGGGCGTGCTGCAAAGCCTGCTCAGCAGCATCTGGCCCGAGATGGCGCGTCCCGTCATCTATGTATGCATGGCCATGGTGCTGCTGATGCGCCCATACGGACTATTTGGGAGAGGCTGATGGAAAGCAGACTCATGCGTATTGCCAACCGGACCGCGGCGCCACTGCTGTTGTTGCTGCTGCCCTTCATACTACCCAGCTACTCACAGGCCAATGAGGTGTTGATTTTTGCCATAGCAGTGCTGGGCTGCAATCTGCTATTGGGCTATACAGGGCTGTTGTCGTTTGGCCAGGGTATCTTCTTTGGCATGGGCGCTTATGCAGCGGGCTATGCAGGCACCCATTGGGGCGCGGGCCTGTTTTCCATGCTGCTGATTGGGGCCCTCGTCGGCACGGCAGCGGCGGTGCTGGTGGGATTTTTCTCGATACGGCAACGGGGTGTTTATTTCGTGATGCTCACGCTTGCCTTCGCTCAACTATTCTATTTTCTCGCCTATTCATTTCGAGACATCACCGGCGGTGACAACGGCATGACGGATATTCCTCGCCCGCCTTTGTCGTTATTTGGCGTGGCGGATATATCGCTCAGTCAATCCTCCTCGTTTTACGTATTTAGCGCCGTATTGTTTTTATTGGCTTTTTTTGCGCTACAACGCATCATCGGATCGCCCTTCGGCTCTACCCTGGTCGCCATCCGGGAAAACGAGGTCCGTGCTGCGGCAGTGGGCTATAACGTGCGGGGATTCAAACTCGCAGCATTTGCATTCTCTGGCCTGTTGACCGGGCTCGCGGGTGCGCTGTATGCGCCGTTTCTGGGCATTGCCACCCTGACGACCATCGATGTCACGATGAGTCAAACCATTTTGATCATGACCTTGATAGGCGGCGGAGGATCTCTGGCGGGGTCATTGGTCGGTGCCCTCTTTTATGTCGTCCTGTCATCATGGTTGTCGACCATCTGGCCACGCTGGCCCATGCTGATAGGCTTTCTACTCGTATTCATCAGCATGTCCACGCCGGGAGGACTCTGGGGTGGCGTACAACAGGCATTGAGATCGTGGCGGGTATCAAGGAGGACTGAACATGCGCAATGACAATGCGGTCCTCGAATCAGCCATGATCGAGACCCAGGGACTGGGCAAGCAATTCGGCGATTTTCATGCCGTTTCCGGAGTGGACCTGCGTATCCAGCGGGGCCATATTCATTCTGTGATCGGCCCAAATGGCGCGGGAAAATCCACGCTGTTCAATTTGCTGGGTGGTGCATTGCTGCCCAGCAGAGGCAGTATCCGCTTTTCAGGGCATGACGTCACTGGACTCTCGGACACCCAACGGGTGCATCGCGGCATGGCTCGCTCGTTTCAGATCACCTCCTTGTTCGGACAGTTGTCCGTGCGCGAAAACCTGCGGCTCGCGGCGCAAGCCGTCATGCGGCGCGATGCTGCGTGTTTCTGGAAGCGCGTCGAACGCGTAGAGCAGGCCTCGCAGAGGGCGCAGACTCTCATTGAGCGCTTGAACATGCAGCGCTATGCCGACGTCTGCGCAGGCACCCTGGCACATGGTCAGCAGCGCATGCTGGAGGTCGGCATGTGTCTGGCTGCACGGCCAAAACTGCTGTTGCTCGACGAGCCGACATCGGGAATGGGCGTCAATGATTTGCCGGTGATGCGTGACTTGATCCAAGAGGTGGCGCGTGATCACACGATATTGTTGATCGAACACAACATGAGCATTGTGTTGACGATCAGCGATCGGATCACCGTCATGGCGCAAGGCAAGGTGCTGACAGAAGGCACCCCGGATCATATTCAAGGCCATGCCGACGTCCGCCGCGCATATTTGGGATCGGGAGCCTTATCTTGAGCACCTTGTTACGCCTACACAACGTGAATGGCTACTATGGATCCAGCCATGCGATTCGAGACATCAACCTGCACGTCGACGAGGGCGAGATTGTCACGTTGCTGGGACGTAATGGCGCAGGCAAATCGACGACACTGAAAACCGTAATGGGCATGGTGAAATGCCAAGGCGGAAAAGTATCTTTACGCGACCGGGACATCAGTGACGAAACGACCCACCGGATCGCCCGTGAAGGGGTCGCGCTGGTCGTCGAAGACCGGAAAATTTTTTCGCTATTGACCGTCGAGGAAAACCTGCGCGTCGCGTTGCGTAAAGGATCTGCCTGGGGGCTGGACGATGTCTACCGACTATTTCCTAGACTGCACGAGCGCCGTAAAAATGGCGGCGGAAAGCTCTCGGGTGGGGAACAACAAATGCTGGCGATCGCTCGCGCGCTGTTGGGCGGCCCGCACTTGCTGCTGTTGGACGAACCCACCGAGGGCCTGGCGCCCGTGATTGTGGAGCAGATCACGGAAACGCTGGTGCAGATCGCTGCACGTGGCATGACAATTTTACTGGTCGAGCAAAATCTGGCAGTCTGCGAAAAACTGGCATCGCGCCATTACATTCTGGAAGAAGGCCATATCGTTTATCATGGCAACGCGGATGAATTCCGAACTGCCGACGATATAAAACAACGTTATTTAGCGGTTTAGGATTGAATAAAGCGCCTACTGGCATGCGGACACACCATGCAAGCACAACAAGAGCGGGTCGCGCCGGCCCTGGAGCATCGATGAAGCGTGATCAGAGCACCCCTCGCGATAATCCGCTATTTGTACAGGTCCTGGAAAAGGGTATCGAAGTCCTGCGCAGCTTCACTGCCCAGCGCCGCACCATGACACTGGGGGAAATCGCTGAGGTGACCGAGCTCAGTAAAAGCTCGGTACAACGCATCGTCTACACGCTGGAGAGCCTGGGATATGTGATGAAACATCCGCAAACGCGGCGGTTTCAGTTGACGACCAGAGTCATGGATATCGGCTACAACTATCTCGCGGCCGATACACTGGTCGATGTCGCCAATCCGTTTTTAGCGGAGCTCTCGAATTCGACGGGCGAGACTGTCAATCTGATGGAACCCAGCGGGCATGAGATGGTGTACGTGGCACGTTTTGCCAGTCATCGATTCATTCCTATGCACATGCCGATCGGGTGCCGCATCCCCATGTTCTGCACGGCGTCGGGACGGGCGTATTTGTGGGCATTGCCTGAGCCTGAATGCGATGCGCTGCTGGACACTATCCCCATGCAGGCCTATACGCCCAACACCGTTACGGACAAGCCGACATTAAAAGCCTTGTTGCATGAGGGCCGGCGATTGGGCTATTCATTGAATACCGAAGAGCTGTACGCAGGTGATATGGCTATTGCCGTACCGATCATGGGAGGGCAAGGGCAGCCCATCGCTGCGCTCAATGTGATCACGCCACCCAGCCGTTGGACGCTGGAGACCGTACGGCAGCAGATCGCCTCCAAGATCATGGAGTGTGCCCGCTCAGTCAGCAATGCGGTGCGTGCCTTCGGTTAAGCGATCAGCCTCACTGGCTGAGGCTCGCCACGAAATGCCTGGCGGCTGCCGGCAGCTCCGCAAAACTGACGGCGTACAGGTTCAGCGTGCGTTCCGCCCATGTGTCCGTCAACGGCACGGCCCGCAACCGGCGCGGCCTGCCGACAGACTGATACGCGCCCTCAGGCATGACGCCCACGCCCAGATCGCATTCGATCATGCGGCACATGGCGCTCAGGCTATCGACCTCGATACGCTGCCGCAGCATGCGCCGCCCGCTTTGCGCGGCACGGCTCAACGTTTCCTGAATGATGCTGCTGTCGCGCAAGCCTATCTGCGCATGATCCAAAGCCTGTTCATAAGCCAGTTGCTGATGCTCGGCCAATGGATGAGTACGTGGCATGACCAAGACCATGCGTTCACGCCGATACGGCAGCGATTCCAATCCCCCCGCCTCATCGCTGGGGCTGCAGATACCCAGATCGGCCTCTCCGTCCCTCACGGCCTGAGCGACTCGGCGGCTGGTCGCTTGGCGCAGATCGATGCGTATCTCGGCGTGCTCTCTCATGAAAGCAGCGATGTCCTCAGGCAAGAACTGCTCGACAGCCGAGGCATTCGCGCTCAGACGCACCACGCCTCGCACGCCGCGGGCATACTCGCTCAGATCGGCGCGCAGGTATTCGACCTCCTGCAAGATCGCGTGCGCATGCCGCAACAGCAACTCGCCCGCCGCGGTGGGCCGTACGCCTCGGGCATGGCGTAGCAACAGAGGCGTCTGAGCCAGGGATTCCAGTTCGGCAATCCGCTTGCTGACCGCAGAGGCCACCAGTTGCCCCTGCGCAGCCGCCCTGGCAATGCTGCCGGACTGACACGTCAAGACGAACAGGTCCAGCGTCGAGAGATCAACGTGACGTAAAAAGCTGCGGGGAGAGGCGAACATGGACATGAGGAGACGGGCGCGCGATAGCGCTATGGCTGGATAACGCGAAACGGAATGGGTAGGCAGATTTCATCCTGGAGTAGAGGCATCGTAACGCAACACCGCGGCCAAGCCATCTCCTTTAGGAACGGCTCGCTGAATTTTCACCGCTTCTCATGGATGGGGGGATTTCCATAGCATCGAGCTTTTGCCGACGGACATCCTATGCTTCTCTCCGTTTCCGACGCCCCGCGTGTCGCCCAGGCGTTAGTGACGCTGGGCGCCGTGCGCATCGCATCAGATCAACCCTTTTTCTATACCTCGGGCTGGGCCAGCCCGGTCTATGTGGACGCCCATGTCTTGATGTCGGATGTGCAATGGCGCACCGAGGTCATGGATATCGCCGCACGCGCGGTCGCCCCGGTCATTGCAGAGGGCCAGATCAATGCCATCGTGGGCACAGAGAGCTCGGGCATCGCCATCGCAGCCTGGCTGGCCGAACGGCTGCAACTGCCCATGCTGTATTTGCGCAAGCGGCCAGTAGGCTGGGGCATCACCGCTCAACTCGAAGGCCGGCTGCCCCCTGATGCCCGCGTACTGCTGGTCGATGACATCACAACCGATGGCCGCTCCAAGGCAGGCGCGGTCGCAGCGCTGCGCCAGTCGGGACCCACTGTGGAACATGTAATGGTCCTGCTGGACTATGCACTCTATGCGCAGGAAAACCAGACACTCGCGAATCATTCGCTGCAGTTGCACGCCCTGGCGTCGTGGCCGCATCTGCATCAGGCACTGCTGGCCAGCGGACAACTCAATGACGCGCAGGCTGCCATGCTGGCCGATTTCGCCGCAGACCCAGTGGTATGGTCCATCGGCCACGGAGGAACTGGCGCATGACCAGCAGCCAGACATCCCCCATCCTGCGCGATCTGGCGCAAACGATGCTCGCTGAAATCCGTGAGGCCACGCATGACGGCCTGGGCGTCACGCGTGAAAGCTACGGCGCAGGCGAAGAAGCCGCCTTGCGAATTCTGGAGAACCATGCCGAACGCCTGGGCCTGGCGTATGAACGCGACCGTGCTCAGAATCTATGGATGTGGCTGCCACAAGACAAGCGGCCCGATCCCTTTGTCACGATCGGATCGCATGTGGACTCCGTCCCGCAGGGCGGTAACTTTGATGGCTTGGCAGGCGTCGTATCCGGCATGCTGGTGTTGGCCAGTCTGCACGGGCATCACGAGGACGCGCCACCCGTGCGCGTTTTGGCGCTGCGCGGCGAAGAAAGTGCCTGGTATGGCAAGGCCTATATGGGATCGCTCGCGTTGCTTGGCCGTTTGCCCGCTGCCGCGTTGAACATGGCCCACCGCGGCGGACAAGGCACGCTGGGTGACGCGATGGCCCGCTGCGGCGTCGATATCGAGGCAGTCCGCCGTGCAGAGCCGATGATTGATCCTGCCCGGATGGGCGCCTATCTGGAACTGCACATTGAACAGGGCCCGGTCATGGTGGCTCGCCAGTGGCCTGTTGCCGCAGTTACTGGCATTCGAGGGAACATTCGACACAATCACGTGCGCTGCATCGGTGAAACCGGACACTCGGGCGCGGTGCCGCGCTGGCTGCGCAAAGACGCACTGCTGGCCGTCGCGGAACTGCTGTCACGCATGGACGAACATTGGCGGGTCCTGCTGCAGATGGGCATGGATCTGGTCATGACAAGCGGCATTTGTTCGACGCCGCAGCAGTCGCACGCCGTATCCGTCATTCCGGGCGAAGTCCAACTGAGCTTTGAGGTGCGCAGCCAAGACACGCAGACACTGGAGCGTTTCTACACCTTGATGCGCGACGAATGCCGCGCCATCGAAGCCAGTCGAGGCGTGCGTTTTGAGTTCGACGAGCGCCTCTTCACAGAGCCGGCGACGATGGACCCGGCCTGGATAACAAAGCTGGAATCAGCGGCAGCACAAACGGGCATGACGCTCGAGCGGATTCCTAGCGGCGCCGGGCACGATGCATCGGTATTTGCCAATGCCGGCATTCCGTCGGCCATGGTGTTCATACGCAACGCAAACGGATCCCACAATCCGCACGAGGCCATGGATATCGACGACTTTCTGTTGGGAACCGATTTGCTTCATCGCGCCTTGAACGGCACAATTCCACCTCGCCAACCGGTGTTAGTCACAAATTGAAACAAATGGGCTAACCCATCGTATCCATATCAACAAGGGGAAATATCATGTCGACACTCAAAAAATGTCTGACCAGCGTTTTTGCGGCCTGCGCGGCCATGCTCTCGGTGCCATCGCACGCCAGCACATTTCCAGACAAACCGGTGACCATTGTGGTGCCTTATGCATCCGGCGGCAGCAATGACCTGATCGCCCGCATCGTCGGCGCCGGCATGGGCGACCAGTTGGGCCAAAGCGTTGTCATCGTGAATGCACCGGGCGCCAGCGGCGTCATCGGTGCAAACCGCGTGGTCAGCGCCGAGCCTGACGGTTACACAATTCTGCTGGGCTCGCCGAGCGAGATCTCGATTGCGAGCCAGATCAATCCGCACGTCAAATTCGATGGCCAACGCGACTTGGCGCCCATTGGACAAATCGGCTCGCAACCACTGGCCTTGGTCGCAGCGCCTAATCTCGGTATCAAGACGGTGGCCGAGTTTCTCGCGCGCACCAAGACCGAGGAGTTCCGTTACGGTACGTCCGGCATCGGTACCCCTCTGCACCTGGCGGGCGAACTGATCGCCAAAGAAAGCGGGGGCAAGATGTTCCACGTGCCCTACAAGGGTGGTGCGCCAGCCCTGGCGGACATCGTTGGCGGCCAGATCGAAGGCGGCGTGCTCGTGTTTTCAACCGCCCTGCCCCATATCCGCTCAGGCGCGCTGCAAGGCATCGGCGTGACCTCCGCCACCCGCACGAAGGCCGCCCCGGATCTGCCCGCGCTGGCCGAAACGCCTGAGCTGGCGGACGTGGATGTTGTCTTGTGGTTCGGCCTGTGGGCGCCTGCCAAAACCGATGCTGCTGCCATCGCCACGTTGAGCAACGCGCTCAACAAAGCGCTGAGCACTCCAGAAGTCTCTGACAAACTGGAGGCTGCCGGCATCACCGTGTCGTACAAAGACGCTGCGACCTTTAAAACCTATATCGCTGACGAGACCGTCAAGTTCGGCAAGATCGCAACTGACGCCAAAGTCGTGCTGGAGTAAAAACCGCACAGCGGGCGGATAGACCGACGGTTAATCCGCCCGCAACCCGATCCGCTGCGTCAGCGACGCAAACCGGTCAATATCCTGACCGATCAGCGACTGAAACTCGGCCGACGTGCTAGTCGTCGGGTTGAATCCCAACTGCAGTAAATCGCGCCGCACATCAGGTTGTTTCATGATCTGCGCCACGGTGCGATTCAGTTTCGCGACGATGTCCTTCGGCGTTTGGGCCGGGGCCAACAGCCCGTGCCATTGATCCAGCTCGTATCCGGGCATGCCCTGCTCTGCCACCGTTGGCACGTCCGCCATCAGCGTAGAGCGTTGCGGTGAGGTCACTGCCAGCGCCCGTAATTTACCGGCCTGCAGAAATGGCGATGCACTGGACGCTGTCACGATGCCCAGGGGAACTTGGCCCGTCAGCACGTCTGTCAACGCAGGGCCGCAGCCGCGATACGGCACATGTTGCACGGGCAGGTGCTCGTTGGCTGTCAGCATTTCTCCGGCGAGGTGTTGCGGCGCGCCATTGCCGCATGATGCAAAAGGCAGTATCGCACCGGGTTTGCGGCCGGCATCCATCCAATCGGTGAGCGTGCGATAGGGGGAATCGTGCGGCACGATCAGTACCGAGGGCACGAATGCCACATTGATCACGGCCTGAAAATCGCCCTTGGGATCAAAACCCAGATGTCCGTACACACCCGGGTTGATGGCAAACGAACTATTGACCATCAACAGGGTGTAGCCGTCGGGCGCTGCGTCAGCCACGACGCGGGCGCCGATATTGCCGCTCGCCCCCGGCCGGTTCTCGACCACCACGGCCTGTCCCAGGCGTTGCTGCATCAAGGCGCCGAGCTTACGGGCCAACAAGTCCGTTCCTCCTCCAGGAGGAAACGTCACGATGATCGTGATGGGCCGATTGGGAAAACTCTGTACAGCAGTGCGAGTCTCGGATCCCGCTGCGGACAGCAAACCCATTCCCCCTAACGCTGCCCCCAATCCAACCAGCGCAGACATCATCAGCAGCGCGGCGCGCCGGGAAAGGTCGAAACGCGTTTTCATCGGATGCTCCGCAAATCTAGCTATCCAGCCCGATATCCAATACCCGCGCGCTGTGGGTCAACCAACCGATGGCCATCAGATCCACGCCCGTCGCAGCCAACGCAGGCGCGGTCTCGGGCGTAATGCGGCCGGAGGCCTCGGTGATCGCACGGCCATCGACCATGCGCACGGCTTCGCGCAACATGTCCGGCCCCATGTTGTCCAGCAACACGACCTCCACGCCCAAATCGAGCGCCGTACGCAACTGCTCCAGCGTATCGACCTCCAGCTCGATCTTGACCAGATGCCCGATCGCCGCACGCGCGCGTTCGACAGCCTGGCGCACACCGCCGGCGATGGCGATGTGGTTGTCCTTGATCAATACGGCATCATCCAGGCCGAACCGGTGATTGCTGCCGCCACCGACACGGACGGCGTATTTCTGTACGGCACGCAGACCCGGCATGGTCTTGCGCGTGCAGGTCACGCGCGCGCGATATTCGCGGATGGAATGCACGATCGATGCGGTGGCCGATGCCACGCCACTCAGGTGGCAGAGGAAATTCAACGCCACGCGTTCCCCTGTCAGCATGCCGCGCGCCGGTCCGCGGATAAGCGCAATTTCAGCGCCGGGCGCAAGCGTCGCACCATCAGCCAGCCGAGGCTGAAACTCGATGCGCGGATCGACTAGTCCGAATGCGATGCGTGCCAGATCCAAACCCGCGAGCACACCGTCTTGTCGAGCAACCAGACGGGTTTCTGCCATGGCATCCGCCGGCACGATGGCATCGGTAGTGATGTCGCCGGCACGTCCCAGATCCTCGACGAGCGCGTTACGCACTAAGGGCTCCAGCAACACGGCTGGCAACGGCGAGACAGCAAGAGTATTAGATATGCTCATTTTGAGTATTTTAGAAGCCAAAAAAGCGCCCATAGGGCATCACGCATTTATGCTAATTTTGAGCATAAATGACTGTCAAGCATTTCTTGTTGTGCAGTGCGGCAACGCGTGGTTTCCCGTTAACGCAATCAGGCCTGCCGGGACAGGGGCAATTTGCTGCCGGCTATCGCGCGCTCGGCCAGTAAATCACGGCGGAATCGGAAAAGCTTGGCCGGCCGGCCAGCGCCCGCCGCCGACATGCCGCCGGTTTCTTCGACCAGGTTCTGCTGCTCGATCAAACGGCGGAAATTTTGTTTGTGCAAATCCCGTCCAGCCAGGGCCTCGACGGTCTGCTGCAATTGCAGCAGGGTGAACTCGGCGGGTAGTAGCTCGAACACCACTGGCCGATATTTGATTTTGGCACGCAAGCGCGCGATCCCGGTTGCCAGAATGCGGCGATGATCGGTGCGCATCGGGTCTCCGGGCACCGCATCCCGCTCGGCCGAGGGGGTATGCCGCGTCGCCTCAGGCACGAGGCCAGCTTCGTACATGAGCTCGTAACGCTGCAGCACCATGTCTTCGTTCCAGGGCGCATCGTCCAGGCCAAAGACCACTGCCAAGCGTTGCGCACGCAGGCCACGCAAGCCGGCGTCGCGCGTGTCGGCCACCCACTGACGCAGCCGCGGCACGATCAGCTCGGTCAACACCTCGGGCTCTGCGCCGCGGCGGTCTTCCCAGGGGAAATAGCGGTACCAGTCTTGCCATACGGCCTCGGTGCCGCCGGTTGCATCGCCTTCCCGGGTCAGACAGAGGTAGCTGATCGAAATCGCGCGAGGACCGGATTCATCAAACCGATCATGATCGGCAAAGGTGTACAACTGCTCGACATAGCCCAGCGGATGATGGGTTTGGGTTTCTACCCACGCCCGCATCCCTGCCTGCAAGGATCGATGCCCGGGCTGGAATGCCCCCGAAGGCAAGCCGTCGTATTTCGTGCGCGCGCCGCTGGCGGCGTCATTCGTGCGAACCAGCACACGCGGTTCGCCCTTGGTCACTGCCACCAGGACGGCGACCAGTTCGGCAGACACGAAATTTTCGGCGGAATCGGGCAATAGCGGCTCCAGAATGCAGGAAAAAGGCAAACGACAACGGGCAAGAAAGCAGGACTACAGCCTGGCGCGTGCGCCAGGCTGAAAGTTGTTCTGAATTATAGGGGGTCACTATGTGCCGCAGATGACGACACAGCGAGAAGCGCTCAACTACATGCCTTCGCGATACGGTGCAGTCGGACTGACTTCGCGGTATGAACTCACCGTCCCATCGGGCTCGGTTTCTTCGAGCCGGACTTTAAAGCCCCATAACCGGCCCAGATGTTTCATGACCTGATCGGCGTCTTCCGCCGACAACGGCCGGCCGCGGGTACGCAAGTGCCGCAACACCAGCGAACGATCCGACTCCCGGCGATAGCGCACGATCTGGATATCCGGTACTTGATTGTCCCGGTTGTGCTGCTCGGCCAGCAATTTGCGAATGTGGCGGTAGCCCTCATCGTCGTGAATCGCGGCGACCTCGAGCACGGGATTGGCCTCATGATCGGCGATCGCAAAGAAGCGAAACTCGCGTATCAGCCGCGGCGACAGATATTGCGAAATGAACGATTCATCCTTGAAATTGCGCATCGCAAAATCCAGCGTCTTGAGCCAGTCGCTGCCCGCGATATCAGGGAACCACTTACGGTCTTCTTCCGTAGGGGATTCGCAGATGCGGCGGATATCCTGCATCATGGCAAACCCCAGCGCATAGGGATTGATTCCGCCATAGCCGCGCTCGTCAAAACCGCGTTGGCTGACGACGTTGGTGTGGCTCTGCAGGAACTCCATCATGAAGCCATCGGTCACCAGGCCTTTTTCGTGCAGGCGGTTCAGGATGGTGTAGTGCCAGAACGTGGCCCAGCCTTCGTTCATGACCTTGGTCTGGCCCTGCGGGTAGAAATACTGCGCGATCTTGCGAACAATGCGCACCAGCTCTTTCTGCCAGGGCTCCAGCTTCGGCGAATGCTTCTCGATGAAATACAGCAGGTTTTCCTCGGGCTCAGGAGGAAAGACGACGCGCTGCTTTTCCGCCGCCGCGTCGGCCTCGACACGTGGCAAGGTGCGCCACAGGTCGTTGTATTGCAGCCGAGCATGTTCGGCCCGCTCGACCTGGCGTTGGGCTTCTTCTTTGTACGACACAGGGGTGGGACGCTTGTAGCGATCCACGCCATGAGGCGTCAAAGCATGGCAAGAGTCCAGCAAAGACTCCACCGCATCGATACCGTAGCGGCTTTCACAGTCCATGACGTATTTACGCGCAAAGACCAGGTAGTCCAGAATGCTGTCGGCGTCCGTCCACTGACGGAACAGATAGTTGCCTTTGAAAAACGAGTTGTGCCCGTAGCAAGCATGGGCGATCACCAGGGCCTGCATGGCCATGGTGTTTTCTTCCATCAGGTAGGCAATGCAGGGATTGGAGTTAATGACGATTTCATACGCCAGTCCTTGCATCCCGCGGCGATAGAACTGCTCGTTGCGGATGAATTCCTTGCCATAGGACCAGTGCGGATAGCCGATGGGCAGGCCTGCTGACGCATAGGCGTCCAGCATCTGCTCGGAGGTAATCACCTCGATCTGGTTCGGATAGGTATCCAAACCGAACTCTTCGGCCACCTCGGCGATGGCTTCGTCATAACGCTGGATGAGTTCGAAGGTCCATTCGGAGTCTTCGGAAATGGGCCGAGCCCCTTGCAGGGCCTCCAGCTCGGCACGAGAGCCAGTCAGTGCGTTCATGATGATACGGGCTCCTTCTTGAACAGATCGTGGAACACGGGATAAATCTCTCCGCGTTCGCAGATCCGGCGCATCACAAAATGCGGCGCCGTTTTTTGTTCGTATTCGGCCCACAGGCTGCTTTTGCGGGCCTCTGGCGAATCCGGGACCTCGATGTACGCGAAATAACGCGTGGCGGGCAACAGATTTTCGGCCAAATAGCGTGCGCTTTTACCAGCGTCTGCGCCAAACGAATCGCCATCGCTGGCCTGCGCCGCATAGACGTTCCAGGCACTGGGCGGGTAGCGTTTCTGCACGATCTCGTTCATCAACTCCAACGCCGACAGCACGATGGTGCCACCGCTTTTGGGGTCGTAGAAAAAGGTCTGCTCGTCGACCTCCTCGGCATTGTCGGTGTGACGGATGAACACCACATCCACATGCTCGTATTTACGCGACAGGAACAAGTACAGCAGCGTAAAGAAGCGCTTTGCGAGATCTTTCTTGCCCTCGTCCATCGAGCCGGAGACGTCCATCAAGCAGAACATCACCGCGCGCGCCATCGGCATGGAGACAGCAATACGGTTGCGATAACGCAGATCCAGATCGTCCAGAAACGGGACATTGTCCAGACGCTGCTGGCAATCCTCGACCTCCTGGCGCAAGGCATCGATCTCGGCTTGCGGAGCGCCCTTCGCGATTGCAGCGTCCAGTTTGGCCTGAGCCGCCTCCAGCGCAGCACGCGCGGCGACCGTCAACGCGACGCGGCGCGATAACGAGGCCTTGAGCGTACGGCTGACACTCAAGAGGCTCGGAGAACCTGTCGTCGTATATCCCGCGCGCTGCCATTTCTTTTGCTCTACGTCACCCAGTTGGGTACGTATCAGATGCGGCAGCTCCAGGTCCTCGAAGAACAGGTTCAGGAACTCGGCGCGAGACAGACTGAAGGTGAATTGGTCTACGGACTCGCCTTCGCCAGGCTCGGACCCGCCCTGCCCCTGCCCTCCTTGAGGACGCTGGAAGGTATCGCCTTTGACGAATTCGCGGTTGCCGGGATGCACCAGCTCGCGATCGCCGCCTTGGCCGTGCCTGAAATGCGGCTCGGAGATATCGCGAGCGGGCAGGTTGATTTCCCCGCCCTGGTCCATGTCTTCGATGGACCGCTCACGCACCATATCCTGCACGGCCTTGCGGATCTGGTCTTTGTATCGCCTGAGAAAGCGTTCCCGATTGACCGCGCTTTTATTGCGGCCATTCAGACGCCGGTCGATCAGTGAATTCATAATTCACCTCGCTCAGGATGACTTCCTCACTCTCAAGTACCACTCGCACAGCAAGCGGACTTGCTTCTCGGTATAACCCTTGTCCACCATACGATCGACAAAGCTCTGATGCTTGGATTTGTCTTCCGCGGACGCTTTCGCGTTGAAAGAAATCACCGGCAGCAGGTCTTCGGTGTTCGAGAACATTTTCTTCTCGATCACTTCACGCAGTTTTTCGTAGCTGGTCCAGGTCGGATTGCGGCCAGCGTTATTGGCACGGGCGCGCAATACAAAGTTCACGATCTCGTTACGGAAATCCTTCGGGTTGGCAATTCCTGCAGGCTTTTCGATTTTTTCCAGTTCGTCGTTCAAGGCGCTGCGATCAAAACTCTCGCCGGTCTCGGGATCGCGGAACTCCTCGTCCTGGATCCAGCAATCGGCAAAGGTCACGTAGCGGTCGAAAATGTTTTGCCCGTACTCGGAATAGGACTCCAGATAAGCGGTCTGGATCTCCTTGCCGATGAATTCCGCATAGCGCGGCGCGAGGTAGCCCTTGATGAAATCCAGATAACGGCGGCGTATTTCCTCGGGGTAATCCTCGCGGACGATACGCTGCTCCAGTACGTACATCAGGTGTACGGGGTTCGCGGCCACCTCGGTCTGATCGTGGTTAAAGACGCTGGACAGAATCTTGTAGGCAAAACGGGTCGATACCCCAGTCATGCCTTCGTCGGTACCGGCGTACTCTTTATATTCCTGCAACGCCTTGGCTTTGGGATCGACGTCTTTCAGCGATTCGCCATCGTAGACCCGCAGCTTGGAATAGATGCTGGAATTTTCCGGCTCTTTCAGACGCGTCAACACGGAGAACTGCGCCATCATATCCAGCGTGCCCGGAGCGCATGGCGCCGTGGACAGCGAGCTATTGCGCAGGAGCTTGTTGTAGATCTCGATTTCTTCGGTGACTTGCAAGCAGTACGGCACCTTGACGATATAGATACGGTCGAGGAACGCCTCGTTGTGCTTGTTGTTGCGGAAAGTCTGCCATTCGGACTCGTTCGAGTGCGCCAGGATCAAGCCATTGAACGGAATGGCGGAGAACCCTTCGGTGCCCTTGAAGTTGCCTTCTTGTGTCGCCGTCAGCAAGGGATGCAGCATCTTGATGGGCGCTTTGAACATCTCGACGAATTCCAGCAGCCCCTGGTTTGCCAGGCACAGGCCGCCCGAGTAGCTATACGCGTCGGGATCATCCTGCGAGTGACGATCGAGTTTCCGGATATCGACCTTGCCGACCAGCGAGGAAATATCCTGGTTGTTTTCGTCGCCAGGCTCGGTCTTGGCAATCGCCACTTGGCGCAACACCGACGGATTCAGGCGCACCACGCGAAACTGCGAGATGTCGCCGCCGAATTCTTTCAACCGCTTGATGGCCCACGGCGACATGATGCCGCTGAGATAGCGGCGGGGAATGCCGTATTCTTTTTCGAGCGTATCGCCGAACCGGTCGGGATGAAACAGGCCCAACGGCGACTCGTTGATGGGCGAACCTTTCAGCGCATAGATGGGATAGGCCTCCATCAGCACTTTCAAGCGTTCTGCAATGGAAGATTTACCACCGCCGACTGGCCCCAGCAAGTACAGGATCTGCTTGCGTTCCTCGAGCCCTTGAGCCGCGTGCTTGAAGAAAGCCACGATTTGATCGATGACATCTTCCAGCCCGAAAAACTCTTTAAACGCAGGGTAGCGCCGCACGACCCGATTGGAAAACAACCGGGACAAACGCGGGTCATTGCGCGTATCGATGAGTTCTGGCTCCCCTATCGCCGCCAACATGCGTTCTGCGGGACTGGCATATGCCATGGGATCACTTCTGACCAGATCGAGATATTCCTCGAGGGAAAGCTCGGTTTCTTGGTCTTGCGCATACAGCGACTTGAAGCCTTCGACGATGTTTTGCACGGAGAACCTCCTACAGCTCATGGTCGGTTAACGAGTCCGTCATCCCATTGTGTTCCTCATTTTCGAATGTCGCTAGACTTTCTCGTAATGGGATTATGCACATCATCTTGATATGTTGCTTTCGGCACACACCATAGATGGGGTTAACGGGCCTGTGTTACGTTAGGCTATAGCATCACGGAACAAGTTCCGCGAATCAAGCAAAGAATCATCAAATTCATGTGAAAGCTGGTAATGCACGTTTCAGTGCATATCAGCGACGCCAATTCAGGCCGCGACTGCACAGGCAGCGCGCATCACGCGCACGAATGGTGCGCACCAGAAAGCAAAAAAGGCCCCCACGCTGCGCCTTCGGCTTGCTGCCCCCCACAAGGGGGCGTTTTTGTTTTGGGGCGGCCCGGCAACAAAAAAGGCCCCCACGCTGCGCCTTCGGCTTGCTGCCCCCCACAAGGGGGCGTTTTTGTTTTGGGGCGGCCCGGCAACAAAAAAGGCGTGCCTAGGCACGCCCCGTGCTGATTTGCTCTCACGAAAATCAGACCGAAGGACTGACGTTGAGCATACGTTCGACATAGCGTGCGATCGTATCGACTTCGAGATTGACACGATCACCCGCGGCGACATTGCGCAAGGTAGTGACGGATTGCGTGTGCGGAATGATGTTGATGCTGATGTCACATCCGCCTACAACGTCTGTGACACGGTTTACCGTCAGGCTGATGCCGTTGACGGTGATGGAGCCTTTGTACGCCAGGAATCGCGCCAGCTGTTCCGGCACGCGAATCACGAGTTCGCGGGATTCCCCTACGGCCTCGAAACGCAGGACCTCGCCCATGCCGTCGACATGGCCGGACACCAGATGTCCGCCGATTTGATCGCCGACTCGCAGTGATTTTTCGAGGTTGACTTCGCCCATGCGATCCAATCCGATCGTCAGATTCAAGCTTTCACGCGACACATCGACCTGAAACCCTTGCTTTTGCAGGGCAATCACCGTCATGCAGGCGCCCTGCACCGCAATGGAATCGCCGAGGCGCACGTCGTTCAAATCGAGTTCGCCTGCGTCTATCGTCAAGCGTACGCCGCCCTGCTGAGTCTCTGCCAGCGGCTCCAGATGCGTGATACGGCCAACTGCCGCGACCAGACCGGTAAACATAGAATGGGTTTCCTTTAGCCGTTAAATGTAGGGCTTTGCCCTGTTGATCGTTGCCGCGCCAATGCCTTAGTCCTGACGGCACATGATCGCTTGATGCAAAGCCTGCCAGCGAGCCGCATCTCTGGCACGCAGACGCAGATCCGTGCCGAGGCGAAGCGTATCGGTGAACTCGAACCGGCGGGCATGTTCCAGATGTTCGAGCAGCGGCAAGCGCAACATGGCAGCGGCATCGCCGAGCAAGACGGGTGCCAGATACACCAGCAATTCATCCACGCAACCGGCCGACAATAAGGCGCCGCCTAATCCTGCACCTGCTTCGACATGGACCTCGTTAATGTCGTGGCTGCCCAGCCAGCGCATCATGGCGGGTAAATCGACGCGATGGGTATCACCGTCGGGCAAGGCAATGACGCGGACATTCCGGTCGGCCAGACGGGCTGCTTTATCAGAATCTGGCGCCCGGGGATCTGCTGTGAAAATCAGGGTTTCTACGCCATCGGCGTTTGCACTATCGAATAGCACAACGTCCTCAGGGATCTCGAAACGCCCGTCCACGACCGCCCGCCGCGGCGCTCGCGTCGTCGGCACCGCACGTACATTCAAACGCGGATTGTCTTTGAGAATGGTGCCCATGCCGGTCAGCACCACGCAACTGCGCGCACGCCATGCGTGGCCATCGGCACGCGCAGCTTCGCCGGTGATCCATTGCGACGCCCCGTTATGCAGCGCACTGCGCCCATCGAGCGATGCCGCCATTTTCACCCAGGCCCATGGCGTGCCCCGACTCATGCGGGCGACAAATCCTGCGTTGATTTCCAGCGCCTCGTCCGCACAGATCCCGGTCGTCACGGCGATCTCCGCGGCCCGCAACCGCGCAAGGCCTTGGCCATTGACTTGGGGATTGGGGTCTCCCATGGCCACCACAACGCGAGCAGGCTGTGCGGCCGCAATGGCATCGGCACATGGCGGTGTACGCCCGAAATGGCTGCAGGGCTCTAGGGTCACGTACATGGTGGCGCCTTGCACCGATTCGCCACGATTGGCGGCGTCGCGCAACGCGCAGACCTCGGCATGAGGGCCGCCAGGCGGCTGAGTCGCACCCTCACCCACGATGCGGCCATCTCGCACGATGACGCACCCTACCCTCGGATTGGGCGTGGTGGAAGTCATCACGCTGCGCGCCAGCGCCAAAGCGTGGCGCATCCAGGTGATATCGTCGGAATCAGTCGTAGCAGTCACGTATGCGATTGTATGCGCCGTACGCTATTTCCGGCGCAATTTGCCCGGCAGCATGGGACCCTGCATTTCGCGAATCGCCTCGACAAACTCGCCGATGTCCTCAAAATTCTTGTACACCGACGCAAAACGGACGTAGGCGACTTTATCGAGCTTTTTGAGCTCGACCATGACCAGTTCGCCAATGCGTTCGGTCGACACCTCGCGTTGGCCACTGGCCAGGAGGGTTTCTTCGATGCGGGCGACGACACTGTCGACCTCGTCAGTGCTGACGGGACGTTTGCGCAGGGCCAGGGACAGGCTACCGCGCAGCTTGGCAGGATCGTATTCACTACGGCTGCCATTGCGTTTGACCACGGACGGCATGGCCAATTCGATGCGCTCGTAGGTGGTGAAACGCTTGTCACAGGACAGGCAACGGCGACGGCGGCGAATCGTATCGCCTTCTTCGGATACCCGGCTATCCACTACCTGGGTATCGACATTGCCGCAAAATGGGCATTTCATGATGCGCCCCCCAGTCCATTTCAGTCGCCGTATTGTAAATGTTGCGGACGCATGACGCGCCAGCGTGGCAAATATACGGCAGACGAGGGCTTTGGCCGGCGCATTGATCGCCGGCCAGCTTGGGCGGATTGGCCAGAAAAAGCGCCTATCAGGCCACAATACGCAGGCACCCGAGGGAGCGCCTGCGCGTTGATGCCTTAGCCGCCGTACACCGGCAGGCGGGCCGTCAGCTCGTTCACGCGTGCGCGCACGGCAGCGATGTTGGCCTCGTCGCGCGGGTTATCCAGCACGTCGGCGATCAGGTTGGCGGTGAGCTCGGCGTCGGCTTCGGTGAAACCACGCGTGGTCATGGCCGGGGTGCCCAGGCGGATACCACTGGTCACGAAAGGCTTTTCCGGATCGTTGGGGATGGCGTTTTTGTTGACGGTGATGTGCGCCTGGCCCAGCACAGCCTCGGCTTCTTTGCCGGTGATGCCCTTGGGACGCAGATCGACCAGCATGACGTGGCTTTCGGTACGGCCTGACACGATGCGCAAACCGCGCTTGACCAGCGTTTCGGCCAGCACTTTGGCGTTTTTGGCGACTTGTTCGGCGTATTGCTTGAACTCAGGCGTCAGGGCTTCTTTGAACGCCACGGCCTTGGCGGCGATGACATGCATCAGCGGACCGCCCTGAATACCAGGGAAAATCGCCGAATTGATGATCTTTTCGTATTCGGCCTTCATCATGATGACGCCGCCACGGGGGCCACGCAGGGATTTGTGCGTGGTGGAGGTCACAAAATCGGCATGCGGGAACGGATTGGGGTACACGCCGCCAGCGACCAGGCCAGCGTAGTGAGCAATGTCGACCATCAGGAGCGCGCCATTGTCGTGCGCGATGCGTGCCATGCGTTCGAAATCGATACGCAAAGCATAAGCCGACGCACCAGCGACGATCAGCTTGGGCTTGTGCTCTTTGGCCAGCTTTTCGACTTGTTCGTAGTCCAGGACCTCGTTGGCATCCAGGCCGTACGAAATGAAGTTGTACAGCTTGCCAGAAGCGTTGACAGAGGCGCCGTGGGTCAAGTGACCGCCTTCGGCCAGACTCATGCCCAGAACCGTGTCGCCCGGCTTGAGCACGGCCATATACACACCCTGGTTGGCCTGGGAGCCCGAGTTGGGCTGCACGTTAGCCGCCTCGGCGCCGAAGATCTGCTTCAGGCGGTCGATAGCCAGTTGTTCCACGATGTCGACGTATTCGCAACCGCCGTAGTAGCGCTTGCCCGGATAGCCTTCCGCGTATTTATTGGTCAGCTGGGTGCCTTGAGCCTCCATGACGGCGGGGCTGGCATAGTTTTCCGAGGCAATCAGCTCGATGTGCTGTTCCTGGCGGACGTCTTCTTTCTGGACGGCGGCCCAGACGTCGGGATCTACCTGGGACAAGGTGAGTTTGCGGTCGAACATTGGGGGTTCCTGAGGCGTAAATGGCGAACGGAGGTAATGGATGACCGTTAGTTTACCGCGATGGGTCCGCGGCGTTTCGGGCTAGGACCTTGAAATTGCGGAAATTTCGCTGAGAAACCCGCCAAAAGCAAGGAACGCGCGGACAACTTGCAGATCGCCTCAAGTTGAGCATGAGGAGATCTCATGCAATTGCGGGTGCTCGCCCCGCATCGACGCCACACTGACAAAAATTCGCCCCTCAGCGACAAAACTCTGAGGGGCGAATCTGACGACATCCCAAACGGCGTCAGGTAGCAGCAGTGCTACCGATTTGCCTAGGTGCCAGATCCGGATTCAGAGAATAGACGCCTGTCAGACTGTCCTGGGCCAAAATGTGACCTTGCATCGCCTTCAGCACATCGTTGCCATTGAAGTGCCCATGCACGTCCAGTTTGGGAACATCCAAGGCGTACAGCGTAAAGACGTAGCGATGCAGCAGTTCGTCGTTCCACGGCGGGCACGGCCCGTCGTAGCCGAAATAGTCGCCACTCATATCGCGATCGGCCGCAAACCACGAGGTGTAATCGTTGATCCCTTGGCGAGCCTCGTTAGGCGCCAGGGGACCACCCTTGCCGCGCGGGGTGATACCGCTAGAAAAGGCGCCTTCTTCGATTTCACGCAGCTCCGGATCCAGGTCGATCAAGACCCAGTGAAAGAAATCCGCACGGGGCAAGCTTGCCGGTACGGTCCGTCCCTCTTGGTTGACATCGTCGGGCTTTGAGGGGACATCCGGATCGTGGCAGATCAGGGCGAACGAACGAGTGCCGTCGGGGACCTCTCCCCAGGAAAACTGGGGATTGAAGTTGTCCGCGAGGATGACGTGCGACTGGGCGTCGATCTTGCCGAAAGCGTAGCGGTCGGGCATCGATTCGTTATCGGAAAAAGATAGACTCGAAAGTTTCATGTCGTACTCCTGCGAGGCAGTAGGCGCTTCCTACCCAGCCAAATTAACACGAGCGAACTTGCGCTTGCCTACTTGAATGACGTAAGACCCGGCCTGTAATTGCAACGATTTGTCTTCGACGCGGTCGCCGTTGACCTTGACGCCGCCTTGTTCGACGTTGCGCTGGGCTTCTGCGCCCGAGGCAACGAGGCCGGCTTCACGCAATACTTTGAGAATCCCCAACGGAGCGCCTGCCACATTGACCTCGGGCATATCGTCAGGCACCGCACCGTCACGGAAACGGGCCTGGAAATTCACCAAGGCGTCTTCGGCCGCCTGGGCCGAATGGAAGCGTGTAATGATCTCTTGCGCCAGGGCGACTTTGGCGTCGCGCGGATTGGCGCCAGCATCGGTAGCCGCCTTGAGCGCAGCGATGTCGTCCAGCGAACGGAACGACAGCAACTCAAAATAACGCCACATCAGCGTGTCAGAGATCGACATCAGCTTGCCGAACATGGAATCCGGGGTTTCGGAGATACCGATGTAGTTGCCCTTGGATTTGGACATTTTCTCGACGCCATCGGTGCCTTCGAGCAGCGGCATGGTCAGCACGCATTGAGGCGCCTGGCCATATTCTTTCTGCAGCTCGCGGCCGACCAGCAAGTTGAATTTCTGGTCAGTACCGCCCAGCTCGAGATCGGATTTCAGTGCGACGGAATCGTAGCCTTGCATCAAGGGGTACAAGAATTCGTGCACGGCAATGGGAATGCCGCCCTTGAAGCGCTTGGTGAAGTCTTCGCGCTCCATCATGCGCGCAACGGTGTAGCGCGACGCCAATTGGATCAAGCCCCGCGCGCCCAGCGGATCGCTCCATTCGGAGTTGTAGCGGATTTCAGTGCGTGCGGGGTCCAGCACCATGCTGGCCTGCGCGTAGTAGGTCTGGGCATTGGTTTCGATCTGCTCGCGCGTCAACGGCGGGCGCGTGGAGTTGCGGCCGCTGGGATCACCAATGGTGGACGTGAAATCGCCAATCAGGAAGATGACGTTGTGCCCCAGGTCCTGCAATTGCCGCATCTTGTTCAGCACCACCGTGTGACCCAAGTGGATGTCGGGCGCGGTAGGATCCAACCCCAATTTAATGCGCAGCGGTACGCCGGTAGCGCGGCTCTTGGCCAGCTTGCGGGCGAACTCCGATTCGACGAGCAACTCGTCGCAACCGCGCTTGGCGACGCGCAGGTCGGCTTCGACTTCGGGGGTAATGGGGGCTTCGGGTTGAGACATATCTGGGGCCGGATGCGGCGATAAAAGACTAAGAAAGAGCCGAAAATTGCAAGAAACGTGTAAAAACTGTCAGCGTGATCGGTAAATCAGTCGAAAATTCTAGCTGAATCAGCTAGGATACGACGCTAATCATACGCAACTGTAGCCATTATGGCGTCATTGCCGTTGCGACCCGGCTTAACCCCTGTTGTTCACAAGATGCCTCGCCAGAGGCGCGGCCCCCTTGCGTATCGCAGATGCGCCCGGGTGATGCTGTGCTGGCGTATCTGCATCCTTGGGGACTTACACCCCCTTGAAAGGCTTTACTTTGATAGATCGTGGCTCTCACAGCCCGGCTGATCGCTCCGTTGGCAGCACGGCCGCCCTGTCTCGCCCCGAGTCGTCCCGTCGCGCTGGCTGGCTACGCCGCACGCTACTGGTCAGCACGATAGGTTTGTTCGCTGGCGCCGCGGCGCTGGGCATGGTCCAACAACCCGACCGCACTCAATTACCCCTGTCGCGCCAGATTCAAAGCGTGCTGCCTCTGGCGTCAAACCAAGTCAGTGTCAGCAGCGTTGACAGCGATGCGCCGTTTGTCAGCGAAACGCGTATCCGGGCCGGCGATACGCTGGCCTCGGTGCTGCAGCGCCTCGAAATTGACGCACCGGGCTTGCAGCGCTTTTTGACACAGGCCCCCAGCGCCCGCAGCATTTACAAGCTCTATCCTGGACGCTCAGTGCAGGCAGCAACCGATGCACAGGGCAATCTGGTCTGGCTGCGTTATATCCATACGCCAGGCGAAGAAGACGACGGCCAGGTCACCACCAAAATGCTGCTGGTGACACCGTCGGACGACTCGTACACAGCACGCGAGATCACCGACCGCACCGACTTGCAGACGCGCGTCGCCGTCGGCACGATTCGCAATTCACTATTCGGCGCAACTGATACCGCCGGCATTCCGGATTCGATCACACAGCAGATGGCCGACGTGCTCGGCTCCAAGATCGATTTTCTGCGCGATATTCGCCCGGGCGACCAATTCCGCGTCGTCTACGAGGTCCGTTCGCATCAGGGCCGCTATGCCGGTGCCGGTCGTTTGTTAGCCGTGGAATTCATCAACAACGGCAAGACCTACAACGCAGTGTGGTTCAGCCCGGACGGAAAATCAGGCAATTACTACGGCTTTGACGGCGTCAGCCTGCGCGGGGCATTTTTGCGCACCGCGCTGAAATTTTCCCGCATCAGTTCGACCTTTGGCATGCGCATGCACCCCATCCATAAAACCTGGACGGGACACAAGGGCGTGGATTATGCGGCGCCCTCGGGCACGCCGATCCATACCACTGCGGATGGCACCGTGGAGTTTGCCGGCTGGCAAAACGGGTACGGTAACGTGGTCATCGTCAAGCACTATGGCCAGTATTCGACCTTGTATGCGCACCAGAGCCGTATTGCCCCCGATGTCAAAGTCGGCGCCAAGGTGTCGCAGGGCCAGTTGATCGGCTACGTGGGCTCGACGGGCTGGGCGACCGGCCCGCACCTGCATTACGAGTTCCGGATTGACAACCAGCCTGTCGATCCCTTGGCTGCGGACCTGCCGATCTCTCGCCCGCTCGATCCGGACGAGGCTCGCAAGTTCCAGGCGGCGACAGAGCCCTACAAGCAACAGCTCGCATTGTTGACCCATCTGCAGCAAACGCTGCCTGAGTCCAGTACGAATGTCGCGAGCCGTTGACGCGACGCTTGCCTCGCTGATGCCATGCCTCGATCTCGCGGCCAATCTGCTTTGACGACCGGCCGCCTTTTCATCGGCCTGATGTCAGGCACGAGCCTGGACGGCGCCGATGGGGTGCTGGTGCGTCTACATGCACCTGGCGCCGCCCCATCGGAATCCGGTAGCGCTCCCACAACTGCGCACGCGATCAAGAACGTCGCACAGACGCCTGCGATACAGGTCCTGGCAACCGCCGCGCTGCCCATGCCCGCCGAGCTCCGACACGAGTTCCTGGCGCTGAACAAAAGCGGTGCCGACGAGTTGCATCGCGCCGCACTGGCCAGCCAGGCTTTGGCGCGGCTATACGCCGATACGGTCCACGCCCTCTTGGATCAGGCACAGCAACCAGCCACTGCCGTTGCTGCGATTGGCGCACATGGACAAACCGTGCGACACCGTCCGGAATTGGGCTTTACGCTGCAACTCAATGCGCCGGCCTTGCTGGCAGAGTTGACCGGTATCGACGTGGTGGCCGATTTCCGCAGCCGGGACGTTGCCGCTGGAGGCCAGGGTGCCCCGTTGGTGCCGCCGTTTCACGCAGCCATGTTCGCGTCGCCCGCCCCGCGGGCCATTTTGAACCTGGGCGGCATCGGCAACCTGACCCTATTAAAATCCGGTGAGCCGCCACGCGGGTTTGACACGGGCCCCGCCAATGTTTTGCTGGACCTTTGGTGCCAACGGCATACGGGCCAACCTTACGACAAGGACGGGCAATGGGCGGCGACTGGACAGGTACAGCCGGGGCTGCTCGAACATCTATTGACCGAAGAACCCTGGCTCGTGCTGCCGCCCCCCAAATCGACGGGGCGCGACTTGTTTAACGCTGCGTGGCTGGACGAGCGTCTGCAGGATTATGAGGGTGCGGCAAGACTCGCCCCGCAGGACGTTCAAGCGACACTGCAGCGATTTACGGCGCGTACCGTGGCAGATGCGCTAGAGGCAACAGCCCCGGCAACCCACGATGTGCTGGTGTGCGGTGGAGGAGCCCGCAACGCGGGATTGATGCGCGAATTGGCAATCTGCCTGCAGCGCCCCGTTCAACCCACAGACAGCGCGGGCGTACCGGCCCAATGGGTAGAGGCAATGGCCTTTGCCTGGTTGGCACAGGTCTTTTTGGACCGGATTCCGGCGGGCGTACCCGAGGTCACAGGTGCACGCGGGCCGCGTGTACTGGGCGCGCTGTACCCAGCCTGAGCGGCTGGGGCGCTGAAAATCGGATTCTTGCTACAGACGGGGTAGCAGGCAGGCTGGGGCGAGGCCCAGCCTTGCGGACGTTACACCGAGAACGACGAACCGCACCCGCAGGTGGTCGTCGCGTTGGGGTTACGAATCACGAACTGAGCGCCTTCGAGGTCTTCTTTGTAGTCGATTTCGGCACCGACCAAATACTGGAAGCTCATCGGGTCGACCAACAACTGCACGCCGTCCTTGTCCAGCACGGTGTCGTCGTCGCTGACGGCTTCGTCAAAGGTAAAGCCATACTGAAAGCCGGAACAGCCGCCACCCTGCACGAACACGCGCAGTTTCAGTTCGGGGTTGCCTTCTTCGGCCAGCAGATCTTTGACTTTGGCCGCAGCGGAATCGGTGAAAACCAGCGGCGTCGGTGGTGCTTGGAGATCGACGGTTTCGGTGACTGCATTCATGGTGGAGCTCCTGGCCGAAAGATCGGCCAATATCACGTATAAAGTTGACGGGCGAGCCGCCTCAATACTCTCATAGTAGCGCAGACACGGCCGGGGTTCAAAATGCCAGCTTGATAGTGCGGGATGCCCGCACCGTGGATCCCTCGAGCACGCTGATGATCACGGTTTCGGGGACGAATCCCTCTGGCAGCTCGAGCACGCCTTCGCTGCGCTGATATTGATCAAATTGCAGAGACAGAGCGCCGCCGGCAGCCACCGCATCGGGCGCAGCCTTGGGTTTGCCCGGCGACGTATCGGGGGTACCGCTGCCCTCAGGCGTATCGGTCTTTACCTGCATGGGGGCCAAGTCGACAGAGACGACGTCCCCCTTGAGGACACCAGAGGCCTGGAAACGCAATGTCCCCACGAATGGCGCCTCGCTGCGGCCACTGCGCATGAGCAGAACGCGATATTTCAGCCCCTGGCCGTCACGTTGGACCTCAGCGCCACGGATATCGACGGCGCCTTCGGGTCCGGGTGGCAATAATTGCTCAAAAAATGCCAGCCGATCGCGCACGCGGCCCAGCTCTTCTTGGCTCGCACGTAACTGCGCCTCGAGTTCCTGGCGAGCGGCACGCTCGACGGCGATTTCGCCATCCGCAGTATCGAGTTGTGCCCGCAGGAAACGGCTCTCTGCCTGACTTTGCCGTACCGCGGCATCCTGTGCAGCAACTTGCTCAGCAGTGATGACGACACTGGGGACCGCCATCACCGATTTCTGGGCAAACTGATAGCCGGCCAGCGCCCCTAGCGCCAAGCCAACGGCCAGCATACCCAGCAGGAACAGCCATCGCGTGAGAGAGCCGGGACGAGACCCGACCGTGGATTCAGGAGCCGATTGCATCTGAGCCGATCCAGCCAGCCCGGCGGGCCGGCCAGGGATCTCCTACGGCAGAATAGCGACTTGATCGAGCCCGGCAGATTCGGGCAGGCCAAACATCAGGTTCATGTTTTGCACGGCCTGGCCTGATGCGCCCTTGACCAAATTGTCCTGGATGACCAGCACAATCAGCAGATCCCCGTTATTGGGGCGCTGCACCGAGATGCGCAGATTGTTCGAGGCACGCACCGAACGGGTTTCGGGCAAGCTGCCGGCCGGCATGACATCGATAAACGTCTCGTTGGCGTAACGCTTTTCGTACAGCGCCTGGAAGTCCGTGTCCAGTGCCTCTGGGCGGATACGGGCATACAGCGTCGAGAACATGCCGCGGATCATCGGCACCAGATGCGGCACAAACGTCAGGCCGACTTTGCCACCAGCCAGTTTTTCGAGCTGTTCGGTAATCTCGGGATGATGCCGATGCCCTGCCACCCCGTAGGCTTTGAAATTGTCGCTGGCCTCGGAGAACAAGGAACCGACCTCAGCCTTGCGGCCTGCCCCGGAGACCCCCGATTTGCAGTCTGCGATCAAGGTCTGGGTATCGACCAACTGGGCGCCGTTTTCGATCAAGGGGGCCAAGCCGAGCAAAACCGTCGTCGGGTAGCAGCCGGGATTGCCGATGACGCGCGCCTTGGACACGGCCGCGCGGTTGAGTTCGACCAAACCGTAGGTGGACTCCGCCAGGATATCAGGACAAGCATGCGGCATTTTGTACCAACGCTCGAACGTAGCTGTGTCTTGCAGACGGAAATCTGCAGCCAGATCGATGACACGAGTGCCCGCGGCCAATAGTTCTTTGGCCTGTGCCATGGCCACGCCGTGCGGCGTGGCAAAAAACACCACATCGCAATCCGCCAGATTGGCCTTTTCGGGCGTGGAAAACGCCAGACTCACCCGGCCGCGCAAATTGGGGTACATATCCGCCACTGGCAACCCGTCTTCTTTGCGGGAGGTGATGGCAGTCAGTTCGACATGAGGATGTTGCGACAGCAGACGCAGCAACTCGACGCCGGTATAACCGGTGCCGCCGACAATGCCAACCTTGATGCGGGAGTTCGATGCTTGGGCCATGGTGTGGGTGTTCCGTAAGACGAAAAATAATTGTATCGCTAACTTAATACCGATATTTCGTCACCGGACATCCTAGCCCTCACAGATCACGTCGTCCGAGCAAAGACATCGCCAGGCACTCAGCGAAGCACACTGGCCTCTTCCATGCGGCTATCCGAATTCGTAGCGCAGGCCCGCTGAGATTGCCTTGTTGTTCACGCCGTGACCATCAATCTGCATATCAAGGTTGATGAACCAATTCAGATCGATGGAATTCATGCAGGTCGAGGCTCCTAATCCCACCCAACCGCTGTGCCGTTGCAAGCCGATCCCCTGCAAGGTAAATGCCACGTCCGGCGCCCCCTTGAATGCCGCCGTGAAACTCAGGTCGGCAGGATTGCTGTAGCGATAGGCACCTGAACCGGTCAACGTCGTCGTGCCTGCTATCCAGTTAACAGGCCCAGATTGATAACGCATGCCTAGCAAGGCGGCCGCTTGTTTGTACGTGGCACTATCCGCCTGCAACGCAAACTCGCTGCCTGTTTCCGCAAAGGCGCCGCGACGCAAGAGGCTGTACTCGGCACCGACAAAGGGGGAGTAATTAGCATTGCCTATTTCAAATACATGCCCCAACTCGGCATACAGTGACGTCATGCCATCATGACGGCTGCTATCAATGCGTTCAGAACGATCAATGGCAATAACACGCGAAACCTTGGTATTGGTCCAATCGTGCCCGATGCGCCCTGACAGATAGTTGCCCGTCGGCGCGCCATGGCGGCCATATAGCGCGACCCCAACAGCCTGTCCCTTTGAGCGTCCGCCAAGCCCATCAAAGGACGCACTTGCATCAGACGAGGATAGCGCTGCGCCAACAATCGTGTCAGCGCTTAGCCGCTGATCCACACCCAATTGCGCACCGAACGTCTTCGTGTTGGCACTGGCATAGCCAGGTTGACGTAATTTGCCGTCCGCACCCAGCATGGAGACCCACAGCCCAGACAATTCGCGAGCGCGGTTCAACGCATCGACGCGATTCGACAGCGACCGGTTAATCGCCTGCGCTTGCTGAAAATTCAACGCCAGCGACGACGCGTATGCCTCGCCAGTCAAACTTTCCAAAGCATTTCCCAGCTCTTGCAACGTCTCGAGATGCTGCAACGCGGCCGCCTTTTCTACAAACGCACTGCTGACCCTGGTCTGAGCAGATTGCGGTTTGCGATCGAAGAGACACTCCACCTCCTGTGTCTCCTGCCAATGCTGATCCATGGCTCGAAACGAAGACTCGATAGCTTTTGCCGCAGCCTGTTTGGCGCGAGCTCCTTCGAAATGCGCTAGCGAGACAGCGTGTACATCATTACGTTTGATGTCGAGATCTACCTGGGTGGCAGTGTAGATGGGAGACACGGTGAACAAAGGGCTGGCTGCCATCGAAGCAAATTGCCCCTTGATTTCACGTGCCCTCAGCACCGTTTCCCGCAACGTCATGACATACCGAGGATCGGGGTTTGATACTTCCAGCCGCGCCCCGTGGATAAAGGCAAAGTCATCCACAGCGATGGTGGAGCCTAATTGAATCTGCAGTTTTGCACCTTTTGTATCAAGACGCCCCTTGATATGCAACCCGGCACCACTGACCAGCAGCAGGTTCTCATTAGACACAGAACCTCCGATCACTCCGCCGTTGCTGAGCAAGGTGCCGTGCCTCCTGATGTATATCGCGCCTGTCACACTGCCATAAAGCTCAAGCACGCCACTCCAAATATCGGTGGCGCCCGCATAGGTATTTTTTCCCCACAGCACCAATGTGCCAGAACCCGATTTGACCAGCCCGCGATCCCCGCCTATATCGTTAAAAAAATGAGAACGATAACTATCGAAGTCCACAACGAAACTGTCCCCATGCTCAAGCCGCCAGTCAAACAAAGCTGGGCCTCTCACGGCTCTGTCTGGATTTACTTTCCCCCAGCCGTAAATATCGGGATGATCGATAGGATCGATATCGGGATCATCGATAGGATCAGCCGTAGACAACAGCGTTTGCCGCAACTCAGAGTTGTTCATCCAGGGATAGGCTTCGGAGACCAACGCCGCCACCGCCGTCACGACAGGCGCCGAAAATGATGTGCCCTCGAGCACGGTACCGTCACGCATCGGATACGATCCGAGCGCACTGATACACCAGTCGGACGCGTGCCCACATGCATTGGCGTCGGGATGCAGAGTCCCGTCGACACCGAGCCACGTCACGGCAATCCAGCCCTTTTCCAGCTCAGGGGAAAACGCGGGAGCGCTCGCAGGAAGCCCCGGACCAGGCGCTCCGTCGTTCCCCGTTGGCCAAATCAGAAGAGCCCCGTCCCGTAAAACGGCACGGTACAGGTTGTTTTTTTTCAATATGCGCTCATGGTTCTGAAGCTGCTCGGCCACTGTTCCTTCGAGCATTTCGTCATAATCCAGGATGCCATATGAATGATTGATGATCCTGACCCCACGCGCTGCCAATTTGCGATGCGAATAGAAAGGCTTCACGTCGGCATCCAGTGCAATCACGCGGCTGCCGTGCGCCATGCCTTGCCCCAACCCATCGTGCATGTCCCTGCCGGCGATGATACGGCTGACGAAGACGCCATGGTCCTCTACGTCTCGCCCAGAAAATGGTCCGACGAGTTGCCACACGCCGTCCAACGCCTGGTGGGCAGGATTGTCTCCAAAGTCAAAGTCCAAGACGCCTACCGTTACACCGCGCCCAGTGAAGGATTGACGCGATGGCAGCTCAGGCTCAGGCGGCGTCGCTCGCCAAGTCAATAATTTGCCATCTTGATGATTTGCAGCGCTAGACCCGGCCGGTTGCGCATAGATCGTAAACGGCATGGTCAACATGAAGACCGCCGCTAGCCTGAGCCTCCATGTCAACGAGGTCTTGGTGTTAGGCATATCTGCTCTCCGTTCTGCTGCAGGCCCACATTTCAGATGCCGCATTTAAGGCTTCCAACAACGGCCATTGAGTTCTATTGATGACGGAGTGTGTGACGCGTGAGCTGAGACGGTTCCCTCGCACAAGCACAAAATGCCCCCACGCTGCGCCTTCGGCTTGCTGCCCCCCCAGGGGGCGTTTTTGTTTTGGGACGGCCCGGCAACAAAAAAACAAAACGCCCCTGTAAAAACAGGGGCGTTTTGTTTTTGCCAGAGCCACTCGCGCGGCCCTGGTAGAGCAAGACAATTAGCGCTTGCTGAACTGCTTGCGCCGACGTGCCTTGCGGAAGCCGACTTTTTTACGTTCGACTTCACGGGCATCGCGGGTGACGAAGCCAGCTTGCGACAGTGCGGGCTTGAGCGCCGCATCGTAGTCGATCAACGCACGAGTGATACCGTGGCGAATCGCCCCGGCTTGGCCGGTTTCGCCGCCGCCGTGCACGTTGACTTTGATGTCGAACGATTCCAGGTGGCTGGTGAGCTCGAGCGGCTGACGCACGATCATGCGGCCAGTTTCGCGAGCAAAAAATTCGTCGACGGGTTTGCCGTTAACAACGATTTTGCCCGAGCCTTTTTTGATAAAAACACGAGCCACCGAGGTTTTGCGACGGCCGGTTCCGTAGTTCCAGTTACCGATCATGGCGTTTCCTTAGATATCCAGCGGCTGGGGCTGCTGAGCGGTGTGCGGGTGCTCGGCACCAGCGTACACCTTGAGTTTCTTGATCATGGCGTAGCCCAGCGGACCCTTGGGCAACATGCCCTTGACGGCCTTCTGGATGGCGCGGCCGGGAAACCGCTGCTGCAGTTTCTCGAAGTTCGTTTCACGGATACCACCGGGATAGCCGGTGTGACGGAAGTACTTTTTGTCTTGCGTCTTGGTGCCCGTAACAACGATATCGGCAGCGTTGATGATGACGATGTAATCGCCCGTATCAACGTGCGGCGTGAATTCAGGTTTGTGCTTACCACGCAGGCGGCGTGCGACTTCGCTGGCCACACGACCCAGGACTTTGCCCTTGGCGTCGATCACAAACCAGTCACGTTGGACTTCATGCGGCTTGGCCACAAAGGTCTTCATGATTGGTTCCTAAAAGGTAAATTTTTCTGGTCAGAACAGCCTGACGAGAATCTTTTCCTGTTCCGTTGTGCCTTGGCGCATCATCTGGCCCGGGAAACCCGCGCCGGTCATGCGATCCGCAGCTGGCCTAAGCGTTATTAACCGCCCGTGCTACCAACCGGAATAAGGGAAAGTCGGCCATTCTAGCACGATTGCTCAAATATTGTGCAATTCGGTGGTCAGGAACTTGCCAAGCCACTGTGCAATGTGGCCCTGCGGTCCATAGCCTGCAGGCACCAGGGGGGAGCCAACCATGCGGAACGGGCACCTAGTCAACCATCCATCCAGGGTGGTCGAATAGCTCCACAACCCTGGGGACGGCCCACAAAGGCGCCCGTTTTACTGAAGTACCGGCTTTATTTTTACTTGTGCGCCGACATCGCCACGCCCAGGTACTGGTCGTACGAGCCTTCGGCCAAGCGGAACCACGGCACTACGCTGTCACGGAAGCCCATGTAGTTGTCGTACAAAGCCTTGAATTTCGGATCCTTGTCGCTGAATTCCTTGTACACCGTCTGGGCTGCCTGGTACGACGCATCCATCACGGCGCGCGGGAACGGACGCAACTCGGCGCCCGCGGCGATGAGCCGGCGCAGCGCGCCCGGATTTTCGGCATCGTAGCGCGAGGTCATGGCCACATGCGCCACGCGGCTGGCCGCCTCGACGATGGCTTGGTAGTTCTTGGGCAAGCTGTTCCACGCACCTTCGTTCAGGTACAGCGACACCTGGGGACCGCCTTCCCACCAGCCCGGGTAGTAGTAGTACTTGGCGACCTTGTTAAAGCCCAGCTTTTCGTCGTCGTACGGTCCCACGAACTCGACGGCGTCCAGCGTGCCTTTTTCGAGCGAGGGATACACGTCGCCGCCTGCCAGTTGCTGCGGCACCACACCCAGGCGCGACAGGACTTCGCCCGCGAAGCCGGCGGTACGCATTTTCAGACCCTTCAGGTCTTCGACGGTCTTGATTTCCTTGCGGTACCAGCCACCCATCTGCACACCGGTGTTGCCCATGGGGAAGTTGACGATTTTGTGCGGCTTGAACATGTCGCGGGTCAGCTTCATGCCGTCGCCGTTGAACATCCAGGCGTTCATCTGACGCGCGTTCAGACCAAACGGCACGGCCGCGTCAAAGCAAAACGCCGGATCTTTGCCGTAGTAGTAGTACGACACGGTATGACCGCACTCGATCGTGTTGTTGGACACGGCATCCATGACCTGCAAGGCGGGAACGATTTCACCGCCCGGAAAATGGCGGATATTGAATTTGCCGCCCGTGGCTTCGGTGACGAATTTGCAGAAAATGTCGCCGGTACCGAACAGCGCATCCAGGCTGCGCGGAAAGCTGGACGCCATGCGCCAGTTCAGGCTGGGTGCGTCTTGCGCGAATACCGGTGCGGCAACTGCCGCGCTGCCCGCGACAGCGCCCAGGCCGGCTTGTTTCAAAAAGGAACGACGTTGCATAAAGGTTGGCTCCTCGACAGCAATTTGGTATGAGATATCGCACGCGATATGTGGCGGATATTACACGTTGTTATATCTATACCGTAAGAGGGGTTACCAGCCCGCACGCCGACAATCGTGAAATGGGTCCGCCAAAAAGGCCGGGCGGCACTGACCCCGGCCTGTCCAGAGGCAAAAAAGAAGCCACCGGGCGAATCAGATCCCGGCAATCGCCATTTGCTCGACAAGAATCGAGCCTGTGCGTTTGGTCCCACGAGCGATCGTATCGGCGCCCACGGCGACAATCTGGCGGAACATATCAGCCAGATTGCCGGCGATCGTGATTTCCTGGACCGCGTGCTGGATCTGGCCGTTTTCCACCCAATATCCGAACGCGCCGCGCGAATAATCGCCCGTGACGTAATTGACGCCCTGCCCGATCAGCTCTGTAACCAGCAGCCCGGTGCCGAGCTTGCGCAGCATGGCCTCGAAATCATCGTTGGCCGAGGTCAGGCGCGACGACAGGGTCAGGTTATGCGAGCCGCCCGCGTTGCCCGTGGTGGTCATGCCGAGCTTGCGCGCGGTGTAGGTCGACAGGAAATAGCCCTGCAGCACGCCGCCTGTCACCACGCTGCGCGCCCGGGTGCGCACACCCTCGTCATCAAAGGGCGAACTGCCCATGCCGCCACGCACGTGGGGGTCTTCGGCAATGTCGATATGGTCGGGAAAGATGGGCTTGCCCAGGGCATCGACCAGGAAACTGGTCTTGCGGTATAAGGCGCCGCCGCTGGTCGCCTGCGTAAACGCGCCTAGCAGCCCCAATGCCAGAGGCGCCTCGAAGAGCACAGGAAATTTGCCCGTGCGAATTCGTTTGGCCGACAGGCGTGACAAGGTGCGCTCGGCCGCGTAACGGCCGACGGCCTCGGGGGCGGCCAGCAGCGCAGGGTCGCGTTCCGAGCTATACCAGTAGTCGCGCTGCATGTTGTTGCCGCGCCCGGCGATCGGGGCGACCGACAGACTGTGGCGCGAGTACGGGTAACCACCCAAGAAGCCTCGGGTATTACCCATGACGAACTGGCCTTCGTAGGTACCTACGGTCGCGCCATCGGTATTGGTAATGCGGCGATCCACGGCCCGGGCCGCGCGCTCGGCGCGCAATGCCAGCTCGGCGGCCTGCTCCGTCGTGACAGGCCAGGGGTAATGCAAGGCCAGATCGGGCACATCGGTGGCCAACTGATCGGCATCGGGCAAGCCCGCCGCCGGATCGGCTGCCGTATGGCGGGCGATGTGCCAGGCGGCCTCGACCGTCTGGCGCAGAGCGGCCTCGGAAAAATCGGAGGTCGAGGCCGAGCCGCGGCTTTGGCCGGCGTACACCGTCAAATCCAGCGAACGATCGCGGGTTTGCTCGACCGTTTCGATGTCGTCTTTACGTACCGACACCGAAAGCCCCAGGCTTTCGGAAATCTCGGCAGCGGCGTCACTGGCCCCAATCTGGCGTGCATACGCCAGGACTTGTTCGACCAGTTCGCTGAAACGCGCGTGGTTCGCGGCCAGGGGAAGAGAGGAGGTAGAAGTATTGACCATTGCAGTCCAGTAAGCAGAGACGGTTATCATAGCCAAGTCTGCGTTGATGCTGTTCCCCCATTGCATTCCTCATGAATTCTTCTATCCCTGATTCGACCGCCGAAGGCGAGTTCGACGAAAACGGTTACGACCGCCCCAGCAAATCGCAAGTCAAGCGCGAAATGCATGCTCTGCTCGATTTGGGCAAGCAATTGATCGAGTTGCCTGACGACCGTCTGAAGCAATTGCCCCTGGCCGAACGCCTGTACGAGGCAATTCGCCTGGCGCAAAAGACGACCAGCCGCGAAGGCAAGCGCCGGCAGACTCATTTTGTCGGCAAGCTGATGCGTGATGCGCCCGCTGATGAGATCCGTGCGCAGCTCGATGTCTGGCAAAACGGCTCACGCGAAGAAACGGCCGCCATGCATCGGCTGGAGTCGCTACGTGACAAGCTGCTGAGCGATGACGATGCCTTGACCGAATTGCTCAACGCCCACCCCGGCGCCGATGTGCAGGCACTGCGCGCGACGATACGGGCGGCTCGCAAAGAGGCGCAGGGCAATGCCGCCCTGCAGCAAGGCCAAGAGCCGCAGCGCAAGCAGTACCGGGCGCTGTTTCAAGCCCTGAAAGCCTTGTCTGCCTGACGCCGATCCAAACCACAGCGTCAATCAATAGCCATTAGCCAAACCGGACCGTTTTCGGCCCTCTCGTTTCTTCCTGCCACCATGACTGCTACCCCTGCCTTGTTGGACTGCATCGAAATGCAGACCGCCCCCAACCCGACTCATGCCGTGATATGGCTGCATGGCTTGGGAGCCGACGGTAATGACTTTGCGCCTATCGTGCCCGAACTCCGGTTAGGCAGCAGCCCGGCTGTGCGCTTTGTGTTTCCTCACGCCCCGGTACAACCCGTGACGATCAACGGCGGGATGGCCATGCGGTCGTGGTACGACATTCTGGTCACTGACTTGGTACGCCAAGAGGACGCAACGGGCATCCGGCAATCCGAAGCCGCCGTACGGGCGCTGATCGCTCGCGAAAACGCTCGCGGCATCCCGACCTCGCGCATTGTGCTGGCCGGATTCTCGCAAGGTTGCGCGATGACGCTGCATACAGGGCTGCGGCTGGAAGAAAAGCTGGCAGGCATGATAGGCCTGTCCGGTTATCTGCCATTGCTGGACACGGCAGCCGCCGAGCGCCACACGGCCAATGCCGGCACGCCGATTTTTCTGGCGCACGGCACGTTTGACCCTGTCGTTGCACTGCCGCGTGCCGAGGCCTCGTTGGCGCAATTGCAGTCGCTAGGCTATGACGTGCGCTGGCACACATACCCGATGCCACACTCGGTATGCGCACCGGAAATCAACGATATCGCGGCGTTTTTGCGAGAAGTCTTGGTAGCGGGGTAATTGGGGAAAAACCCAAATCGGGTACGACAAAGCCCAATTCGGGTTTTCAGGAAAGCAGATTCAACCATACACGTCGCATGGTGGGGTCTTCCGGATCCGGATCGTTCGTAAATCCCAGACGCGTCATCAAGGTCAGCATCGGCCGGTTATTGGCCAACACGAGGCCATCGATATATTCCAACCCTTGGTCACGGGCCGCGTCGATCAGGGCCTGCATCAGTTGTCCGCCCAGATGACGGCGTTGCCAGTCATCACCAATGACCAATGCATACTCGGCGCCGCGCCCATCGGCATTACGCAAATAATGCGCAAAACCGATGATGATCTCGTGTGGATGCCCCCGGTTTGCCGGATTTGGCACATAGGTGGTCGCCACGAGCGCCAGCTCGCGGTGGTAATCGATTTGCGTGTAGCGCGCCACCATGCGCGGCGTGAGCTCGCGCATCATGGACACAAAGCGCATATAACGCGAACGCTCTGACAGGCCGCGAATGAAATCCTGCAAGGTCTGTCCGTCCTCGGGACGAATGGGGCGGATCACCCATTCTGTCCCGTCATCAAATTCGCGGCGACGCACCAGACGCGCCGGATAAGGATGGATCGCCATATGCGGATAACCGCTGGCTTGCGGCGTGGCGCAGGCAGGCTCAGCGCACAGCGTGATGCGCAAGCCGGCGGCGCGCAACTGCGATTCACCCGCATACAGCGGATCGATATCCAGCGACTCGATCGCGGGCAATTCGGAGATCACCTCGGACACCTGAACCAATGTGTGCTGCAGGGCTTCGGCGGCAACACTGCTGATTTGCGAAGCGAGCACGCGCTGCCACGTACGGCTGCGTTCTATCAGTTGGCGCGCCAAAAAACCATTTAGCGGCGGCAAATCCCGGCCTCTATCGGAGCCCGCCGATAGCAATGCATCGGGGCCGCCTGCACCGAATTGAATGATAGGACCAAAATTCGGATCACGCCGCACGCGAATGGCCATAGGCCGCGACTCGGGCTCGCCCGGCAGCACGCCCGCAGGAACATCACGCAGCGGGACGTAAAAGGCATCCAACACGCTACGACACTCGGACACAGACAAATCCAGGCGGCCGGCCGCGCGGGCGGCGTCCAGCACAAGACGCGCCTTGGCCACATCCGGCAAACGGCTCGGTGGCTCGGGCGGCAGAGTCTGCAGCAGCAATTGTTGGTTGTAGTAATGCGTGGACAGCACCCCAAACGCATCGGCAGCCGACTCCGGCGTGCGAAATGCCGGCGTGCCGACATCGTCCAACATCCGGCGCAGCGGCCGCATGCCTGCGTCGCCCATGAAGCAACTGACCACGGGCTTGCGGGCGTTCGGGGCAAACTGCGCCAATTGACGCGCGACAGCGGACATGTCCGCCAACGCATCCGGCGCCAACACCACCAGCACGCCGTCAACACCCTGATCGTCAATCAAACTATCCAGCATGGCCTGTATGCGCTCTGGCGTCAGGGGCACATAGGTAATGACAGGATTGGCAGTCGCCGCATCGGGCTCGAGCAGCTCCGTCAACGCCCGCCGTGTAGCAGGCGCCAACTCGGCTCGCAACATCGCCGTATCCGGCCCGATGAGATCCAAGGCCAACTGAGGCGGGCCACTGCCATTGGACAGGATCGCAACGCGGCGGCCACGCGGACGGCGTGTATACCCCAGCACCTTGACTGCCGAGAACAGCTGCACAAAATACCGGACGCGTACCGCGCCTGCCCGCCGCAGTGCTGCATCCAGAGCAGGATCGCTGCCCGGCGGGCCATCACGGCCAGCCTTGAGCACAATCACGGGTTTGACGCTGGCGGCCGAGCGCAGCGCGCTCATGAATTCACGTGCGACGCCCACGTCCTCCAGGTACAGCACGATGCTGTCCGTCCTCGGGTCGCTGGCCAAAAAGTCCAGCACTTGAGCCAGCCGGATCGAGGCCTCGTCTCCCAGCGAAATCGCGGTGGAAAAGCCAATATGCACATCGTCCGCCCAGTCCATCACAGCGGCGGTGATCGACCGCGATTGCGTCACCAGCGCCACCCGGCCGGCGCGCGCCAAAAAGGAATGCTGGCTGAAATTCAGGCTGGCGTGGGGCCGTTGCAGCCCAAAGGCTCTCGGCCCCAGTAGCGCGCACCCTGTTTGCTCGGCCCAGGCGCGGCATAACGCCAAGGTGCCGCCAGGATAGGGATCCGGCAGCTCGTGGGGCAGCACAATCGCAGCGCGCGGCTGCAACCCCGTCAAGCGCCGCAAAACATCCGGCAATATAGAGGGAGAGACGCATATCAGCGCCAGATCCGGCCGTTGCCCGGCTGACAGGCCCTGACAGCTCTCGGGAATCGCCGGCGCCTGCCCCGCCTGCACATCGACCAGGGTCGTGCTCGCACGCAATTCGGCCCGTAAAGTATTGACCACAGGCAGGGGCCGGTCGGCCACGATCACCAGGGATTTGGGGTCGAACAGCGGGGCAAGAGCGTGTCGCAACATAGGCAGGTCGGGCGCTATTCTAAAATAAGCCCATCGTAACAAGACGGCCGCGTGATCGCTATGATCGCGTCCCATGTTTTCCGCCCTGTCGCGGCGGCCTGCCACGCTTTTTCCTGCTGACTATGACTTCGACCCCTATCCGCACCCGTTTTGCCCCCTCGCCCACGGGTTTTCTGCATCTGGGCGGCGCACGCACTGCGCTGTTTTCCTGGGCGTTTGCGCGCCACAATCAGGGTGTCTTCGTGCTGCGCATCGAAGACACCGACCTGGAGCGCTCCACGCCCGAGGCGGTGCAAGCCATTCTGGACAGCATGGACTGGCTGGGCATGCAACCGGACGAAGGCCCGTTCTATCAAATGCAGCGTATGGACCGCTATCGCGAAGTCGTCGCACAAATGTTGCAAGCCGGGACGGCCTATCATTGCTACAGCTCGCCCGAAGAAGTCGAGCAAATGCGCGAAGCCGCCCGCGCCAAAGGATTGAAGCCGCGATACGACGGCACCTGGCGCCCGGAGCCGGGCAAAACGCTGCCTGCCATCCCCGAGGGCCGCAAACCAGTCGTGCGTTTCAAGAACCCCCAAGACGGCGCCACCGGTTGGAACGACATGGTCAAAGGCCCGATCAGCTTTGACAACAGCGAACTCGACGACCTGATCATCGCTCGTCCCGACGGCACGCCTACGTATAACTTCTGCGTGGTGGTCGACGATTGGGATATGGGCATGACGCATATTCTGCGCGGTGATGATCACGTCAACAACACGCCGCGTCAGATCAACATTTTGCGCGCGCTGGGCGCGACGGTGCCGGAATACGGCCACGTGCCTATGATCCTGGGTCCCGATGGTGAAAAACTGTCTAAACGCCATGGCGCCGTCAACGTGATGGAATACGATGCACAAGGCTACTTGCCCGAAGCGATGATCAACTATCTGTCGCGCCTGGGCTGGAGCCATGGTGATGACGAACTCTTCACGCGCGAGCAATTGGTGCAATGGTTCGACACGGATCATCTGTCTAAATCTGCATCGCAATGGGATCCGAAAAAGCTGAACTGGGTCAATGCGCACTACATCAAGCAGATGGACAACGCCGAGCTGGCCGCTCGCGTTGCCCCGCGCATTGAAAAGCGTGGCGGCAACCCGGCTGCTACCGACCTGCCCGCCGCGATAGGATTACTGAAAGACCGCGCCGAAACGTTGGAACAGTTGGCCGAATCCGCGATGTTGTTCTGCAAACCGTTCGCGCCTGCGCCAGCCGAGTTGGTAGAGCAACACCTGACCCCTGCTGCGCGCGAAGCCCTGGCCGACTTTGCGCAACGAGCCGCAGACACGGACTGGACACGTGAGGGCATCACCGCGCTCATCAAGGCCGTGCTGGCCGATCGCGGCCTGAAAATGCCGCAGCTGGCGATTCCATTGCGTGTTGCCGTGGTGGGTCAGACCCAGACACCGGCAGTGGATGCGGTGCTCGCTTTGATTGGTAAAGATACGGTATTGCAGCGCTTGGGCGCGATCTGAGCAGACACGCCCAACCGGAACTGTGAGGCTAAAAAGGTGCTGCCAACGATTTGGCGGCACCTTTTTCATTCTTCACGCCTTTATTGAACCACCGGCTCGCCGGTTTTCGCCTGCGCGCGGCGCTTTAATGCCCATGCAAAGCTGGCACCCAACAGAGGCAGCAGCACGGCCGACGTACCAAACAGCACGGCAGCGCCTGCAACGTCCACAAACACACCGGCCAACGCTACCCCGACTGCTTGTCCCAGAAACAAGCATGAGGCAAACCACGCCACGGCGGTTCCTCTCGCCGATGGCACCATTTGCGTCGCGTTGGTTTGCAGCGTCGCATGCAGCAGGTAATAGCCAAAGCCCGCAAGTACGCCCGCTCCCAAAGCCCATCCCCATGCCGGGCCGAGCCAATACGCAAGAAAGGCAACGCACAGAACAACGCCACCCGCGGCGGCGAGACCGCGTTCTCCCAACCAACGCAGCATCCGTCCCGCGACCAAGGTGTAAAGCAGCCCGCCCAAGGCATACACGGCCACAACGGCCCCGGCTGCCGTCAATGACAATCCGAACCGATCATGCAAATAAGCGGGTGCGAATGCCAAAGAGCCAAACACCAGCAGCCCCTCCAGGAACACCGTGACCAAGACAATGCGCGCCCACGGCACACCAAACACCGTGCGCATCTGAGCCACAAAACCGCGCTGCGGCACGGATTGAGATGCCGTCGCCGAACCTGCCGATGATCGCCGCTGCGCAGCTTGTTGCGCGACCTCGCGCAACAGCAGGCTACCGACAATCACATATCCGACGACCAGGAACGCAAAGGCCCAGCGCCATCCCATGGTGTCTGTGATCAAGCCCCCGGCCAACTGGCCCATCGCCATTCCCAAAATCGTGCCGGTCAGAAAACGCGCCAACGTCGCCTGACGCTCTTCATAGGGCACGTTATCGCCGATCCAGGCCATCGATAACGGCACAATGCCGCCACCTGCCGCCCCAGACAACGCCCGGCACACAATCAATACGTCCAGGTTCGGCGCCACTACCGCTCCCGCACTGCCTATGGCGCACGCAAACGTCGCGATGGCAACAACGCGGAATTTGCCATAGCGATCCCCCACCGGTCCGAAAAACATCTGCAGCAAGCCGTACGCTACGGCAAACGCCGTCACCGTAGCGCCTGCCTGGCCGGTCGACGTACCGAATTCAGCGGCCAGCCGCGGCAACATCGGATCGCAAATACGAAAAGCACTGGCGCTGACGAAAGCCGCCAGCGCCAGCAAGAGAATGGCTCGATTCTGGGAATGTGGAGAGGACATCTGCGCCGTATGATTTCGATTCTGAAACGAGAATAGGCGCCCGACGACAGTCTATCCAGGAAATATGCAGGGCCGTCCCCAAGTTCCCGCATTTCCGACAGGGATCGAACCAGGCACTACCCTGGGGAGCGCTCAATAAGGTAAACGATAACCCGGTTGCATGCGACGCGCCGTAATGGACTGCCCGCCACTGCGCAATTCGCGCAGCGTCAAACGCGCCGGCTCGGTTTTCTCGATCCGATAGCGGTTCTGATAAATAGGATCGTCCATGTCGATCAACTCGCCATTGGATTTGATCGTCTGCAAGGTGATCACACCACCGGCGGCCTGCCAGCAGCCTGCCTCGCGCAAGCCTGGACGAATACGTTTGCCCACCTTCAGCTGCGTGTCATAGGCCATTGAGCCATCGGCCCCCAACACAATCAACGCACGAAAATCGCCGGCCACCCCGCGAGGGCTCGTGTTGGACTGCCATGTACCGACCAACTGACTGCCTGCCTCGGCCGGCGAGCAAACAATAGGCCGAGACGCCTCAGGCGCAACAGAAACCTGTTCAACGGGCGCTTTTTTTGTCACGCATCCCGCCAACGTCAACACTGCGCCCGCCACAACAAAACCGCGATACCGCCACACACTCTTCATGACACCCTCGAAACACACGCGCATCACACCGCTGCATAGCGGATCTATCCCTGCGCATTTGCAGGTGCGACTCTAATGAGGGCGTGCTCAGGATGCAATGCAGCAATATCGAAAATGCTGTATAGACGCAACAGTCTGGAAACAAACAATGAACACGAAAATCTTGACTTTGCTACCGGGGATCGCCGTTATTTCGAGGGCCATCGCACCGTTGGTTAACGCAATCCGCGCGATCACACCGCGAACATCACGTCACAAACTCCAAACGACCGACATCATGCTGCCAACTTCATGCGGCATCGAGGGGTAAACGGACTTCGTGCTTGATCTCGCGCAAGGCCACAATCGTGCGAGTCTGACGAATCCCCGGCAGATTAAAAAGAAAGCGATGCAGGAACCGGTCATAGGCCTCCGGGCTTTCCACCAGGATCTTCAACAAAAAATCCGAGTCTCCGGTAACCGCATAACACTCCAGAATCTCCGGCGCATTGCGCACCGAACGCTCGAAATGCTCTACCGTGCTGGCCGAATGCCGCTCGAGACTGATCTGGGCGAACATGCACCCCTGCAACCCGACCTTGGTGCGGTCCACCTGGGCCGAATAACCCAAGATCACGCCAGCGGCCTCCAGCGCCTTCACACGGCGCCACACCGGCGCAGTGGACAAGCCTACCTGCTCGGACAGTTGCTGAGCCGATGCCCGGCCGTCTTCTTGCAAGGCGCGCAGGATACCAATGTCTGTCTTGTCCATTTTTTCCCCTGTTTTCACTCAAAACGAAATGTTTATTTCGAATTATAGGGATTACACGATCCAATAACGCAATAAATCGTCATCCGTGCGCACCTATGATGATCGTAATAATAGGCAGGAGCGACATCATGGACGGCACCCCACTGGATCCGGTCCCGGCAAACGAGCCGGCGTTGGATCTGGACTACCAATTGCAGGACAACCTCACGCGCACAAGTGGCCGCATTTTTCTGACAGGGACTCAAGCCCTGGTGCGCATCCTGTTGGCCCAACGCCGCCGCGATCGTGAGCGCGGGTTGAATACGGCGGGCTTTATTTCGGGGTATCGGGGCTCACCTCTGGGCGGCGTAGACATGGCCATGTGGAAAGCCAAGCCCATTCTCGACGCCCATCAAATCACCTTTCTGCCTGGCATTAACGAAGACATGGCGGCTACTGCCGTCATGGGCACACAACAGGCAGGCGTGCGTGATGATCGCAAAGTCGACGGCGTATTTGCGCTGTGGTACGGCAAAGGCCCCGGCGTAGATCGCGCGGGCGACGCCCTGCACCACGGCAACGCTGCCGGCGCCTCGCGCCATGGCGGCGTGCTGGTGGTTGTCGGCGACGATCACACCGCTGTCTCGTCGTCCATTCCGCATGCGAGCGAGGCCTCGTTGATCGGCTGGCAAATGCCGATCGTGCACCCGGCCTCGATCGACGAATACGAAACCTTTGCCCTCTGGGGCTGGGCCTTGTCGCGTCACAGCGGCGCATGGGTCGCATTCAAAGCTGTCTCCGAAACCATCGAGAGCGGTCAGTCGTACATCCCTGCCCCCAGCGTGCAATACGACATGCCTGCCGATCCCGAATTGCCCCCCGAGGCGTTGGAATACACCGCGCGCGACTTTCTGTCTCCTGCAGTCGAACTGCGCATGCAGACACGCCTGAAAGCCGTGCGCGCTTTTGCACGGCGCCACAGCATCGACAAACTCGTCTGTCCCGCGCCACACGCCACGGTGGGGATCGTCACGGTCGGCAAGGCGCATCTCGACACGCTGGAAGCACTCGCGCATCTGGGCATCAACCCCCACGCCGCGGATGGCCCCGTGCGTATTTACAAGCCGGGACTGACCTGGCCGCTCGATGCCGATCGTCTGTCTGATTTCGCACACGGCCTGTCGCACATCCTGGTCATCGAAGAAAAAGGCGCAGTCGTCGAAAGCCAGATCAAAGACCTGCTTTACAACCGTCCCGAGCGCCCAACCGTCGCAGGCAAGACTGGATGGGACGGCGAATCCTTGATCCCGTCAGCCGGCCAATTACGCCCCTCATTGCTGGCAGCCCCCCTGGCCGCATGGCTGACACGCGCAGCGGGACTGCACCACGTGTCCGTTCCCGCCACGCTGACTTGCGCTGCTCCGCTATCCAATGACGCCGATGGCATGCGCCGACGCCCGTACTTCTGCTCGGGGTGCCCGCACAACAGCTCAACCAAAGTCCCCGAAGGCAGTCAGGCGCTCGCAGGAGTGGGCTGTCATTACATGGCGGCGTGGATGGACCGCAATACCTCCGGCCTGACACAAATGGGGGGTGAGGGGGTCGACTGGATCGGACTCTATAACTATATAGAGATGCCCCATGTCTTTCAGAACATGGGCGAGGGCACGTACTACCACTCCGGCTATCTCGCGATCAGGCAGGCCGTCGCAGCACGGGCCAACATCACATACAAGATTCTGTTCAACGATGCCGTCGCCATGACGGGCGGGCAGCCGGTGGACGGACCGATCTCCGTGCCGCAGATCTGCCAGCAATTGCGCGGCGAGGATGTCGCCCGCATCGTCGTCACCACTGACGAACCTGAAAAATATCAAGGCGTCGAGTTACCTGCCGGCGTGACAGTGCATCACCGGCGCGAACTGGATGCTCTGCAACGCGAACTGCGCGAGACCAAAGGAGTCACGGTCCTGATTCACGACCAGACCTGTGCCGCCGAAAAACGCCGTCGCCGCAAAAAACAACAATTCCCCGACCCCGCGCGGCGGCTGCTGATTAACAGCGCAGTGTGCGAAGGCTGTGGCGACTGCGGAACGCAATCCAATTGCTTATCGATCGTGCCCATGGAGACGCCCTATGGGCGCAAGCGCGCCATCGATCAGTCCAGCTGCAACAAGGACTATTCCTGCGCCGAAGGGTTTTGCCCGAGCTTTGTGTCGGTCATGGGAGGCAAACTGCGCAAGCAGGCTGCACCACGCGAGAGCTCGGCCACGGCAGGCAACGGAGCTTCGAACGCCACCGCGACGGCTGCCACCTCGACGACCGCTGCATGGCATCAAGACGCTGCTGCGGTGCCCATGCCCTCCATTGCCCCCCTCACGCAGCCCTATCGGCTGTTGGTCGCGGGAATGGGCGGCACCGGCGTGATCACCATCGGGGCGATCGTATCCATGACGGCCCATCTGCAAGGCCTCTCAGCCTCAGTCTTGGACCTAACGGGCTTGGCGCAAAAAGGCGGCACGGTCATCAGCCATATCCGGTTGGCGCCCGCGCATGCCGCCAATGGGCCAGTCAGACTGGATTGGCAGCAAGCCGATGCCGCGATTCTGTGCGATCCGGTTGCCGCCACTGCACCTGACGCCTTGGGCGCGCTACGTCATTCCCACACGCAAGCCGTGATCAACACTTACGTTGCACCGGTTTCTGAATTTACCCGCGACCCCGATGCAGCATTACGGCCCGATGCCTTGCTGGCCAAAATCCAGCATGCGGTCGGCGCCAGCCATACTGCCGCCTTGGACGCCCATCACGCTGCGCAAACGCTATTTGGCGACAGCATTCTGTCCAATATGTTCATGTTGGGCTACGCCTGGCAGCGCAACCACGTGCCGCTATCGCATGCTGCACTGGTCCGCGCCATCGAGCTCAATGGAGTCTCGGTACAGGCCAATCGCGATGCTTTTGAAGCCGGCCGGCTCGCCGCGCACAACCCCAAAGCACTGGCGGCGGCTTTACGCCCTGCGGGACAAGTCGTCCAACTGCACATTCCCGAATCGTTCGAGCGCATGGTGTCGCGCCGCGTTCGCGACCTGACCGCCTACCAAGACGCCGGCTATGCGCGCCAGTATCAGCAGCTGGTCGAACGCGTGGCGCAACGCGAACGCGAGGTAGCGCCCTCCTCTCGTTCACCGCGATTGGCCATCGCGGTCGCCCGCAATCTGTTCAAACTGATGGCCTACAAAGACGAGTACGAAGTCGCCCGGCTCTATACAGATGGCACGTTCCAGCAGCAATTGCGCGAACAATTCGAGGGAGACTACACCCTGCGTTTTCACATGGCGCCACCACTGCTGGCACGCAAAGACCCCCACACGGGCATTCCTCGCAAGATTTCCCTGGGCCCCGCGACCCTGACCCTGATGAAAGTCCTGGCACGGTGCAAACGCGTACGGGGGACGTGGCTGGACCTCTTTGGCCGCAGCGAGGAACGCCGGATGGAACGCGACCTGATCGCTCAATATCGCCAGACAGTGGACACCTTGCTCGAGCATTTATCGCCCGCCAATCTGGCCCAGGCCGCCAAGATTGCGGCGCTGCCAGATCAGGTTCGCGGTTTTGGTCACGTCAAAATGGCCAATGTGGCGCAATACCGCAATGCTCTGCAACAGGAACTGCAACATTACGGCTTACCGGCCATGACGGAGATTTCTGTGCGCAGACGCGCGTAAAATAATGACCTGAAGTAATCACTACGCCGCACGCGCCTGATTGGCGCGTGCTTCGCATTTTGTCACGATTAATTAATCCGCCCTCAACAGCTTCTTCTTGTGCCATTCCCCCATTGATCACTAGAATTAGTGCCATACGAGGGGTGGTACACTATATGTAGTGGTCGAAAGCATAGCCAGATTCACTTCATTCTGGCGCGGCCGGGTGTTCTCCCCGCTTAGCTCGACCCTCACGCATTTAGACACATTTAGCACCCGACACGGACCACGCCGTGTCCTTTTACGTTATTTCCACAGGAGCTTCCATGCAGACGACGATCGCCTCTGTGACCCGGCCCTCCGCCGAGCCGCCTTCCCAAACTGCCAAGTCAGCCGACGCGAACGGCGGCCAATGGGCCAGCTATAGCGTCATCCGACGCAATGGCTCGGTTGTCGGCTTTGAGCCCGGCAAAATCGCCATCGCGATGACCAAAGCTTTTCTGGCCGTCAATGGCGGCCAAGGCGCCGCGTCCGCGCGCGTGCGCGAACTGGTCGAAACGCTGACATCCCAATCGGTCAACGCGCTGGTGCGCAACCGCCCCAACGGCGGCACCTTCCATATTGAAGACATCCAGGACCAGGTCGAACTGGCCCTGATGCGCTCGGGTGAGCATGATGTCGCGCGCGCCTACGTGCTGTATCGCGAAAAACGCGCCCAGGAACGCGCCGCCACTCAAGGGCAAAGCAGCCTCACCTCGCCGTCGCAAGGCGAGACCAGCCACCTGAATGTGGTGGAAAACGGCGTGCGCAGCCCGCTGAACCTGAGCGCATTGCGTACCACCATCGAGGCCGCCGGCGAAGGCTTGAGCGAGTTCATCGACACCGAAACCATCCTGAAGGAAACGGTCAAGAACCTGTACGACGGCATCCCCGTCGACGAAGTTTTCAAGTCCGCGATTTTGTCTGCTCGCGCACTCGTCGAAAAAGATCCGGCCTACAGCCAGGTCACGGCACGTCTGCTGCTGCACACGATCCGCAAAGAAGTCCTCGGCGAAGAAGTCTCGCAGGCCAGCATGGCAACTCGCTATGCGGAATATTTCCCCACCTTCGTCCAACGCGGTATCGAAGGCGGCCTGCTCGACCCCAAACTGGGCGAATACGATCTGGCACGCATCGCTGCCGCCCTCGATTCGCGCCGCGATCTGCAGTTCAGCTATCTGGGCCTGCAGACGCTATACGACCGCTACTTCCTGCACATCCGCGGCACTCGCATCGAATTGCCGCAGGTCTTCTTCATGCGCGTCGCCATGGGCCTGGCCCTGCGCGAAACCGATCGCGAAGCACGCGCCATCGAGTTCTACGAGATCCTGTCGTCGTTCGACTTCATGAGTTCGACGCCCACGCTGTTCAACTCGGGCACCCTGCACTCGCAACTGTCGTCGTGCTACCTGACCACCGTGTCCGATGACCTGGAAGGCATCTACGACGCCATCAAGGAAAACGCACTGCTGGCCAAATACGCCGGCGGTCTGGGCAACGACTGGACGCCGGTACGTGCCTTGCGCAGCCACATCAAGGGCACCAACGGTGAAAGCCAGGGCGTTGTGCCGTTCCTGAAAGTCGTCAACGACACCGCTGTCGCAGTGAACCAGGGCGGCAAACGCAAGGGCGCAGTCTGCACCTATCTGGAAACGTGGCACCTGGATATCGAAGAATTCCTGGAACTGCGCAAGAACACCGGCGACGAACGCCGCCGCACGCACGACATGAACACGGCGAACTGGATTCCCGACCTGTTCATGAAGCGCGTCATGGAAAATGGCGAATGGACCTTGTTCTCGCCGTCCGATTGCCCTGACCTGCACGACAAGTACGGCAAAGCGTTCGAACAAGCCTACCTGGGCTACGAAGCCCAAGCCGAACGCGGCGAACTGAAGCTCTTCAAGAAGATGCCCGCCGTGTCGCTGTGGCGCAAGATGCTGTCGATGCTGTTCGAAACCGGCCATCCGTGGATCACCTTCAAAGACCCGTGCAACATCCGTTCGCCGCAGCAGCACGTCGGCGTCGTGCACAGCTCGAACCTGTGCACCGAGATCACGCTGAACACCAACGACTCGGAAATTGCCGTGTGCAACCTGGGTTCGGTGAACCTGGTCGCTCACATGAAACCCGCAGCGGCCGGTGGCTACGAACTCGATCACGACAAGATCAAGCGCACTGTCGGCATCGCCATGCGCATGCTCGACAACGTGATCGACATCAACTACTACGCCGTCAAGAAAGCCAAAGACTCGAACGAACGCCATCGTCCGGTCGGCATGGGCATCATGGGTTTCCAAGATTGCCTGCAAATGATGCGCGTGCCGTACGCGTCGCAATCGGCTGTTGAATTCGCAGATCGCTCGATGGAAGCCGTGTGCTACTACGCATACTGGGCCTCGAACACGCTCGCACAAGAACGTGGCCGCTATCCTTCATACGAAGGCTCGTTGTGGTCGCGCGGCATCTTGCCGCAAGACTCTATCGCGATGCTTCGCGATGAGCGTGATGGTCATGTTGAAGTCGATGATTCGAGCACGCTTGATTGGAATGCGTTGCGTGCAAGCATCAAACAACACGGCATGCGCAACTCGAACTGCATCGCAATCGCCCCAACAGCGACAATTTCCAATATCATTGGTGTATCTGCGTGCATTGAACCTACTTACCAGAACTTGTACGTCAAATCGAATCTCTCCGGCGAGTTCACGGTCGTTAACGATTATCTCGTGCGTGACCTGAAGAAACTCGGTCTCTGGGACGAAGTCATGGTCGCTGACCTCAAGTACTTCGATGGCAGCCTGTCCCGCATCGATCGCGTACCTTCCGAACTTCGCGAACTCTACGCCACTGCGTTCGAAGTCGAACCGCTCTGGCTGGTTGAGTGCGCATCGCGTCGCCAGAAATGGATCGATCAAGCACAATCGCTCAACATCTACATGGCGGGCGCATCGGGCAAGAAACTCGACGACACCTACAAGCTCGCATGGCTGCGTGGCCTGAAGACCACCTACTACCTGCGTACAAAGGGAGCCACCAGCGCTGAAAAATCCACGGGCCGCGGCGGCGAGTTGAACGCCGTGAGCGCGGGCCAGACTGCCGCAGCCGTCGCGGCCGCAGCAGCCCCTGTTTTGCCGGAACCCGAAATTCTCGGGGCGGTTTGCACGATGCGGCCGGGCGATCCCGGTTTCGAAGAGTGCGAAGCCTGCCAGTAATCACAACCGCCTCCGGAGAATTTATTTATGCTTAATTGGGAAGACGACAACCTCGCAACGCAACTGGCTCAAGCCCCCGCTCCCGCGGCGGGCGGACAGCCGGCGGCCACGGCGCAACCGGCGCGCGCATCGACGGGCGCGTTCGCCGATGCCGCGTTGCCTCCTGCGACCCCGCAATCCGACTCGGCACCGGCAAGCGCCGGTGCTGCCGCGCGGCGCGTTCAGGCCGCGGACAAGCGCGTCATCAACGGCGAGACCGACGTCAATCAGTTGGTGCCGTTCAAATACAAATGGGCCTGGGAAAAATACCTGGCCACTTGCGCCAACCACTGGATGCCGCAAGAAATCAACATGTCGCGCGACATCGCGCTTTGGAAAAACCCGAACGGGCTGACCGAAGACGAGCGCCGCATCGTCAAGCGCAACCTGGGTTTCTTCGTCACGGCCGATTCGCTGGCCGCGAACAACATCGTGCTGGGCACCTATCGCCACATCACGGCGCCTGAGTGCCGCCAGTTCCTGCTGCGCCAGGCATTCGAAGAAGCCATTCACACGCATGCATATCAATACATCGTCGAAAGCCTGGGTCTGGACGAAGCCGAGATCTTCAATGCCTACAACGAAGTGCCGTCCATTCGTGCCAAAGACGAGTTCCTGATCCCGTTCATCGACGCGATCGCCGATCCCAACTTCAAAACCGGCACGCCCGAAGCCGACCAGACGTTGTTGAAATCGCTGATCGTGTTTGCGTGCCTCATGGAAGGCCTGTTCTTCTATGTTGGGTTCACGCAGATTCTGGCATTGGGTCGCCAGAACAAAATGACCGGCGCTGCCGAGCAGTACATGTACATCCTGCGCGATGAATCCATGCACTGCAACTTCGGTATCGACCTGATCAACACCGTCAAACTCGAAAATCCTCACTTGTGGACGCCGGAATTTCGCGAAGAAATCCGCGCACTATTCCAAAAGGCAGTAGAACTCGAGTACGCTTACGCCGAAGACACGATGCCGCGTGGTGTATTGGGATTGAACGCTCCTATGTTTAAATCCTACCTGCGCTTCATCGCAAACCGTCGCTGCCAACAGATTGGTCTTGAACCGCTGTACCCTCAGGAAGAAAATCCCTTCCCGTGGATGGCAGAAATGATCGACCTCAAAAAGGAACGAAACTTTTTCGAAACACGCGTGATCGAATACCAGACTGGCGGTACGCTCAGCTGGGAATGACGACCTTCAGGCGAGCCGCGCGCAATGTGATTTGCGCAGCGCCCTGATAACAGCTCCGTCGGCCAGGTATTCGAATACGCAGTACCAAGCAGTAGGCAATCTGAAAAGGTTGCCTACTGGCGCCATTTGAGATGGCTCGCGCGAATCGCGGGGGCCATATCAAATGGCTGTGCCGAATTCATTAGCGCAAACCGTAGTAGCTGTCGCCAGAATGGGGCAGCGGCATGCGCCGATGAATAGCCCGGGCGCCGTCCGTTAACCGACGGAAGGCGGCACGGGTTTACGTTCTGGGACCCCTGAACCTAAGGAGCATGACCATGGCAACAGCCAAAAAGGCCGCAAAGAAAGCGGTAAAGAAAGTTGCAGCCAAGAAGGCCGCAGCTAAGAAAGCCCCGGCCAAAAAGGCCGTGAAGAAAGTCGCCGTGAAGAAGGTCGCGGCTAAAAAGGCAGTCAAGAAAGTTGCAGCCAAGAAACCGGCCGTGAAGAAAACGGCCGCCAAAAAGGCTGTGAAGAAAGCTGTCGCTAAAAAAGCTGTCAAGAAAGCCGTCGCTAAAAAGGCAGTCAAGAAAGCTGTCGCCAAAAAAGCGGTTGCTAAAAAAGCAGTTGCTAAAAAAGCAGTAGCGAAGAAAGCCGTCAAAAAGGCCGTCGCTAAAAAGGCAGTCAAGAAAGCCGTCGCCAAAAAAGCCGTTGCTAAAAAGGCCGTAGCCAAAAAGGCTGTTGCCAAGAAAGCAGCGAAAAAGGCGCCTGCCAAAAAAGCTGCCAAAGCTCCGGCGAAAAAAGCTGCGGCCAAAAAGCCTGCTGCTAAAAAAGCCGCTGCTAAAAAGCCTGCTGCACAACCGACCGCAGCTGCTGCGCAAGGCGCAAAAACCACTGTGAACCCCGCCGCGTCGTGGCCCTTCCCGACGGGTGGCCGTCCGTAATACGGACGGAGCCGTTTACTGCGGTACCCTCAAAGCCGCCTGGCTCACGCCAGGCGGCTTTTTGCTCGGGCGAGGTACCATCCGCCTCACGACACTGCCATATGGCCATGCGACAATTAAAACTATTCTTTTTGGCAGACTGTTCTCATGCTCGGCGATACGCTCCGTTTCCTGCTTGAAATTACCTTTATGTTGTTTGGTGCAGCCTTGATCGGGCGCGCCTGGATCCATGCGGTGCGCCTGCACCCCTTCAACCCGCTGTCTCGCGCCGTTTATCAAGTCACCAACTGGTTGGTGCTGCCCATCCGCAAACTCATCCCTGCAGGCAATACGCTGGACTGGACGAGCCTGGTCGCCGCTTGGCTGACTGCCTTGCTCTATCTCATTTTGATGTGGCTGATTGCCGCGCACACGCTGATCCCCGCAGCGCTATGGCCCGCGGCGCTGGGCGCATCGATATTGCTGGTGGCAAAGTGGACCCTGAATGTCATTGTCTGGCTGACGTTTCTGCAGGCGGTGCTATCGTGGGTACATCCCCTGTCGCCGCTCATGCCATTACTGCAAACGCTGACTGCGCCAATGCTGGAGCCCATACGCCGCATTCTGCCCGGCCGCTCCAGCATCGATTTTTCGCCGCTGGTGCTGTTCATTCTGGCGCAGATCGTATTGATGATGTTGTCTCGCCTGACCTTCAGCTTGATCGGTGTCTGACGCTGGACCTCAGACCTGTCCGTAAATGCACAACGCCCACCTGATGGTGGGCGTTGTTTTTGGCGACGGTTAAATCAATACGGAGCGACGCGGGTCGGACCTGCACCGCTGATCACCTGTACACGCTGCCCGACACTGAACGGCGTATCAGCCTCCTGGGCAACGACACGGGTTTCACCGTTATCCAGGCGGACGGTGATTTCCAGGCCCGAAGCACGGTTTGCGCGGTTTTCTACGGCATTACCCGCGAGTGCACCCAAGATGGCGCCGCCCACCGTGGCGATGGCACGCCCGGTACCCCCGCCGATCGCATTACCGGCCACACCACCCAATGCGCCGCCGGCAATCATGCCTACGCCGCTGGATTTGTCTTCTTCGATTGTGATCGGGCGCACGCTCGTCACGGTGCCATTTCGCACGATTTGCTCTCGCTGCGCCTGATCGTAGCTGTAGACGGAACTGGAGGCGCTGCGATTCGCGCAGCCGCCCAGCACCGCCATCGACGTCACGACGGCAGCCACGGCCAGCCAGCGAGCCGTACGGGGCGCGATGACGGAAGTAGAAAGGGTTCGGCTCATGTGGACTCCTTGGTCGGTAACCACGAATTATTTTATGGATCATACCCCGGCATTGGCCGGAAACAACGGGTGCGAAACAGCGTGCAACTTTTGAACGGCTTATAGTCGAACTCTGTAACGCTTAAGCAAGCCCGCGGGCTGCATTGCACAGTGCACAGTGCTGCACTGCAAACAAGGTCAAACTACTCTCAACTGGCCTGCGAGACGATCTCTAATTTGACTGGCTTCGGAACACCAAGTTCCTAGGCAGGCAGACTGATCCCATAGGCCGCACGCAATTGCGCATCGATTTCCGCTCGGCTGGGCGCATGATTCTGGGGGCCGCGCGACGCGATTTTGATCGATCCCATCACGTTCGCCAAGCGGCAGCTGTCCAGCCAGTTCCAGCCACTGGTGAGCCCATATAACAAGCCTGCACGGTGCGAGTCGCCGCAACCGGTCGGATCGACGACGGCGGCAGCCTGCACCGGCGGCACTTGCACGGTAGTGCCTTCCGTCAGCAGGGTCGACCCTTGTGCGCCACGAGTCACGACAACTGCCTGCATCCGGGCCGCGATCTGTTCCATGCTGCGACCGGTACGCTGCTCGATGACGCCTGCTTCGTAATCGTTGACTGTCAACACCTGAGCCAGGCCCAGCATACGCTCCAGATCGGCGCCGTCAAACAGCGGCATGGCCTGACCCAAGTCAAAGATGAACGGGATCCCCGCTGCGTGCAGGCGTTCGGCGTGCGCAAACATACCTGCTTTGGCGTCAGGTGCGACGATCGCCCACGCCGCCTTGGCGCCGGTGAGGTCGTTCTGGGCAGAGAGCTCCATCGCGCCAGGGTGAAAAGCGGCAATCTGGCTGTCATCCAGGTCAGTCGTAATAAAGCACTGGGCCGTGAACGTGCCGGGCATGACGCGCAACCGCGAGGTATCGATCTGCAGTTTGTTGAAGCGCTCGATATAGTCTGCGGCATCGTCACCGACCGTCGCCACCGGCACGGGTTGCCCGCCCAACAGCTTCAAGTTGTAGGCGATATTGCCTGCGCAGCCGCCAAACTCCTTGCGCATCGTGGGCACGAGAAACGACACGCTGAGCGACTGGATGCGATCGGCCAGGATGTGCTCTTTGAAGCGTCCTTCGAATACCGCGATGGTATCGAATGCCATCGACCCGCAAACCAGAACAGAAGCCGTCATGCTGATTATCCTTCAGGGAAAAAACTTATGGAGCTGAAAACCGTTGACGTGCGGACCGCTCACCTGGATGGGCACAGCGATGTTGAGTTCCGCGCCGGCCTCAAACGGACGCTGCGCCTGCCCCTTAGGCAAGTAATCCTCGGGCAGCAAGACTTTACGTATCACCACGGTATCGGAAAGGTCGCTCAGGTCCAGACGCAATGCAGGCCAAGGCTGCGGCTGCTCGTAGCGGTTGCGCAGCGATGCGCGCAGCACCAGCTTTGTCACCGCATCTTGTTGCGGCGCACCAGCATGGCCGGCAGGCGGCTGCAGCGATGATGAGGTAATGGAAATACGGTCGATATGCCGCGCGTAGCCCACCTCGCACCCTAGCGGCTCGCACAGGCGCACAAGCAGCGGACGTAATTGGGGCGCCATGTCCGCAATGCTCGAACGATAGACAAAAATCAATTGCGCAACGAGCAGCAACAGACCCAGGACGCAGGCATAACCCCACAAGCTGCGCAGGAACGACCGGCGTGCTTGATGATCCGAATCCAGGAACTCTGGCGGTGCGCGGCCCACATCCGTTGTGCCGTGATAACGCGTACGCGACTCCCCCAGAACGGCGGGCCCGCTCTGATCGTCCGGCTCATCCCGCGGATCGAGCTCATCATACCCATCCGGGTCAGCGGATCGCTCGCCTATTCTGAAGACCACCTCGTCCTGATCTACACGGCTCGGCGCATCGTGTTCAACAGGCTCGATATCGGCCTGCATCTCCCGCTCGCTATCCTCGTCGTCATCCGCTTCGGCAACGCCTTCGTTCACGTAGGGGTCATGCCTTGCGATATCCGAACGCCCCCGCAACACGGCCGGCGGCGCGGGCTCTGGCGGTGTTAAATCCCCGGGCACCTCGCCGGGCGCCATGACGGGGGTTGCTGCCGTCGTCGGCAGTCTGTCCGGAATCTGGGCTACCAGACACGCCCGGCCATCGAACACCGTCGCACATTCTCCGCACCGCACCAAGCCATTGCGTACCCGCAACTGATCTGGCACTACCTTGAAAGTGGTACCGCAGTGGGGGCAACGGGTCGTCATGGCCATGGCGATGTCCCTGCTCGTCACGGCTCAGCGTTTGTGCCCATGCAGGCAAACCCAACCATCCCGGGATTGCCAAACCGACATCGCCAACCACGGCGCATACGCAGCGGCGACTTCTTCGGCCTGGCGTTCCAGGACGCCAGACAACACTAATTTTCCGCCAGGCGCCACGCGCCCCGCCAACATCGGCGCCAATACCTTGAGAGGGTTGGACAGGATATTGGCGACAACGACCTGATATGTGCCGTCGGCCAGTCCGTCTGGCAACAGCGCCTGCAATTGCACCTGATTCACGTGCGCATTGTCGGCCGTCGCTTGTACCGCCTGGGGGTCGATATCGACCGCATCGGTTGGCCCGGCGCCCAATTTGCGCGCGGCAATCGCCAAAATCCCGGATCCACATCCGTAGTCGAGGACGGTCGCGCCCGCCGGCAATTCGGCCTCCAGCCAAGCCAGGCACAAATGTGTGGTGGGGTGACTGCCTGTGCCGAATGCCAAGCCAGGATCCAATTCAATATGGATCGCATCGTCGGTCTGCGCCCCGGCCTCAGACACAGCGGGATCATCACGATGCCAACTGGGCACAATCCAGATGCGTTCGCCGATGTGAATCGGACCAAATTGGGATTGCGTCAGCCGCACCCAATCGGCATCAGGGACATCGCGCAGCGACCAGCCACCGAGTTCGATAGGATCCAGCCCGGCCTCGGCCGTGGCTTGTTCGTAGACCTGCGCTGGGTCGGCCCCGTCGGGCAACAATGCGACGACACGGTTGCGATCCCAGGCCTGGACATCGGGCTCTGTACCCGGCTCGCCGAACAAGGGGCGTTCGGCCTCGGTGCCCAGATCGGCGTCTTCGACAGATACTGACAGGACGCCGGCCTCGAGCAGTGCGTCTGATAGCGCCTCGGCCTGCGCCTCGAGACAATGGAGGACGAGTTCACGCATGACGATGTATTCCAGAAAAAATCTGCCGGTTTGCAGCCAAAGAGGGAGCATTTTCGCCTAAAAAGCCCCCACGCCGCCCCAAGGCAAAAAAACGGGCCGCAAAGGCCCGCCTGGCATCAAGGGCGCTGGGCCAGCTTGTGCTCAAGATAATGAATACTGGTGCCGCCCTCGATGAAACGGGCGTCTTGCAGCAACTCGCGATGCAACGGAATGTTGGTGGAAATGCCTTCTACCACCATTTCGGACAACGCGATGCGCATACGAGCCAATGCCTGGTCACGCGTATCGCCATACGTGATGACCTTGGCGATCATCGAATCGTAGTTGGGCGGCACGAAATAACCGTTAAAGGCATGCGAATCGATACGGACGCCAGGACCGCCCGGCGTGTGCCAGTTGGTGATACGGCCCGGGCTGGGCACGAAGCGGAACGGGTCTTCGGCGTTGATACGGCATTCAATGGCGTGGCCCTTGAATTGGATATCGCGCTGACGCAACAGGAATTTTTCGCCCGAGGCGATGAGAATCTGCTGTTGCACGAGATCGATGCCCGTGATCAGTTCCGTGACCGGATGCTCGACCTGAATACGGGTGTTCATTTCGATGAAATAGAACTCGCCGTTTTCGTAGAGAAACTCGAAGGTACCCGCGCCACGATAGCCCATCTTGCGGCAAGCATCGGCGCAACGATCGCCGATACGCTCGATCAGGCGGCGTGCGATGCCTGGAGCCGGCGCTTCTTCGATGACTTTCTGGTGGCGGCGCTGCATAGAGCAATCGCGCTCGCCGAGCCAGACGGCATTACGCCCTCCGTCAGCCAACACCTGGATTTCCACATGGCGAGGATTCTCGAGGAATTTCTCCATGTAGACTTCAGGGTTGTTAAAGGCTGCTCCCGCCTCGGAACGCGTCATGGTGACGGCATTCAACAATGCCGCCTCGGTATACACCACGCGCATGCCACGCCCACCGCCACCGCCCGCCGCCTTGATGATGACGGGATAGCCGACCTCGCGAGCCGCACGCAGGATTTCTTGGGGATCGTCAGGCAACGCGCCCTCGGAGCCCGGCACCACCGGCACGCCGGCCTCGATCATGGCGCGCTTGGCGCTGACCTTGTCGCCCATCAGGCGTATGGTCTCGGGGCGCGGTCCGATGAAAACGAAACCGCTTTTTTCGACGCGGTCGGCAAAATCGGCGTTCTCAGACAGAAAACCGTACCCCGGGTGAATAGCCTCGGAGTCGGTGACCTCGGCCGCCGAAATAATGGCCGGCATGCTCAGGTAGCTTTCACGTGACGGCGCCGGCCCGATACACACGGACTCATCGGCCAAGCGTACGTATTTGGCGTCGCGGTCGGCCTCGGAGTGCACGACCACCGTCTTGATGCCGAGTTCGCGGCAGGCGCGTTGAATGCGCAGCGCGATCTCGCCGCGGTTGGCGATCAGGATTTTTTCAAACATAGGAGCAATCAGCCAATAACGAACAGCGGTTGACCGTATTCGACGGGCTCGCCATTTTCGACGAGGATCTCTTTGATGACGCCGGACTTGTCGGCCTCGATCTCATTGAGGAGCTTCATGGCTTCGATGATGCACAGCGGATCGCCTTCTTTGACGGTCTGGCCGACATCGACAAAGGGCGCGGCGCCGGGGTTCGGCGAACGATAGAAGGTGCCGACCATCGGTGCCTTGACCACGTGGCCTTGCAGGACCGGAGCAGCCTCGGCAGCCGGCGCAGCGGTGCCCGCAGGCGCGGCCGCCACAGGGGAAGGCGCGACGGCTGCTTCGGGGGCATGGTAAGCCACCGGCTGCAGGGTCTGCGAGAACTTGACGATACGAACCTTGCCTTCGCCTTCTGTGATTTCAAGCTCGGCAATGCCCGATTCAGCCACCAAGTCGATCAAGGTCTTGAGTTTTCGGAGATCCATAGAAGCTGCTTCCCGATTAATGTTGCCAACGCGCCTTCAACAGGACCGCGCTGCATCGTATGTGTATATAAAGTAAGGAAAATACTGAGACTGCCACGTCGCAAACGGCACGCGGCACTGGTTAATGCCGCGCCGCATAGCGCACTGCAGCCTCATAGCCGTCTGCGCCCAGACCGCTGATCAGGCCCACGGCCAAGTCAGACAGATAGGAATGCTGCCGGAATGGCTCGCGTTTATACAGGTTCGACAAATGTACTTCAATAAAAGGAATTGCGACCGCCGCCAACGCATCTCGCAACGCCACACTGGTATGGGTGTACGCCGCTGCGTTGATGACGATAAAGTCGGTCCCATCCTGGCGCGCAGCCTGGATGCGATCAACCAATGCACCTTCGTGATTACTCTGCCATGCGGTAAGCCCTACGCCCAATTCCCCGGCCAAGGATTCCAATCCCTGATTGATTTGCGCCAGCGTCAAGCTGCCGTAAATATGGGGTTCGCGTGAACCCAGCAGGTTCAAGTTGGGGCCGTGCAATACCAGGATGTGTTGCGCCATGAGCGTCGCGCCAGAAAACCTGCCGCAAAGTGTCGGCAAAACAGTCGATAAACCGCCTTTTTACGCCTATTCACACCATTTGTCCAACAGATGTCGCAAAGTAACGTTATACGGCATCTTGTGGTAAACGCAGAATCACGTGGTCAAAGTGCTGAGGGTGCGGTCGAGATCGTCAAACTGGATTTGACCCAGTATTTTACGGTTAATGCTGCCATCTGCATTGAAAACCAAGGTAAACGGCAAGCCGCCTGCGGGGTTGCCCAGCGTCCGCAAGGTATCAATGGCACCTGCCTCCATTACTAGCAATGGGTATGAAACCGGCACTTTTTGGAGAAATTGCCGCATGTTCGCGACTTTATCGACGCCAATACCTACAAATTGAATTTGTGGGTATTTTTCCTGCAAAGATTGCAATTCGGGCATCTCTTTGACGCACGGCGCGCACCAGGTGGCCCAGAAATTCACCACGGCCGGGCGCCCCTGCCACTGATCGATACGATGCGGCTTGCCATTCAGATCGGGCAAGGACAAAGTACGCAATGCGGCAACCGGGTCGGCAGTCGATGCCCCAGGCACGTCGGACGGCGCCGACGACGTCGAGGAAGATTGACGCGAGCGATAGGCATAGCCCCCCGCTGCGGCAGCCGCTACCGCGGCTCCAGCATAAAGAAAGAGACGACGATTCATGGCCTGATCATAACCTCAGGTGACGCCATCCGGCAGCCACCCTCTACAATGCGCCCGAGGAGATGATCTATGCACCTGCACATTCTTGGTATTTGCGGCACTTTCATGGGTGGCCTGGCGCTCATCGCACGAGCCGCCGGACATCGCGTCACGGGCTGCGATACCGCTGTCTATCCGCCGATGAGCACTCAACTGGCCGAGCAAGGCATCGAGCTGATCGAGGGATATGGCGCGGACCAGATGTCACTGGCGCCTGATTTATATGTCATCGGCAATGTCGTCACGCGCGGCAATCCGCTCATGGAGGCCATTCTGGATGCCGGCGCACGCTACGTGTCGGGACCGCAATGGCTGGGGGACAACATTCTGCCTGGCGCCCATGTGCTGGCAGTCGCCGGCACGCACGGCAAAACCACGACCAGCTCCATGTTGGCCTGGGTACTCGAGGCGACAGAGCGTCATCCCAATTTCCTGATTGGCGGCGTAGCCAATGATCTGAAGGTCTCGGCTCGCTACGATCCGGCCGTACGGCCGTTTGTCATTGAAGCAGATGAATACGATACGGCGTTTTTCGACAAGCGCTCGAAGTTCGTGCATTACCGCCCCCGCACGGCCATCCTGAACAATCTGGAATACGATCACGCCGATATTTTTCCCGATCTGGCAGCGATCGAGACCCAATTTCATCATTTGGTTCGCACTATCCCCGGCTCGGGCCGCATTGTGCTGCCCACCAAATCCGAGGCGCTGGACCGAGTGATCGCACGCGGCTGCTGGTCAGAAACGGCGAGCTTTGGCGTCGACGGCGCCTGGCAAGCCGGCCCGGCAGATGCAGACGGAGCCTTTGAGGTGCTGCGCGACGGACAGTCTTTGGGCACGGTGCGCTGGACACTCGGCGGTGAACACAATCGCATGAACGCCTTGGCTGCACTGGCAGCCGCCGAGCATGCCGGCGTCGATCCTGCCGATGGCATTGAGGCACTCAGCCGATTCGGCGGTGTCAAACGCCGTATGGAGCTGCGCGGGACCGTCAATGGCGTCAAAGTCTATGACGATTTCGCGCATCATCCCACAGCCATTGAAACGACCCTGGAGGGCCTGCGCCGCCAGGTCGGTGACGCACGCATTCTGGCCGTGCTGGAACCGCGCTCGAATACGATGAAGCTCGGCGCCATGGCGGCGCGCCTGCCCGAGTCGCTGCGACTGGCGGATCAAGTCTTCTGCTTTGGCGCGCGCAGCGGTAAACACGCGCTGGGCTGGAACCCCGACGAGGTCCTGGCCCCACTGGGAACGCGCGCCAGCAGCTATGATGATCTGGACGCGCTGGTGGCCGCAGTGGCCCAGGCAGCACGCCCCGGCGATCACGTGCTCGTCATGAGCAACGGCGGCTTTGGCGGCGTGCACGGCAAACTGCTCGACGCGCTGGCGCAACGCACTGGCGCCTAGCGCGCTCAGGACTCATCATGATTTTGTATCTGCACGGTTTTCGCTCCTCGCCAGATTCGTTCAAGGCCCGACTGATGGCGCAAGCCCTCGCCGATCGCGGCCAGGCGGGCGAGCGCAACTGGCAATGCCCGCAACTGCCCGCCAGCCCCAAGGCTGCGCTGGACCTGGCAATCGGCTTGGCGCAGCGCCAATTGGCGACGGCGGCGTCCCCTCGCGACCTGACGATTATCGGGTCGTCTCTGGGCGGTTACTATGCCACCTGGCTCGCCGAACAACTGGACTGCAAAGCCGTGCTGCTCAATCCCGCGGTCGAGGCGCCACGCGATTTGGCCACACAGGTAGGCCAGCACCGCCTGTATCATTCCGACGCTCCATTTGAGTTTCGGGCCGAGTATGTGGCCGAATTGGCCGCCGCCTACGTGCCCGCCATCACCCAGCCCGAGCGCTATTTTTTGATAGCGGCTACGGGCGACGAAGTGCTCGATTGGCGAGAAATGCGTGATCGCTATGCGGGCTGCCGCCAGCGCATCGTCCCGGGTAGCGATCATGGGCTGTCGGATTTTGCACAATGGCTGCCCGAGGTGTTGGATTTCGCGGAATCAGACTCAAATTAGATAACCAAGCGCCTGCGCTCAAGGAACGTCGAGCCGATTCAGGTTCCTCACTCGCAGGGGGAAGGACTGTGCGGTGCTCGGTCCGGGATGTGCTTTCAAGATAGGTCTGCGCGGATGATGCCGCGCGCTCGATGGACGAATTATGTACGTGTTTTACGAAGAAGACGGCGGCTTCAAGGCTGGCAACATCATGTCGGAAACCGACGCCAGCCTGCAAGTGGAGTCGGAGTCGGGCAAGCGCAGCAAGATCAAGCGCGCCAATGTCCTGTTCACCTTTGCCGATCCGGCGCCTGCCGCACTGCTGACGCAAGCCGCACAGGACGCAGAAGCCCTGGATCTGCAGTTCTTGTGGGAATGTGCGCCGCAGGAAGAATTCGACTCGGCAGCACTGGCCGCCGACTATTTCGGCCACACGCCCTCCGCTGTGGAACGCGCCGCGTTGCTGATGCGCCTGCACAGTGCGCCCGCCTATTTTCACCGCCGCGGCAAAGGCACCTACCGCCCCGCCCCGCCCGAGATCCTGGCAGCGGCGCTGGCGGCCCTGGAAAAGAAGCAGAAACAAGCTGAGCAGCAACAGCAATGGGTGGACGACATGGCCGCAGGCCGCCTGCCCGACGAGATTGCCCAAGTCGCGGAAACGCTGCTGATTCGCCCCGACAAGAACAGCATGCCATGGAAAGCGCTGGACGCGGCCTGCGCACGGCTGCAAAAAAGCCCGGACCGCTTATTGTTGGAGTTAGGCGCATGGCCGCATGCGCTGGCTCTGCACAAGCGCCGTTTTCTGGCCACGCATTTCCCGCGCGGCACGGGCTTTCCAGACACGCCTATCCCTGCGCTGGCACGCGAACTGCCGCTGGCGGATGCGGAAATCTATTCTGTGGATGACATCACCACCACAGAGATCGATGATGCGCTGTCGGTAACGTCGCTGCCCGATGGGAAAATCCGCGTCGGCATCCACGTCGCCGCTCCCGGCCTGTCGGTCACACGCGATAGCGATCTGGACAAACTGGCGCGTGCTCGCCTGTCCACGGTTTACATGCCGGGCGAAAAAATCCCCATGCAGCCGGACCATGTGATTCAGGCGTTCTCGCTGGACGCGGGGCGCGAAGTCCCTGCCCTGTCTTTATATGTGACCGCAGATCCGGCGACCGGCGAGATCGCGGAAACCGAAACGCGGATAGAACGCGTCGTGTTGCGTGCCAACCTGCGCCACAACGAATTGGACGGCCAGATCACCGAAGCCGCGCTGAACGATCCCGATGCCCCGCTGCCCTACGGACACTGGATGCGTCCGCTCTGGCAATTGGCCATGGCGCTGTCGGCCCAGCGCGATGCGGTCCGCGGCAAACCCGAAAACAACTCGCGGGTCGAGTACAGCTTTTACCTGGACGGCGATCCAGACGATCCGGACACGCCGGTACGGCTGGTGCCTCGTCAGCGCAACGCGCCGCTGGACCGCCTGGTCGCCGAATACATGATCCTGGCCAACAACGTGTGGGGCGGCGTGCTGAACCAGCACGGCGTGCCCGGTATTTACCGGTCCCAACAAGCCGGCCGGGTACGGATGAGTACTCAGGCCCTGCCGCACGAGGCCATCGGGGTGCCGCAGTATGCCTGGAGCACGTCGCCATTGCGCCGCTATGTCGACCTGGTGAACCAATGGCAGCTGATTGCCGCCGTGGAACACGGCGTATCTGCGCGTCTGGTGGCGCCTTTCAAACCACGCGATGCCGATTTGTTCGCCATCATCGGCGCCTTTGACGCGCAATATGCTGCCTGGAGCGATTTCCAGAACAGCATGGAACGCTATTGGTGCCTGCGTTGGCTGCAACAACAAGGCGTCACCCGCGTCGTCGCGAATGTATTGCGGGACGATCTGGTTCGCCTCAGTAATGCGCCGTTGGTCACGCGCGTTGGGGGTCTGCCCGAGCTCGAGCGCGGCGCAGCGGTGGAACTCGACATCCTGGGTTTTGACGAGTTGGGATTAGAGCTGGATTGCCGGTACGTAGGCCCGGCAACCCCCGCCTGATCTAAAATGCCCCCGTGCAACGCTCTGTTAATTTGTATTCGACGCGGGGCGGATTATTGCGCTGGCTCAGCGCGCCCGCCCAGCACTATTTGCGGATCGGCCTGGCGATCTCGCTCTTGCTGCACGCCGGTGCGCTGGCGTGGCGTCTGAGCACGCCCACTGCCAGCCGGCCTAAACAGGCACCGCTGGAGATCACGCTGGTCAATGCCCGCACCGAGCTGGCCCCTGCCCAGGCTCAAGTTATCGCGCAGAATCACGTGGATGGCGGCGGCAACGCCGACCGCGGGGTGGCCGCCACGCCCTTGCCTCGTACCGGCGATTCAGGCGAGACGATTGTGCTGCAGGCCATGCGCAAACGTCAGACCCAGCTCGAGGCCGAACAAATGCGGCTGCTGACCCAATTGCAGTCCCAGGCCACGGTCGGCACCGAGCGACAATCGGTGTACCCCTGGCCCGACGCCACGGTAGATGGCGAAGACGTGCACGAGCAGCCAGGCGTCGTACAGAACGCCCAGGTCGCCACGCTGGCCTCGCGCATCCAGTCCTATAACGCCCAGCCGCGTAAAACCTTCGTCGCGCCGTCGGCACAGGCCTCGCACTATGCCGCGTACCTGGACAGTTGGCGCTCGCGCGTCGAGGCCATCGGCACCCGTCATTACCCGGAACAGGCACGCGGCCGGCTATATGGTTCGCTGCAAATCACCGTTTCCATCCGCGCCGACGGCAGCGTCGCGTCGGTCGACATCGACCGGCCCTCGCAGCATGCCGTGCTGAACCAGGCGGCGCGGCGTATCGTGCAGTTGGCGTCACCGTTCCCCCCATTACCAGCCGACATCGCCAGCGAAACGGACATACTGGTCATTACGAGGACCTGGCATTTCGTCAACGACACCTTGCAAACCCAGGCCCCATGATTTTTGCGTAAGCTACTCCCTTGAACTGAATACCTGTGTAAGCCGACGCGACATCCGGCCCGACGAACCAGCTACTAAGCCCACGACTCAGATAACGCAGATGACCTCGTCCAGCTCCTTACCCCGCTACGCCGTCATCGGCAACCCCGTGGCACATAGCAAATCGCCCCATATTCACGCGCTGTTTTCGGCACAGACGGGCAAACCGCTGCAATACGAACCGCTGCTGGCGCCAGTGGATGGATTCGCCGCAACGGTACAAGCCTTTCGCGAACAGGGCGGCTTGGGACTGAATGTCACCGTACCATTCAAAGCGGAGGCCTTCGAATTGGCCCGCGCCCATTTGAGCGAACGCGCTCGCCTGGCAGGTGCGGTCAACACCCTATGGCTGCAGGATAACGCCTGGCATGGCTGCAATACCGATGGTGTCGGGCTGGTTGGTGATCTGCTGCGGTTGGGGGTGACCTTGGCCGGCGCGCGTGTCTTGCTGGTTGGCGCCGGAGGCGCTGCGCGGGGCGTGCTGCAACCCTTGGCCGATCAGGGATGCGGCCAGCTGCATATCGTCAACCGCACCGCTGCACGCGCTCACGAACTGGTCGCGTCCTGGCCTACTGGCGCAACGCCCCATACCCGCGTCACTGCAGGCGCCTTGGCAGAGGCCGGCACGGCTGGCGGCTGGGACGTCGTCATCAACGCCACGGCCAGCAGCCTGCAAGGCGCGGCGCCTGATCTGCCACATGGCCTCTATGCCCCCAATGCGCTTGCCTACGACATGATGTACGCCGCCACGCCCACCGCGTTCATGCAGCAGGCGACAGCCGACGGCGCCGCACGCACTGCCGATGGTTTGGGCATGCTGGTCGGTCAGGCCGCGGAGAGTTTTCTGATCTGGCATGGGGTACGCCCCGACCCTGCACCGGTGCTCGCCACCTTGCGCGCCGCATTGTTGGCCAAGGGCTGACCCCGGATGGCGACGCGCAACTCGACTATTGGCCGCATTCGTTGGGGCCGGGTGATCGGAGCCGGCCTGATGGCCGTGTTGTGCCTGCTGATCATTTATCAGTTGTGGATGTTCTGCCTGGTTGTCTGGTATGCCTACCGGGACCCCGGCAGCAGTGCCGTCATGCGCCAAGAGTTATCGCGCCTGCGCGAAACCAATCCGCACGCCGAGTTGCAATATCAATGGGTCCCCTATGACAAGATCAGCACGTCGTTAAAACGCGCAGTGATCGCCTCAGAAGACGCCAACTTTACAGAACATGATGGCGTCGAGTGGGACGCTATCCGCAAAGCGTGGGAATACAACCAACGCCAGGCGGAAAGAGGCGGCGGCAAAATGCGCGGCGGCTCGACCATTACGCAGCAACTGGCCAAAAACCTGTTCCTGTCCAGCTCGCGCAGTTACGTGCGCAAGGGCGAGGAACTGGTGCTGACCTATATGATCGAGCACGTGATGTCCAAGGAGCGTATTCTGGAGCTGTATCTGAATGTGGCCGAATGGGGCGAAGGCGTCTTTGGCGCCGAGGCTGCCGCACGTCACTATTACAAGACCAGTGCGGGCGGCCTGGGTGCCTCGCAGTCTGCCCGTCTGGCAGCGATGCTGCCCAATCCACGTTATTACGACAAGCACCGCAACACCAGTTACCTGAATTCACGTACGGCTACATTGACGCGCCGTATGCGACTGGTTGACATTCCTTAACCCAGGGGAAACCTCCTATCTCGTTCCGTCGACGCAAAACATCCCCGGCAGACTGAGCGATTTTGGTAAGCTTTCACGTTTACGCGTATCCCCACGCTCGACTTATATTTCATGCGTACCGCCCGTCGTTATCTGGCCCGCGAAATTTTTCGCTCTTGTGCAGTGGTCCTGTTGGCCCTGCTAGGGCTTTTCACATTCTTCGCGTTGGTCGATGACCTGGACAACGTCGGTGACAAATTCAGCATGCTGGCCCTGTTGTATATGCAGGCGCTCGCCTTGCCCACCCGGCTCTATGACCTGTTGCCCATTGGCTTGTTGATCGGCGCCATTCTGGCCCTGGCCGGCCTCGCCCAGCGTAACGAACTGGTCATCCTGCGCGTATCGGGAGTCAGCGGCATGCGGCTGCTGGGCATGCTGTGGATCATCACGGTGCCCCTGGTCATCGGCGCCACACTGCTATCCGAATTCGTCACCCCGGCCGCCGAAATCAAAAGCGGCGAAGCCAGCCTGATGTTCCGCGGCAAGGCCAGCGGCGCCCGCATGGACAGTGGGTATTGGTTCAAGGAGCCTACGCGTGACGGAGGAACCCGGATCATCAACATTGCCACCCTCCTGGCCAATGGCGATGTCGAGGGAGTGACGTTGTATGAATTCAAACCTGGACAAGAGTTGACGACGATGTCCAAGGCGGCGACAGGATCCTTTACCAACGACAAGCTGGTGTTGCACGACGTCGTCGAAACCCGTCTGGATGACTCGGCGGCCGAGGCGCTGGCCAATGCCAAGCAGCCCACGACGATGCCGGCGCAGGTCGCCAAAGTCCCGCAACGCGAACTGGATACAACGCTGAGTGCTGACCGCCTGTTGGCGCGAGTCTTGACGCCCGAGCGCATGTCGTTGGGCACGCTACTGGACTACATCGACTATCTGAATCAAAACCAGCTCGATGCCAGCCGCCAGGTTGTCGCGCTCTGGCGTAAGGTGGCCTATCCCTTTACGCTGTTTGTCATGATCACGATCGCGGCGCCGATCGGTTTTATGCAGACGCGCCGCGGCGGCGTGGGTGCCAAGGTATTCGTGGGGATTTTATTGGGAGTCGGCTTCTTCATGCTGAATCAGTTGGCGCTGAATGTCGGCATGCTGAGTCGTTGGCCGCCCTGGTTGACCGCATTGGGTCCCAATGTCGGGGCCGTACTCGTGGCACTGGGCGCACTCAGTTTGATGGAATATCGGCACGCGACGACACGCCTTATACAAACGCGTTGGCCTTGGAGAAAAAATCCCGTATGACAGGCGGCAGCATTTGGATGATTGGCGACGTACAGGGTTGCTGCGCGCCGCTTGAGCAGTTGCTATCCCATCCGGATATCAGTAGTGAACCGGATGCGCGTTTTTGGTTCGCAGGTGACTTGATCAATCGCGGACCGCAGTCGCTCGCCAGCCTGCGGCGCATCATCGCGATGGGTGATCGCGCGATATCCGTGCTGGGCAACCATGATCTGCATTTACTGGCGGCGGCAGCGGGGGTTCGCAAGCCCTCCAAATCAGACACGATTGACGAGATTCTGGACGCGCCGGATGCGGATGAGCTCATCGACTGGCTGCGTTTTCGTCCATTGGCGCATTTTGAGCATGAGCATTTACTGGTGCATGCCGGTGTCTTGGCAAAATGGGATGTGGCCAAGACATTGGCGCTCGCCGGCGAAGTGGAAGCCATGTTGCGCGGGCCGAATTGGCAAAAGGCGCTGCAGAAGATGTACGGCAACGAGCCGACGCAATGGAAGGATGGCCATACAGGGGGGAAACGCCTGCGGGTCATCATCAATGCGTTGACGCGGATGCGGTTGTGCACGCCGCGCGGGCATATGGAGTTCAATACCAAAGTCGCGCCAGGAGCCTGGCCTGCGGGGTTGGTGCCGTGGTTTGACGTCAAGGGGCGGCAGACTCGAGATGTGACGGTGGTGTTCGGGCATTGGTCTACGCTGGGGTTGCTGGTGAGACCGGATGTGATTTGCCTGGATACGGGGTGCGTCTGGGGGGGGGAGTTGACGGCTATGCGGTTGCAGGATCGGAAGCTTGTGCAGATCAAGTGTTCGCAGTTTCGGGATCCGTTGGTGGAGAAATAGCCTCGGGAACGACTGCGTTCGCACGTATGACCCAGGCGTCTGCTTCTTGCTGGAAGGAGGATGAGTTCTTCTGGCGTCGAGCAGGGGCAATCACGGTGTGGGGGCTTCGCGTGGTCGGTCGGCCGCCTGCGCGGCCGACACCGCTTTGTCAACCTCGTCGCTGCGCTCCTTCGGTTTCCCTCGCTCGACCACGAGGCGCCCCCACACCGTGATTGCCCCTGCTCGACTCGCGATGGCTCAAGCCTCCCACATCGCTGGGACGGGTGTCTTGCTTAGGCTTCGTGGGGCGGGCTTTGGCAAGGAAGAATATCTTGCAGGGTTGTTATTTTTGGCCGCCTACGGGCGCGGCCAAAAATAACGTTTGGTCTGGAGAGGGCAAGCTTTTTTGGAGTGGGATGGATACTGGCGTTTCGGCTATCGCCGAGACGGAGCAACTCGCTACAGCACCGATCCAATTACGCAATGCCGAGGCGACGGCGTCAAATCGCCGGTTGTTCATAGCTACCCGCTCTCGCGCTGCTGTTATAAGCGGTCGGCGATGGCGGAGCGGGCTTGTTTGGAGATTTCCAAGCGGGTGACTGGAGTGCCGTCGGGGCTTTGCGTGGCCAGCGGGGCGACGAATTCGACTTCGACTGAGAGGCCTGTGGCGCCCAGAACGCGCCAGAGGTTGGTGGCGAGGGTTTCTTCGCCGACGAAGGCGGCCAAAGGGCTGCGCTGGCCGTGTTGCAGGAAGCGCAGGACGACGGGCTGGATCGGGATACAGGCTACGCGGGCAGGCTCGAAGAGGCTGGCATGGAAGGGACGGACGGTGTCGCCTTCACTGGTAGTGCCTTCGGGGAATAGGCCGACGGCCTCGCCTTGTTTAAATCGGGCCTGGACGGCTTCGCCGACGGCGTGGACGGCATGGCGTTGGCCCCGTTCGATGAACAGGGTGCCGGCGCCTGCAGCGAGCCAGCCTATGACTGGCCAGCTGCGGATTTCGCTTTTGGCCACAAAGGCTGTGGCGCGAACGGAATTGACGACGAAGATGTCGATCCACGATACGTGATTGGCTACCCACAGGACCGCATCGGTCAGCAAGGGTTGACCGCTGACGACGACACGGATGCCGCAAAATGACATCAGCCAGCGTGACCAGAAGCGATTTAGCCGCGCACGTGCAGACAGTCCCAGAAAGGGATAGACAAGGCCTACGCAGAGCAAGCCAAAAATGATCCACAGCACCACGAGGATCAAACGCAGAACGATGCGTGGAAACTTGAGTAAAGACAAGTTCAGGACTCCCAGGCCATCGTCCTGCCCTCCCATGGGGTGGACGGTCGGCCGGCCAGCATCATACCTGTGATTGCTTGCTGGCATCTCATTACAGCTGGGACGACACCTCGCTGTACGAGCGAATAGTGGTCAAGGCAAGGCATCTAGATAGCGTTGCAGGATGACCGAGGCGGCCATCGCGTCGTCGGGCTCGTTCGTACCCAACAATTGCTGGGCCTCCATGCTGGAGCCGCGCTCATCGACGAGCTCGACCGTCAAGCCGAACCGGCCGTGGAGTTGATTGGCAAAACGGCGGCAGCGGGCAGTGGCGGGCTGTTCCCCGCCATCGGAGGCCAGTGCCAGCCCGACAATCACGCGTTGGGGCTGCCACTCCTGCAGCAATTGGGCAATGCGCCCAAACCGGGTATCGCGAATTTCGGAGAAAATGATCTCGAGCGGCCGCGCTTGCCGGGTCAAGGTGTTCCCGATGGCGATGCCGATTTTCTTTTCCCCGAAATCGAAGGCCAGCAGGGTTTCCTCAGGCATGCCCCGCACCGCCGGACAGCATGACGGGATCGACGCCCAGCAGCTTCAGCGCCGCAGGGTAGCGGTCTTCGGGCGGCACGTCGAAGATGACCTTGGCGTCAGCGCTTACGCTCAGCCAGGCGTTCTGGGCCATTTCGCTTTCGAGTTGGCCGGCACCCCACCCTGCATAACCAAGCGTAACCAGGATACGCGCAGGCCCGTTACCATCGGCAACAGCTTGCAGCACATCCCGGGATGTCGTCAGGGCCATGTCGCCCAATTTGATGCTCGAACTGTAGTCTCCGGCAGGGGCATGCAGGACGAATCCGCGATCGGTCTGCACCGGCCCGCCAAAGAAGACGGGTGTATCGTTGACGGGCTGAATCTCGAGTTTCAGATCAATACGCTCGAACAAACCGGACAAAGTCAGGTCCGTCGGACGATTGATCACCAACCCCAACGCCCCGCGCTGGGTATGCTCGCAAATATAAATGACCGATCCCGCCAGATTGCCCTCGACCATCTGCGGCATGGCGATCAGGAACTGGTTGGAAAAATCGGTGGCCGGCGCCTGGGACGTATCATCGTCCGCGTCATCAGCATGCGTATCGTAGTGCTCGTCGGTCATAACACCCCCTTGTTGGGGCTGGACGGGGACAGCCAGGCTGCCCGCACGTTCAGATTTCCATCAATTCAAAGTCTTCTTTCCGGGCGCCGCACTCGGGACAGACCCAGTTCGGCGGGACGTCTTCCCAGCGGGTGCCCGGAGCAATGCCTTCTTCTGGCAAGCCAGACTCTTCATCGTATACCCAGCCACAAATTAAACACATCCAAGTACGCATAGTTCTCTTTTCTCTGTTACATCAATTGCGGCCGACCCGCCCGCGACGGGCAAAGCGTAAGCCGCATCCATTAGAATGGGGCAATCTTACCGAAACCCAATAGGGGTTGCCCGATTTGCCGTCGTGCGATCGGACAAAATCCCGTCTTTCACGCAGCATTTGACCTCTGTGACTCCCCCTCTCATCCTGATTTTCGGGCCGGTTGATCCCTCTGGCGCCGACGGACTCCCCGCTGACGCCGTGACCAGCGCCCGCCTGGGCTGCCACGGATTGGCCGCGGCGACGGCTCTTACCGTGCAGGATACTGCCGGAATCGAAGACATCCAGCCCATTTCCCCTGAATTGCTCGACGACCAGGCCCGCTGCCTGCTCGAAGACATGCCGGTACACGCGATTAAAGTCGGTGGACTTTACAGTGCCGAGACGGCTAGCGTGGTGGCCCAGGTCGCCGCAGACTATAGCCAGGTGCCGCTGGTGCTGCATCTAGGCCAACGCGGCCTGCTGTCCCAGGACGTGGCAGCCGAAGACGACGCTCAAGATCTGCTGGCCGCCACGCTGGAACTGGTGCTGCCCCAGACCGACCTGGTCGTGGTCGAACACCTGCGCCTGGCGCAATGGCATGCGGATGGCGAAATCAATATCGGCGATGCCCCCAGCCCGATGCATGCGCTGGTCGCGGGCGGTGCGCAGTGGGCCCTGGTACTGGGCGCTCCAGTGCGTCCCGGACATAACGCCAACGTCTTGCTGGGTCCCGAAGGGCAAACCGTCACCTTGCCCTGGCAGGCTCCCCCTGAGCGCAATGCCGACACCGGCGGCGTCGCCGCGACGGCGGCGGCTGCCATGCTGGCACAGGGGCTGGACATGCCCAAAGCGGTGGAACAAGCCTTGCACCACGCCGATCAGACCCTGGCAACCGCCTTTTTGGCGGGAATGGGTCGACGGATTCCAAATCGGATAGGCACCCCATGAGCACATTACGCTTTCCGTCGGGACTCTACGGTGTTACCCCTGAATGGGACGACACGGATCGCTTGCTGGACGCCGTGCGTGCCGCAGCCGCGGGTGGCATGCGTGCCCTGCAACTGCGGCGCAAAAACGCCACCGTTGAGCAACGTTCGGCCCAGGCTCGCGCACTGGCGCCGCTATGCCGCGAGCTCGGCGTCGTATTTTTGATCAACGACCACTGGCGTCTGGCGCTGGAAGTCGGCGCCGATGGCGCCCATCTGGGCCGTGACGACGGTGATCTGGCGCAGGCGCGTGCGGATGCCGGACCGAATCTGATCCTGGGCGCGTCCTGCTACAACGAATTGGATCGGGCGCGTCAGTTGCTCGATGCAGGCGCAGACTACATCGCGTTTGGGGCGGTGTTTTCCTCGCCCACCAAACCGCAAGCGGTGCAAGCGCCCTTGAGCCTGCTCGCACAGGCTCGCGAATTGGCGATACGTCATGCCGCTGATCGGGGTGCGGCCGCACAACCGGTGAACGCAACGACTGCGTCCTCGACAGCAACCATGGCACGCGCTGCGGTGGTCGCTATCGGCGGCATCACCCCTGCCCTGGCACCGCAGGTCGCTCAGGCAGGAGCAGACAGTATCGCGGTGATCACGGGGCTGTTCGAGGCCCCTGACATCAAGGCCGCAGCCCAAGCCTGCGCTGCGCCGTTTCCTTCATCTTGCCGCGACGCGGACGCGTCGCTTTTTTCATAAGAACATCATGTCCACCAACGCCGAACTTTTTGATCGTGCTTGCCGCAGCATCCCTGGCGGCGTCAACTCACCTGTACGCGCCTTCCGCTCGGTGGGCGGCACGCCGCGCTTTATCAAGCGCGCCCAAGGGCCTTATGTGTGGGACGAGGAAGACACTCGTTACATCGACTACGTCGGTTCCTGGGGCCCGGCCATCCTGGGCCACGCCCATCCCGACGTCGTCGAGGCCGTGCGCGAAGCTGCGCTAGGGGGCTTGTCGTTCGGCGCACCAACCCAAGCCGAGATCGAACTGGCGGAAACCTTGATCGAACGCCTGCCCTCTCTGGACAAAGTTCGCCTGGTGAGCTCGGGCACAGAGGCTACGATGACGGCTATCCGCCTGGCGCGCGGCGCCACCGGCCGTGCCAAGATCGTCAAATTCGAGGGCTGTTATCACGGCCATTCCGACAGCCTGCTGGTCAAAGCCGGCTCGGGCTTGTTGACGTTGGGCAATCCCAGCTCTGCTGGCGTGCCGCCTGAGTTCGTCTCGCACACGCTGACCCTGGAATACAACAACCTCACCGCCGTCGACGCCGCGTTTGCGCAACACGGCGCCGACATTGCCTGCGTCATCGTGGAACCTGTCGCCGGCAACATGAACCTCATCAAGCCCGCCGATGGCTTCCTGCAGGGCCTGCGGGATCTGTGCACGCGACATGGCGCCGTCCTGATTTTCGACGAAGTCATGACAGGTTTTCGTGTGGGCCCCCAAGGCGTCCAAGGTCTGACCGGCATCAAACCCGATCTGACGACCTTGGCGAAAGTCATCGGTGGCGGTATGCCCGTCGGCGCATTGGGCGGCCGCGCCGACCTGATGGAACATCTGGCTCCGCTGGGAGCCGTCTACCAGGCAGGCACACTGTCGGGCAACCCCGTCGCGGTCGCCGCCGGCCTGGCCACCTTGCGCCTGATTGGCGAGCCGGGCTTCTATGATCGCCTGGCAACCCAGACGACGCGCCTGGTCGACGGTCTGCGCCAGCGCGCCCAAGCCGCCAATATCGCGTTCTCCGCCGACGCTGTCGGTGGCATGTTCGGCCTGTATTTCCGAGAGACCGTCCCTGCCTCATTCACCGAGGTTTCGGCCAGCAACGGCGAGGCGTTCAAGCATTTCTTCCACGCCATGCTGGATCGCGGCGTACATTTTGCGCCGTCGGCCTTTGAGGCCGGTTTCGTCTCGGCCACGCATGATGACGCAGTCATCGATGGGACGCTGGACGCAGCCGAGGCAGTTTTTGCGGGAATGCGGGCCTAAAGACCTGACCGCCTGAGGAAACATCGCAACATCATCAGGCCGTCTACTGACTGTAGACGGCCTGATGCCATCGTACTCAGGTCAAGGCCGCAGCCGGAGCCACAGCAGCCCCCTGTATGCCATGACGTTTCAGCGCATCCTCAACAAATCCACTGCGCTTCATCTCTTCGACAAAGCTGGCCAGCACTTTCGCAGCGGCCTCTACTCGCCCGCGCGGCAGCCCCATCGCCTGACGAATCGTCATAAAGCTTCCTTCCAGCAGACGCAATCCGCCATAGTGGCGCGCATCCGACTCAAGTTGTTGCTTGACCCCCGCGGCCACCTCGGTCCCATCAGCCAAAAAGGTTGCCACAACCGTCGGAGACGTCGCCGCCCGCGTGATAGATGCGTGTTTTAACTCGCGAGACAAGAACAGATCGTAGGCACTGCCTTGGCCTACCGTCACGCGATGTCCCGCGCGATCGACCTCGTCCATGTGCTGCAACGGCGAGTCATCGCGGACCAGATAGGCCCCCTCAATCAGCACATAGGCATCGGTAAAACATATCCCTGCCGCACGTTTGGGATCGATGGCGAAAAAACCGATATCGGCTCGCTCTTGCGTCACCGTGTCCACGGACTTGCCGGCGCCATCAAGCACGACCAGCTCCAGCTCCACACCGAGGCGCCGGGCAAAAGCACCCGCGAGGTCTACAGACACGCCTACTGGCTCACCTGCGGCATTTCGATTCGCGAGAATGGGATTACCGAGATTGATAGATGCCCGCAGACGGCCGGCAGGGGTGAAGGAAGAAACGACATTCGGATCAATAGTCATAGAGGAAGGGGCCAAGAGATAATTCAAACGGAAAATCGTTGTAATCGCGGCTGACAGCAAAGATCGATCGGCATGGGCTCTAGATCGTCGCCAAACCACGCGTTAATGGCTGCGCGGCGTTCGCCCACGTATTCGGGCAGCCCCTGGTCATTCAAGATCATTCCCACATCATGTCCCGGCACGAGCAACGTATTGGGCCGGCGGCGCCACAGCCTCCAGATCTGTGCCATGCTTGCTTGGCTCGCAGCGACGTCCCCTGTATCCACGACACGGCTGGATATCAACTCCGCGCGATTCTTTGCCGCATCTCCGGTAAACAGCACGGGTTGACGTTCGTCGTCCACATAAAACAGAAGGTGGCCCGGAGTATGCCCCGGCGCGTCAATGGCTGTAATACCGGGAATGAACGTTTCGTTGTGACGCAGACGCTTGACGCGGGCCAGCTGTGTCAGCTCTCGTACGTACAGCTCGGGCAAGGGATTGAAACCCGGTGGTTGTTTTGATGCCCAGTCGAGTTCCAGCTCCCCTATCCAAACGGTGGCATTGGGAAAAAGCACGAAATTCACGGCATGGTCGTAATGGGCGTGCGTCAGCACCACATCGGTGATCTCTGACGCCTCGACACCACAAGCATGCAATTGCTTGTTGAGCAGATGGCGAATACCGAAAGCCCCCACATCAACCAGGATCTTGCGATCCGCCGCGCGCAATAACGTGCTGGTGCTCCAACCCAGCCCACCGTGACAGACGGCGCGCCCCGGGTATCCCTGCACAAGAATATCGATCTGATACATCGCTTACTCCGCTTTCACATGAGCATCTTGAATCAGCTGCCGATAGCGCAGCAGATCCTCGCGTATCTGCTGCGCAAACGCTTCGGGCGTCCCGGCGATGATCTCGTTGCCTCCATCGGTCGCCAGCTTTCGAACCACATCAGGATGTTGTGCGGCGCGCACGGCGGCGTCGTGCAGCTTCGCAATGATTTGGGGATCCGTGCCGGCCGGCGCCAAGAGGCCTTGAAACTGTGTCACGACGAAATCCTTGTAGCCTAGCTCCTGCATCGTAGGAATGTCGGGAAGCCCTTCTGCCCGGCGAGGACCGGATACCGCGTACCCGCGCAGCTTTCCCGTACGCAGATAGGGCGTGGCGGTAACCACCGTATCAAAGGTGAAAGAAAGTTGGCCACCCAGGACATCCGTCAACGCCTGCGCATTGCCTTTGTACGGGATGTGCGAAAGCTCGGTCTTGGTCTGCATCGCCAACAATTCCCCGGCCAAATGCCCGCCGGCACCAATACCGGCGGAACCATAAGTGACCGCACCGGGCTTCTCCTTTGCAGCTGCAATGAGTTCATCAAGACTGTGAATCGATGACTGCTCAGGTACGACCAGCACATACTGATAGCTCGCGATCTGACTGATGGGAGCAAAATCCTTGACGGGATCGTACGGTGTTTTTTTGTAAAGCGAAGGATTGACGACGAGCGGACCACTCGCATCGAGCAGCAGCGTATAGCCGTCCGGCGCAGACTTGGCGACCATATCGGTGCCAATCATGCCATTGGCTCCCGGCTTGTTTTCCACAACGATCGTGCCGCCGAGTTCGTGAGACATCTGTGCGGCCAACACTCGCGCGGTGATATCGGCAGCCCCGCCAGCGACATAGGGCACAATCATCCGGATGGGTTTATCTGGGTAATCGGCCATGGCAGCACCGGGGGATCCCATCAGCCCCGCGACGAATATCACGCCCGAACATAGACTTTTTTTCCTCATCGCCTGTCTCCTCTATACGCCGCAACACTCAAGCGACCGGCTCGCCCGCATGCTTGCGCAATAACGCCAGTACCTCTGGCTCGAGGGCGATACCGTCCGCTCGTTGCGCTTTCAGCCTGGACAGCTCAATGTCGCCTGGTTGAATGACTGGCCGCTCGGCATCTGCAGCAGGGCTGTCATGCAAAATGGAGGCAAAATCATTCATTCTGTCGGTGAGCCACTGGGTCGAACCCAGCCTCTTGGTATCAATCAACAGAAAGAAATGCCCCAAATTCTGAGGTTCGTCTGGCGCATCGACCCATGACTTCACGTGTGTCAGATAAGCCGCGCCGGACAGCAATCCGGCAAAGAGATCCACCATCAACGCGAGTCCGTAACCTTTGTGTCCGCCGATAGGCAGGAGAAAACCATCGAGCGCCTGCTTAGGATCCGTCGTCGGCCGACCGGAGGCATCCGTTGCCCAGGTATCCGGAATCGAGGCACCCGCTTTCAGGGCATTGCGAATCTTCGCTCTGGCGACAACGCTCATGGCCATATCCAACAGGAAAGGGTTTCCTCCAGGATTGGGAACGGCAAAGCCAATCGGACTATTGCCCACGCGAGCATCCGTTCCTCCCCAAGGGGCTATGGTCGTGGTCGCGTTGCTGCCTATGATGCTGGCAAACCCGGCCTCTGCCGCGATCAGGCCATAAGGCGAAATCGGCCCGAAATGATTACTCTGCCGCGCAAACGCGATACCAACGCCACACTGCTCTGCCGCCTGCATGGCAGCCCGTAACGCATGCATTCCTACCAGAGGACCAACGGCGTTATCCCCCGCCACCAATCGCAGCCCGGGTGCGGGGCTCGTCACTTGAATATTCGGACGGGCATTGATCCCGCGCACCTGCAGGCGCTCACCATAGGACTCGATGCGCGACAAGCCATGAGTGGAGAGTCCAAACAAATCTGCCAGCACGAGAATCCGAACCACATCCACCGCATCTTGATGGGGCAATCCCAGCCCTTCAAAGGCTCGGATGCCGAGTTCCGTTAACTGCGCTTCTGGTACAACGATCTTTTCTCGTGCTTGAGTCATGCTGAATGTTCCTGGATGGGTATGCTGTCTTGATTTATTCAATAGAGAGATGCGCGTCTTTCACGACCCGGCCCCATCGCTGCTCTTCCGCGTCGATAAAAGCCGCGAATTCGGCGGGGCCCGCGCCGGAGGGCTCGCTTGCGTCGTGAGCCAAGCGGTTTCGGACAGCATCAGTGTTAAGCGCATACAAAGCCGCCTGGTGCAGTCGTTTGATAACCGGGTCTGGGGTTCCTGCCGGCGCCAAGAGGCCAAACCACTGCGAACTTTCGAAGCCTGGATACCCCTGTTCGGCAACAGTTGGCACATCAGGCAATACGGAAAGCCGAGCCGCTGATCCCACTGCCACGATCCGGATCTTGCCGGACTGGGCGTGCGGCAACAGCCCTGGCGTTCCCGCTGCGGCAGCGTCGATGTTGCCTGCCAATAAATCGTTGACCTGTGCGCCAGTGCCTCGATAAGGCACATGCACCACGTCGATCTTTGCCGCAGTTTTCAACATCTCGAATGCGAGATGTCCGGCACTGCCGTTACCTGCGGACCCGTAATTGATCTCGCCAGGTTTAGACCGCGCCAACTGAACGAACTCGGGCAAAGTCTTTGCCGGTACATTGCCCCCCACGGCGAAGACCATAGGCAGCTTGGCCAACAAGACGATCGGGGCGAAATCGCGGCGCGGGTCGTAGTTCAATTTCGGCATCATGGTAGGGTTGACCGCCAACGTCCCCACATGCCCCAGAATCAAGGTATATCCGTCCGGATTGGCTCGGGCGACCTCCGTCGTGGCAATCGTTCCCTGACCGCCGCCCTTGTTTTCCACGATGACCTGCTGCCCCAGGTCGCGCGACATTTCCGCGGCAACCGCCCGCGCGACCACGTCCGAACTACCCCCGGGCCCATAAGGAACGAGCAATCGAATAGGCCGCTCGGGCCACTCGCCGGCGTTTGCTGCCGCCGCCGCACAGATCAGCGTAGAAATCCAGGCAAGCCGCGCCCATCGGCGCAGAGGGTTTCTGCGTAAAAGCATCATTAGTTTGTCTCCTCGCTCGCAGACCGTTCTCTGCGATGGGAGCTATCGTGCCTAGGCCTCAGAATAGAGTAAAGTGCAAAAATTCGATCTATTCTTGTTCAAAACGCATGAAATTCGATCTTGCCGATTTGCGCGCTTTCTTGGCCGTGGCCGACTTAGGCAGCTTTCGAGCAGCGTCCGAGGCCTTGCATCTCTCACAATCGGCGCTATCGCGTCGCGCGGACAAACTGGAAGACGCGCTCGGCGTCCAACTGTTTACGAGAACCACAAGAAAAGTCGAGCTGACCACGATAGGACGCGGTTTCGTTCCCAGAGCCAGGAACGTTCTGAACGAACTGGAGAATGCGCTGGTCGGTATCCAGGACGTGGCCGAACGGCTGTCAGGAATGGTGACCATTGCCTGCGTACCATCGGCTGTCGGATACTTTCTCCCCGACGTGATTCGTGAATATCATGCGCGCTATCCGCGCATCAGAATCCGCATCATCGACGAATCCTCGTCTCAGGTATTAACGGCGGTCGCTCGTGGCGATGCGGATTTCGGCTTGACTTATATCGGTACCAACGATGCAGAGATCGAGTTCAAGCCATTGCTTGAGGAACCCTTTGTCGCAGCCGTCAGCCGCGCACATCCTTTGGCCAAGCGGCGATCCATCAATTGGGCAGACCTGGCGCATCACGCCTATATCACGCTGGCACAAGGCAGCGGCAACCGCTTTCTGATTGACCAGGCTCTGGCGCGCAGTGAACAGCGGCCTCGCCATTTCTGTGAAGTACAACACGTACCGGCGCTGGTCAGCATGGTCGAAGCAGGCCTGGGAATCGGCGTCGTCCCACGCCTGGCCATGCCATCCAAAGGCCATGACACCTTGGTCAGCATCACACTGCGTAACCCCACGATCACACGAACCATAGGGCTGATACATCCCCGCGGCAAGGACCTCAACCCCGTCGCGCGACTGCTATACGACCTGCTCGCAGAAAAGGTGGAGTCCCGGCGTTAGCCGGGAATTACCGCCGTCACCTCGATCTCTACCTTGGCCCGCTCCTCGACCAGATCGGCGACCTCGACCGCGCTCATCGGCGGGAAATGCCGTCCGACGATCTCTCGATAGTGCTTGCCGATATCTGGATAGGACGCCACATACTCGCGCTTGTTCTTCACATACCACGTCATGCGCACGATGTGCTCTGGCTTGCCCCCGCCTTCGGCCAATATCGCCATCACGTTCAGCAGTGCCTGCCGCACTTGTCCGGCAAAGTCGTCCGTCTCGAACTGCTGCTGACCATTCCAGCCCACCTGTCCCCCGACAAACACCAGCCGGTCCCCGACCGCGACTTGCGTCATCACTCCGTTCGAATAGCCACGCGGTGGCATCCAATCAGGCGGTTGCAAAATCTTCATGGGATCATCCTTTTATTAAAAACTTCGAACGCCGCACCTATGGCTGACGGCTTTCATCGAAAGCACGATGCCTTACTGCGACGGGTCTGCGATTAAAAACTCCTGCATACGCAGGCGTAAATCATCGGGAATCGCGGTAGACCGCATACGATCCAGATCCACCGTGACGATGGTGAGTGTTGCCTTCAGCCGCACACCGCCATCTGGCCCAAAGAACGTCACCTCAGCGCTGAACGACGCACCGCCGATACGACGCACAATCAGCTCCTGGCGCAAGGTCTCGTGCCAACGGCTCGGCGCAGAAAAATCACATTGCACCGATGCCAGCGGCGTCCCGATGCGGCGGCCTACATGCAACGTGTGAAACGGCAAGCCCATCCCTCTATCGAACCATTCCTCGACGAAATCATTGATCATCTCGAAATAGCGCGGGTAAAACACGATACCGGCAGGATCGCAATGCCGAAAACGTACGTTGACTTCGCTGATAAAGGGTTGTCCTGACATCGCTGTTGATCCTAGGGTAAAACCTGCTCCATATTCAGGTATCAGGCCCTTTGCCTTAACGCAAAGCGCTGCAATTTTCCGGTCTCGGTACGCGGCAGAGCCTCCACGAACTCAATCGCACGCGGGTACTTATAGGGAGCCACAGTCGCTTTTACAAAAGCCTGCAAGGCCTTCACCAGCCCGGCACTCGCTTCATAGCCCGGCTTGAGCACCACAAACGCCTTCACGATCTGGCCGCGCTCGTCATCGGGCACCCCTACGACGCCGCACTCGGCCACGGCTTCATGATGCAAAAGCGCGTCCTCCACCTCGGGGCCGGCAATGTTGTATCCCGCGGAGACGATCATGTCGTCATTGCGGGCCTGATAAAAGAAATAGCCGTCATCGTCTTGTACAAAGGTATCGCCCGGCAGATTCCATCCCTGCTGCACAAAACGTCCCTGACGATCGTCTGCCAGGTAGCGGCATCCCGTCGGCCCTTTGATCGCCAGACGTCCCGCGGTGCCGTTGGGCACAGGCTGCATGTCTTCATCCACCACGCAAGCCACATAGCCTGGCACGACCTTGCCGATCGCTCCGGGGCGGACCTCATCGGGCGGGCTGGAGACGAACACGTGGATCATCTCGGTGCCGCCTATCCCGTCGATCATCTCGATTCCGGTAGCGTTTCGCCATAGCTCACGTGTGGCATCGGGCAAGGCCTCGCCTGCGGACACACTTTTCTTTAACGAGCTGATGTCGTATTTGCCGACCAATCCAGCCATCTGACGGTAAAAAGTCGGAGCAGTAAAAACGATCGTGGCGCGAAAGTCCTGAATCATGGCCATCAACGCATCGGGATTGAGTTTTTCCGCCAACGCCACACTGGCGCCCACGCGCAGCGGAAAACACAGCAGGCCGCCCAAACCGAACGTGAACGCCAAGGGCGGCGTACCGCAGAAGATATCGTCGGGCCCGGGCTTGATGACATGGCGAGGAAACAGATCGCACATGGCCAATACATCGCGATGAAAATGCATGCATCCTTTAGGCATGCCTGTCGTGCCGCTGGTGAACGCAATCAGGCATACATCATCGGCAGCCGTATCGCAGACGGAGAAATCATCGGCTTTAGCCTGCGCCAACACATCCAGCGAATCTGGCGCACTATCGTTAAACAGCACGACCTGACGGAGCGGCTCGCAGTAATGTTCATGATCCGGCTGCAGGCAATGCTCGGCCTCCTCACGCAATTGCGCATCGCACAGCATGGCCGTCACCTGCGCTTTCTCGATGATCTGTTTCAGCTCCTTGGAGCGCAGCAATGGCATCGTCGGCACGGTGACCAGGCCGGCCTTGATGGCGGCCAGCCATGAGGCTGCCATCATCGGATTATTCGGGCCACGCAACAGCAAACGATTGCCCGGGACCAACTGCATGTCCTCGGTCAATACATGGGCAATCCGATTGCTCAGCGTCCGCAACTCGGCATACGTCATAGTCCTGAGCTGATCGCCCTGACGCCAACGCAACGCAATACGTTCACCATGCCCCGCCATCACCGTGGCGTCGACGAGTTCCGCGGCGCAATTCATGCGCTCGGGATAGTTCACATCAGGGCCATCGAGCAGAAACTCGGGCCACTCCTCTGGCGGCGGCAGATGATCTCTTGCGAATGTGTCCAGATGAGCGGAGCGTTCCATGGTGTTCCCCTTGCGATGCGATGATGGGCTGCCGTTGCTAGTTGGCTAGTCTTTAAGCAGCTCTCTGGCGATGATCAGTTTTTGGACTTCCGTCGCACCCTCGTAAATGCGCAGGGCGCGGATCTCCCGATACAACTTCTCGACAGGCATGCCCGATACCACTCCGGCGCCGCCGAACATTTGCAATGCGCGATCGATGACCGCCTGCGCCGACTCTGTCGCGGCCATCTTGGCCATGGCAGCCTCCCGTGTCGTACGCACGCCTTTGACGTCGCGCAGCCAGGCAGCGCGATACGTCAACAGCGCGGCAGAATCAATTGCCGTCGCCATGTCGCCCAGGGCTGCCTGCGTCAACTGCAAGTCCGCCAGGGCCTGGCCGAACATGCGGCGCTCGCGTGCGCGCGACAGGCCCTCATCCAACGCCCGGCGCGCAAAACCCAATGCCGCAGCCGCCACCGATGCGCGGAAAATATCCAGCGTCATCATGGCGAGCTTGAATCCCTGTCCCGGTTCGCCCAACCGTTGCGCAACAGGAATACGGCAATTATCGAACGTCAGTGTCGCCAACGGATGCGGTGCAATGACATCAATGCGTTCGGAAACACTGAATCCCGGCGTGTCGGCATCCACCACAAACGCGGAGATGCCTCGCGCGCCCGGCGCCTCGCCCGTCCGGGCAAAGACGCAGTAAAAGTCCGCGATGCCGCCGTTGGAAATCCAGGTCTTGGCACCATCGAGCACATAATGGTCACCGTCGAGGCGCGCCGAGCAAGACAGTGCCGCCACGTCGGAGCCAGCGTCCGGCTCCGACAGCGCGAACGCGGCAATTGCCTGCCCGCTGGCCACTTTGGGCAAATAACGCTGACGCAGCGCATCTGATCCCATCAGCGCAATCGCCCCGCTGCCCAATCCCTGCATCGCCGCCGCAAAATCCGCCAATCCTTCGTGCCGTGCAAGCGTCTCGCGCAAAATGCACACCATGCGCGAATCGACCTGAGGCAGCGCGCCTCCCCACGTATTGTCAGGACCCGCAGGTACGCAATAACGCAACCAGCCCGCCTGACCCAGTGCGGCGACTAATCGGCGGCATGCTTCGTCCGTATCGTGATGGTCGATATCGGCCAAGGCATCGATGCACCACGCCTCCAGCTCGGCAGCCATCTCACGATGACGATCTTCGAAAAAAGGCCAATCCAGCCACGACGTGTCCGCCATCTCAATCCCCTTTGAAGACCGGTTTCTGCTTGGCCACGAACGCCTCATAGGCCCGATGGAAATCACGTGTCTGCATGCAGATGGCTTGCGCTTCGGCTTCCGCCTCGATCGCCTCGTCCACACCCATATTCCATTCCTGATGCAGCAGTTTTTTCGTCATGCCATGAGCAAACGTCGGGCCGGCGGCCAATTGCGCGGCCAGCGTCTGAGCCGCTGCCAACAGCTGCCCACTGTCGTGCAGGCTATTGAAGAACCCCCACTGCGAGCCCTCTTCTGCGTTCATGGAGCGTCCGGTATAGAGCAGCTCGGATGCGCGCCCCTGGCCGATCATCCGGGGCAGCAACGTGCAAGCACCCATGTCTGCCCCAGCCAGCCCTACCCGCGTGAACAGAAAAGCCGTCTTCGCCGCCGGGGTACCCAGACGCATGTCCGATGCCAAGGCAATCATTGCCCCCGCACCTGCACATACACCGTCCACAGCCGCCACAATCGGCTGCGGGCAGGCCCGCATCGCCTTGACCAGATCGCCCGTCATCCGGGTGAAATCCAGCAGCTCGGGCATACTCATTTTGGTCAACGGTCCGATGATCTCGTGCACGTCGCCACCCGAGCAGAAATTACCGCCGGACCCCGTCACCACGACCACTTTGACATCCGTGGCATAGGACAGGCTGCGAAACAGATCCCGCAGCTCGGCATACGAATCGAACGTCAACGGGTTCTTGCGCTCGGGGCGATTCAAGGTGATCGTCGCAACCTTGCCATCCGCTGACACCTCCCACAGGAAAGTCCGCGCCGCATAGTTTGCATACGGACGGCGATGATGTTTCATGGTGTGCTCTGTGGATGCTTCGGTCATGATGTCTCCTGCTGATCCGCGACGTGTCTCTGGGATGGAAATAAGTTCAAAGTTTCAGCCTGGCATGACCTCGCCGCCATCGACGGCAATGGCCTGGCCATTGATGGATGACGATGACGGCAGGGCCAGCCAGGCAACCGTCTCTGCAACCTCTGCGGGTTGCACCAGACGGCCCTGGGGGTTGCGGGCAGCCAACTCATCACGCGCAGCCTCAGCCGTGCGGCCCGTCTTGCTGACAATATTGCTCACGGCATCGCGCACGATGTCGGTCTCGGTGAAACCCGGGCAAACCGCGTTGACGGTGATGCCCTTGCGCGCCAATTCCAGCGCTAATGCGCGAGTCAGGCCCACCACACCATGCTTGGCTGCACAATAAGCACTGACGTAGGGATAACCGATCAAACCTGCCGTGCTGGCGACATTGATAATTCGTCCCCATCCGGCGGCCAACATGCCCGGCAGCGCGGCCTGCGTGCAGTGGTAGGTGCCGGTCAAGTTCACCGCCAACATGGACTGCCATGTTGCCGCGTCGGTGCGATCGAATCGCTGACTGACCGCCTGGCCTGCGTTATTGACCAGAATATCCACGGCGCCACTATGCTGTGCCGCCTGCTCAAAGGCCGCTCGTACCGAGGCTTCGTCGGCAATATCAGCAACCACGGCATGGACCTGGCCATGCTTGCTCAACGCGGCCACGGCAGCATCCAGTGCGGCCCGGTCGCGCCCCAGCAAGGTCAGCGCTGCCCCACGTTGCTGCAAGGCCTGCGCGCAGGCCAGGCCTATACCGCGGGCGCCGCCCGTCACCAGAGCGTGACGGCCATCCAATACGCCGATAGACGCGTTCATTTGACATCCAATTGCGCCAACAGTGCGGCGCGTTCAAAGTTGGTTTCGAGTTGGCGCTTGCCTGCCGCATATTGTTTCGGCCACGCCGTATCACGGTAACCGACGCGTGCAGCCTCCCGCAATGTCCATGCGGCATCGGCCAGATGCGGGCGAGCCAGCGCGCACAGATCCGCACGGCCGGAGGCGATGATGCCGTTGACATGATCGGCCTCGAAAATCGCACCGACTGCGATCGTGGGAATTCCGGCCTCATTACGCACCCGATCCGCAAAAGGCGTCTGATACATGCGGCCGTATACGGGGTGCTGATCTGGGCTGACCTGGCCTGACGAACAATCGATCATGTCCGCCCCTGCCGCTTTGAAATATCGTGCGATCGCGACCGCATCGTCCGCAGTGATCCCGCCCTCAACCCAGTCGTGAGCGGAAATACGCACGGATATCGGCAGATCCTGAGGCCAGGCTTCACGCACCGCGCGGAATACCTCCAGCGGATAGCGCAGGCGATTTTCCAGGCTGCCGCCATATTCGTCATCCCGCTGGTTGGTCAAAGGCGAGATGAAGCTGGACAGCAAATACCCGTGTGCGCAGTGCAATTCCAGCCAATCGAACCCGGCCTGCGCGGCACGGCGTGCCGATGCCACGAAATCATCGCGCACGCGGTCCATGTCCTCGCGCGTCATCGCACGCGGCGTTTGGGAAACGCCCGGCAAATAAGGCAATGCAGAAGCCGACAACAGCGGCCAGTTGCCGTCTGGAAGCGGATGATCCATCTGCTGCCAGCCCAACTGCGTAGAGCCTTTGCGGCCCGCATGGCCCAACTGCATCCCGATGCGCGCATCGCTGTTAGCGTGCACAAAATCCACGATACGGCCGAACGCCTGGGCCTGCTCGTCGTTCCATAGCCCTGGACATCCCGGGGTAATACGCGCATCCGGCGAAGGACATGTCATCTCGACCATGACCAGGCCTGCACCGCCCATCGCGCGGGCCCCCAGATGCACCAGGTGGAACTCGCCGGGAACACCGTCCACGCAGGAATACATCGCCATGGGAGAGACGACAATGCGGTTCTTCAGGGTGGTGCCGCGCACGCGATACGGTGTCAGCATCGGCAAAGGCGCAGCGGTGGCAGAGGCGTTATCCGATGCAGCGCCGACCTGCGGAGCCGCTGTCGCAGCACCAGAGGCTCGCGTTGCGTTTTTCAGGCCTGCGGCCTCAGTGGCATCGCCCACCTGCGCTGCCGCACGCTGGGCCAGACGGCTTTCATAGCCATTTAACCAGGCAGGATCACGCAAGCGCAGATTTTCGTGCGAGATCCGTTGCGAACGCGTCAACAGTGAATAGGCAAACTGCTCGGGGTCCAGGTCCGCATAACGCTGCACGTTTTCAAACCATTCGGTGGAGTTACGGGCAGCGTTTTGAATCTTTAGCACCTCGACGCTGCGCACATCCTCGTAATGCTGCAGGCCCTGCTCCAGTCCGCCCTCCGCGCCTCCCAGACAGCGCGCCAACTCAATGGCGTCCTCGAGCGCCAGCTTGGTCCCTGAGCCGATCGAGAAATGTGCGGTATGCGCGGCATCCCCCATCAACACCACGGGTACGCGACGCTCGCCGCGCGGCGTATCGAGCGTGTTCCACTGCACCCAGGTATTGCAGATCACGCGAGGGAAACGGATCCAGATCGCTGCGCCGCGCAGGTGCGCTGCGTTGCTGATCAATTTATGCCCATCCAGCCAAGGCGCAAACAGCTTTTCACAAAAGGCGATGCCTTCCTCTTGGCTCATCTCTCCTATCCCTGCGGCCTGCCAGGTTTCCTCGGGCGTCTCGACGATGAACGTCGACAGTCCATCCTCGAATCGATAGGCATGCGCTTGGAACCAGCCGTGCTCGGTCTGCACGAAGGCAAAGGTAAATGCATCAAAGACCTTGGTGGTTCCCAACCACACGAACCGGCAACGGCGCGTGTCGATATCCGGCTTGAACGTTTCCGCGTAGCGGGTACGCACGACGCTGTTCAGACCATCGGAGGCGATCACCAGATCGGCATCGTATTGCTGCGCCACGGCCTGGTCGTCCTGTACGAATGTCTCAAACACCAGCTTTACGCCGACGTCTTCGCAGCGCTGTTGCAGGATATTCAACAATTTCTTGCGGCCGATGCCTATGAATCCGTGCCCGCTGGTCCGGATGCTCTGTCCCTGGAAATTGATCTCAATGTCGTCCCAATGATTGAACGCATCGCCAATCGTCTGCGCCGACACAGGATCGGCCTGCCGGAGGTTGTCCATCGTGGCGTCAGAGAACACCACGCCCCAGCCAAACGTGTCATACGGCCGGTTACGTTCGATCACTGTCACTTCGTTGGCAGGGTTCTGCAATTTCATGAGCAACCCGAAATACAGACCCGCGGGGCCGCCTCCTAGGCAGACAATCTTCATGACACATGACTCCGTGAAAACGGCTCTTTACCAGGGGGTTACTGCTGTTTCCTGGCGATCAAATAGTTTAGGTTTCAACTATATAGCTGGGGAGGGATTCGTGCAAGGGGGTTTTGTGTGCGGGGTTTCGTTGGTGAGGGAGGGATTAGTGCTATTGGACGTCGATGCGGGGCAGTGGCCGCGTGGGGGCTTCACGTGGCCGGTCCGGCGCCCTGCGCGCCGGACACCGTGTTCGCTGACCTCGTCCGCGCCTTCGCGCTCCCTACGGTGTCCGCTCCACTCGGCCACGAGGCGCCCCCACGCGGCCACTGCCCCGCATCGACTCGCAGTAACTCAAGCTCATCACATCGCTGGCACGGCTTTCGTGCTTGGCGTTTTTCTGCATCAGTCTGGGGGAAGAGAAAGATCTTGCAGGGCTGCGATTTTCGGGTGCCCTGCACCCCCGAAAATCGCGTTCGGGATGGGCATGCACAGGCTGTGGCACCGTTGCGGGACAAAAGATCTCTCGAGTCTCATTGACGTAATGCCACGCATGGCACTCGTTATAGCGCGCTCATGGTGAGCGCAAATCACGTCCGCAGCGATGAACTCTGACCCAGAGCACAGACATGCTATGGATACGCCGCCAAAAAAAGTGCCCTACGCATCATCGCCGCAAGCATCAAACGCAGCCAAGCAGATCCTCCAACCAGGCACCACGCCACCCCTACCGCATGCCCGGACCGATCGCTTGAGGGGGACGCGCTGGGCGTCCTCCGAAAGCAGCACCGCAAGATCTTTCTCTTTACCAATGCGGCTGCAGAAAAACGCCAAGCAAGAAAGCCATGCCAGCGATGCAGAGAATTCTAATTGATGCCAGTCGAGCCGAGGCAATCGGCCCGGCCGGGCGCCTCAAAGTCGAGTGGAGCGGACGCTGAAGGGAGGCCCGTAGGGGCCGGACGAAGCGAGCGAACACGGTGTCCGGCGCCCGCGCGCCGGACCGACTTTGTGAAGCCCGGCCGGGCCGATTGCCTCGGCTCGACGACCAACAGAAC
>NZ_BAAGVG010000027.1:0-46088 GCF_054780995.1 Bordetella tumbae
CTGGCTAGGGTCAATGACCCTATCTACGTGTCCACTTACATTAGACCAGGACAGCTCATGGGCCGAGTCCGTGCGATAGGCCCGGCGCCACGCCCAGGCACGCGGCAGGGACGCCTTCAGAGAGACAATCAAGAGCAGCAAACGCCCACAACACCAACAGCGATAAAAAGAGAACGACAAGCGCTGATCAGCAACGCATCAGTCGCGTGTTTCGAGGACTTTGTTAATGCGCAGTGCCAGCAAGGTACACACCGTGCCCGACAGCAGATAAACACTCACGGCTACCAATCCAAACCGTGCCGACAATCCCAATGCGACCAGTGGTGCAAAAGCCGCGCCGATCAGCCACGCCATGTCCGTGGTCAGAGCCGCGCCCGTGTAGCGATAACGCCGAATGAAGTTGGCCGTCACGGTGCCCGAGGCCTGGCCATAAGACAAACCCAACAGCACAAAACCGATCAGAATGAACGCGTTCTGTGCGCTGGGCCCACCACCCAATAACCACGGCGTGAACAACGCATAAATGCTGATCAATACCGCCAGCAAACCCAACGTAGTACGGCGTCCAATGCGATCGGCCACCATGCCCGAAGCGATAACGCCCACGATACACAGTACGGCGCCAATGATTTGTACGATCAACACCTGGGGAATTTCTTGCGACTCGCGAATTGCGATCCACGACAACGGAAACACCGTCACCAAGTGGAACAGCGCATAGCTGGCCAGCGCGGCAAAAGCGCCAATGAACATGTTGTAGCCCTGCTCCCGGACCATCTCGCCTACCGGGATGGGCTCGAGCTCGCCTTCTTCGAGCAGCTGCGTATATTCCTCTGTGACCACCAGGCGCAGACGCGCAAAGAGCGCCACGACGTTGATCGCGAACGCCACAAAGAACGGATAGCGCCAGCCCCAGGCTAGAAAATCTGCCTCGGTCAGGGTGACATGCAAAAAGAGAAACAGGGCGCTGGCGACCATGAAGCCCACAGGCGCACCCAGCTGTCCCATCATCGCATACCAGCCGCGGCGATTGGAGGGTGCATTGAGTGCCAGCAGCGAGGGCAGCCCATCCCATGATCCGCCAAATGCCAAGCCCTGCATACAGCGAAAGATGGCCAGCAACACGATGGCATACGGCCCGATCACTTCGTAGCTGGGCAAAAACGCCATGCCTACGGTTGCCGTGCCCAGCACGAACAGCGCCACGGTCAGCTTGGTAGCACGCCCCCAGTATCGCTGGATCGCCATCGACACGACGGTGCCGACGGGGCGCATGATGAAGGCGAACGAAAAGATCACAAACGACCAAATCGTGCCCTGAAGCGGCCCCTCAAAAGGGAAAAATACCCTGGGGAAAACCAGTACGCAGGCAATGCCAAAAACAAAGAAATCGAAATACTCGGAGGCTCTGCCCACCACGACGCCCACCGCGATTTCGCTGGGCGCGACCTTGGCATGACTCCCCTGTCCGCTAGGCAAGGGCGCGCCAGGCGCAGGGGGAATATGACCAGGATATTGCGTAGTGGTCGACATGAGCTAGCTCGCAAAAAGAAGGGCTGGGTACACCTTGTCTACGATCTTGCGACATACGCTAGTAGGGTACGCTCATGTCCGGGACGGCTGCAAGCGTCTTGGTACGGCTCTGTGTGTCATACACGTCGATTCACAGACAGAAACGCGCCGAACGCTAGATTTTTCTCGATATCCAGCGTAGTGTTGCGCTTACTTCCCACGGTTACGTTTCGGGGTTTGGCCATGCCGTCTTTCCCAAGGCTCCGCGGATTTATTTTGTTTGCCCTTGTGCCCTTGCTGGGCGGGTGCAACGCGGTACTGCTATCGCCCTCCGGCGATATTGCTCTGCAGCAGCGTAATCTGATCATCATCTCGACCGTACTGATGCTGTTGATCATCGTACCGGTCATCGCGCTGACATTTTTATTCGCGTGGCGCTATCGAGAAACCAACAAGACTGCGCATTACGATCCCGAGTGGAATCACTCCACCGTGCTCGAGCTGCTCATCTGGGCGGCACCACTGCTCATCATCATCGCGCTGGGCGCAGTGACCTGGGTCAGTACGCATCAGCTCGACCCCTATCGCCCGTTGGTCAGGTTATCGGAGGGCCGGACGGTTCCGCCGGACACAAAGCCCCTGGTGGTGGAAGTCGTCGCACTGGACTGGAAATGGCTGTTCCTCTATCCAGAGCAAGGCATCGCCACGGTCAACGAAATGACTGCGCCCGTTGACCGCCCCATCCAGTTCAAGATCACATCGTCGTCGGTCATGAACTCCTTCTTTGTGCCAGCCTTGGCGGGCCAGATCTATGCCATGCCGGGTATGCAGACTACCCTGCATGCAGTGATCAATCACCCCGGCACATACGAAGGCCTGTCCGCGAATTACAGCGGCGCGGGGTTCTCCGGCATGCGATTTGCATTCCATGGCGTCGATCAGGCCGGATTCGACAAATGGGTGGCGGACGCACGAGCTGCGGGCAGCACGCTCAGTCGCGAAACCTATCTGCAACTGGAGCAGCCTAGCGAGCGCAATCCGGTGACTCGCTACGCGAGCGTCGCGCCGGGCCTGTTTGACGCGATCGTCAACCGCTGCGTAGAACCCAATCGCATGTGCATGAGAGAAGTCATGGCCATTGACGCTCAAGGCGGCTTGGGCATCCCCGGTGTCTACAACGTGACAAGCCTGGATCCTGCCGTGCGCGAGCGCCTCGGCCTGACGCAAACGCCCCCGCGTCAATACGTGGGCTCAATGTGTACGTCGCCGGCGCAATTACTGCTCTGATGGGGCGAGCTGTCGGGCATGTGCTGACAGTGTCGTGAATTGATGGTCTTTAGCCTGAGATCGAGATGACAGATCAAACAGACCTTACCCGCCTGATCTTCGGTCGACTGACCTGGGAATCCATTCCGTATCACGAGCCTATCCTGCTCGTGACCTTTATCGTCGTCGCCATCGGCGGCATCGCGGTGCTGGGCGGCATCACGTATTTCGGCAAATGGGGTTATCTCTGGCGCGAGTGGTTCACCAGCATCGACCACAAGAAAATCGGGATCATGTACATGATCCTGGGCATCATCATGCTGCTGCGTGGATTTTCCGATGCCATCATGATGCGGGCGCAGCAGGCCATCGCGTTCGGCGACTCCGCCGGGTATTTGCCGCCCCATCACTATGACCAGATCTTCACCGCGCACGGCGTGATCATGATTTTCTTTGTGGCCATGCCCTTGGTCACCGGGCTGATGAATTACATCGTGCCCTTGCAGATCGGTGCGCGCGATGTCGCATTTCCCTTCTTGAACAACTTCAGTTTCTGGATGACCACGGGCGGCGTGATACTGGTCATGCTGTCGCTGTTTGTCGGTGAATTCGCCAAGACGGGATGGCTGGCGTATCCACCCTTGTCAGGGATTGCGCATAGTCCGGATGTGGGGGTCGATTACTACATCTGGGCATTACAGATAGCGGGGGTAGGCACACTGCTGTCGGGCGTCAATTTGCTGGTCACCATCGTCAAAATGCGTGCGCCGGGCATGACGATGATGCGCATGCCGATCTTTACGTGGACTGCACTGTGCACCAACGTCCTGATCGTGGCGGCCTTTCCGGTCTTGACGGCCGTGTTGGCGCTCCTGACGATGGACCGCTATGTGGGCACCAATTTTTTCACAGCAGACTTCGGCGGCAACGCGATGATGTATGTGAACCTGATCTGGATCTGGGGCCACCCGGAGGTCTACATCCTGATCCTGCCCGCCTTTGGCATTTTCTCCGAGGTCGTGGCGACGTTCTGCCGCAAACGCTTGTTCGGTTATGCATCCATGGTGTATGCCACGGTCGTCATCACGGTGTTGTCTTATCTGGTCTGGCTGCACCATTTCTTCACCATGGGGTCAGGGGCCAGCGTCAATTCGTTTTTCGGGATCACGACGATGATCATCTCGATCCCGACGGGTGCCAAGATTTTCAACTGGCTGTTCACGATGTACCGTGGGCGCATCCGATTCGAAGTCCCCATGCTGTGGACGATGGGCTTCATGGTCACCTTTGTCATCGGGGGCATGACAGGCGTGCTGCTGGCGGTGCCGCCCGCCGATTTCGTACTGCACAATAGTCTGTTCCTGATCGCGCACTTCCATAACGTCATCATCGGCGGGGTGTTGTTCGGCCTGATGGCCGGTATCACGTACTGGTTCCCCAAGGCCTTTGGCTACAAACTGGATCCGTTCTGGGGCAAGTGTTCGTTCTGGTTCTGGCTGGTCGGTTTCTATATCGCCTTCATGCCACTCTATGCGTTGGGCTTGATGGGCGTCACACGCCGCGTGAATCATTTCGACGATGGGTCGTTGCAGATATGGTTCCAGGTCGCTGCATTCGGTGCATTCCTGATTGCACTGGGGATCGCCAGTTTCTTGATTCAACTTGTCGTGAGCTACCGGCGCCGGGAATCGTTGCGCGATTTCACGGGCGACCCCTGGGACGGCCGTACGCTGGAATGGTCCACATCATCGCCGCCGCCAAGCTACAACTTTGCCTTTACGCCTCGTGTCCACGATCAAGACGCCTGGGCGCAAATGAAACAGCATGGCTATCAACGGCCGCAACAGGGCTTTATTCCCATCCATATGCCTAAAAACACGTGGGCCGGCATTGTGCTGGCGGGCATCAGCGTAGTAATGGGATTTGCGCTGATCTGGCACATGTGGCCGTTGGCGATCCTGTCGTTTGCGGCCCTGATCGTGGTGGCGATCATCCATACCTTCAACTACAAGCGCGACTACTACGTGCCGGCGCAAGACGTCGTGCAGACCGAAGCCGCGCGCACCCGGTTGCTGGAACAACATGTCTGATACCTTGGCCCCTCCCCTGACTGGCAGCGCCGCGCCGCCATCCGAGCCCGTGTTCTACGTCCCGGTCGAACACCACCCGAAGAACGGCACCCTGCTGGGGTTCTGGGTGTACCTGATGAGCGACTGCCTCATCTTTGCCTGCCTGTTTGCCACGTATGGCGTATTGGGCCGCAACTACGCGGCAGGCCCATCAGGCGCGGATCTGTTCGATCTGCCGCTGGTCGCAGTCAACACCTCGCTGCTGTTGCTATCGTCCATCACGTATGGCTTTGCCATGCTGGAGATGCGCAATAAACGAGTGGGCATGGTGCAGTTATGGTTGGGCATCACAGGAATCCTCGGCCTGGGCTTTTTATCGCTGGAAATGTACGAGTTCGTGCACCTGATCGAACATGGCGCGGGTCCGCAACGCAGCGCTTTCCTGTCATCGTTCTTTACGCTGGTCGGCACGCACGGGCTGCACGTGACCTTCGGTATCGTGTGGCTGGTGACGCTGATGGTCCAGGTGAAAAAGCATGGCCTCATTCCTGAAAACCGTCGCCGCCTGATGTGCCTGTCGCTGTTCTGGCATTTCCTGGATCTGATCTGGGTCGGTGTGTTTACCTTTGTCTATCTGATAGGAGTGCTGCCATGACCGCGCATACCGATCATCTGCCGCACCACGGCTCCGATCATGGACATGGCCACCACGACGAGGACGAAGACGTCGGCCACGGTACCTTCAAAAGTTACGTCACGGGCTTTGTCCTGGCCGCCATCCTGACGGCCATTCCATTCTGGCTGGTGATGGGCAAGGTGCTGGAATCCTCGCGCGTCACGGCCTTGGTGCTGATGGCCTTTGCCGTGGTGCAGATCGTGGTGCATATCGTCTATTTTCTGCACCTGGATACCAAGGCCGAAAGCGGCTGGAATATGTTGGCATTCATCTTTACCCTGGTACTCGTTGTCATCACGCTTAGCGGGTCGATCTGGATCATGTATCACCTGGATTCGAATATGATGCCCATGTCCGTTCACGACATGCGAAATATGCCCTGATGACTCCAGGAAAAGTAGAAACCCAATCCCCCGCTCCTCGTCCCCGCAGTACCCTCACCCTGATCGTATTCGGGGTGATTGCGCTCGCCATTTTTGCCGCGCTGTGTGCACTGGGCACGTGGCAAGTCCATCGTCTTGCCTGGAAAGAAGCCCTCATCGCCAGTGTCAACGCGCGCGTACACTTGCCTGCCGTGCCTGCCCCGCCCGAGGCCGAATGGCCGGCCTTGACCTATGACAATGCGGAGTACCGTCACGTCACAGTGGCCGGTCAGTATGAGTTTGATCGGCAGATTCTGGTCCAGGCGGTCACTGACCTGGGCGGCGGCTACTGGGTCATGACCCCTCTGCGTCTGGCCGACGGCAGCACGATTTTGATCAACCGCGGCTTTGTTTTGCCCGAATGGCGCAAAAACCCGCCTGCGGAGACCGCCCCCGCAGAACCGGTGCAGGTCACGGGCCTGTTGCGTATGGGGGAGTCCGGCGAGGCCTTTTTGCGGACTAATGACCCGGCTGCCGATCGCTGGTACACGCGTGACCTGCAGGCCATTGCAACGGCGCGCCAGTTGACCAATGTCGCCCCGTATTTCATTGATGCGGATGCCGCCAGCAATGGCAATAATCGGGATCCCGCGCGTGCGCCCGTGGGCGGATTGACTGTGCTCACGTTTGCCAACAGCCACCTGAGCTATGCCATTACGTGGTATGCCCTGGCCGCGATGCTGCTGGTAGGAGTCTGGATTGTGGTGCGCGAGGAAAAACGCCGGCGCAAAGGCATACCGTCCTAGGCGTGTCCGGGCGCGACTTCAAGCGCTAATTTCCCGTCGGGAGCATCTCAGCGGGCCGCTCAACAGTGGGCTAAGCGCAGCCTACTGCAATGGCGCCGTGCAACCGAACAGCCCTAGGCTAAAAAAGACGCCCGCCCATAGCGGCTGCCATCGATCAACAGCCATGCTCAGAGGCGTACATGGTCCCCGCACGCTCTGCCGGCGTCCGCCTCAGGGCAACGGCTTTAATGCCCACGTCACGGCCAACCATAGCACCGACAGGCCTGCCGCCCCCAGGAATACGGCATTCGTGCCCACATTCGCGGCCAGCCATCCGCCCAGCGCACCACCGCAAAACAGGCCAGCGGCCTGGGCGGTGTTGTAAAACCCGAGCGCCAGACCCTTGTACTGGGCAGGTGCCACGCGCGACACCAAGGACGGCTGCAAGGCCTCCAGCACGTTGAACGCCACGAAAAAGGCCGTCATCACGAGCGCCAGGGTATAAAAACCCTGACTGGCCATGGGCAGCAGCGCGCACACCACAATCAACCCGGCTACGGCAGCGCGCAGCGCGCCCCGGTGCGCCCGGCGGCGTTCAGCGATAAAGATCACGGGCACCATCAGAATGAATGACACCACGATGATGGGAAGATAGACCTTCCATAGTGCTTGCGCGTCCAGCCCCCCGGTATGCGCCAACAAGGCGGGCACCACGACAAAGAGCGCGACTTGCGTACAGTGCAGGACAAACACGCCAAAATTCAGGCGCAGCAAATCGGTATGGGCCAGGACCGCATGCGGGCCGGCATTATTCATGCTGCGCGCGTCAGTCCGAGGGACAACCGGCACGACCCAGCGCGCAACGGCCAGGCTGGCCACGCCCAGACAGGCGATCGTCCAGAACAAGCCGGACAAGCCCCACCACCCTACCAGCAAGGGCGAGAGCACCAGCGACACGGCAAACGACAGCCCGATAGAGCCGCCCACCATAGCCATGGCGCGCGTACGCACCTCATCGCGTGTCGCATCGGCCAGCCAGGCGGTAACGGCGGCGGAAATGGCGCCGGCGCCCTGAATGGCACGGCCTATGGTGATCCAGAACACGTCCTGCGCCTGGGCGCACACGATACTGCCGATGATGAACAGCACCAGGCCGGCGATCACGACGGGACGCCGTCCCCAACGGTCGGACGCCAGGCCAAAGGGAATCTGCATGAACGCCTGGGTCAGCCCGTACATGCCCAGTGCCAGCCCTACTTTCATGGGGTCGTCGCCCCCCGGCAAGCCGCGGGCCGCGACAGCGAATACCGGCAGCAATAGGAACAGGCCCAGCATCCGGCACGCGAACAGGCCAGCGAGCGCCACGCTGGCGCGTCTTTCAGACGGGGTCAACTTCAGTTTGGGTTCGGCCGGCATGCAACAGGGATGGAAAAAGCCTCAGCGCGCTATAGTACCAAGTTGGCCTTTGAAACTGCTGAATCTGCCGATGAACGCGATACGCATCCGGGGTGCTCGCACCCACAACCTCAAAAACGTCTCGCTGGACTTGCCTCGCCACAAGCTGGTGGTGGTCACGGGCCTGTCCGGCTCGGGCAAATCATCGTTGGCCTTTGACACCTTGTACGCCGAGGGGCAACGCCGCTACGTGGAGAGCCTGTCAGCCTATGCCCGGCAGTTTCTGCAGTTGATGGATAAACCCGATGTCGATCTGATCGAGGGCCTGTCCCCGGCGATTTCCATCGAGCAGAAAGCCGCCGGCCATAACCCCCGCTCGACCGTCGGCACCATTACCGAGATTCACGACTACCTGCGCCTGCTCTATGCGCGGGTGGGTACCCCGTATTGCCCGGATCACGGCCTGCCTTTGCAGGCGCAGAGTGTGAGCCAAATGGTGGATGCCGTCCTGGCCTGGCCCGATGAAACGCGTCTGGCTGTCCTGGCCCCCATCGCCCGGGCACGCAAGGGCAGCTTCGAGGACGAATGCGCCAGCTTGCAGGCCCAAGGCTATGTGCGGCTGCGCGTGGACGGACAAATGCAGGAAATCAGCGAGATGGCCCCGCTGAAGAAAAACGAGAAACACGACATCGATGTGGTGATCGATCGGCTGCGCATCCGGCCCGAAAGCAAACAGCGGCTGGCGGAAAGCTTCGAAACCGCCATGCAGCTGGCCGACGGCCGCACGGTGGCACTGGATATGGACAGCGGCCGTGAACAGGTGTTTTCCAGCCGCTATGCCTGTCCCGTATGCAGCCACAGCCTGCCTGAACTAGAGCCGCGCCTGTTCAGTTTCAACAATCCGATGGGCGCCTGCCCTTCCTGTGACGGGATTGGGCAGGTCGGCTTTTTTGACCCCAAGCGCGTGGTGGCATTTCCGGAGCTCAGCCTCGCGGCGGGTGCGGTGCGCGGCTGGGACCGCCGCAATGCCTTTACGCATTCACTATTGACCAGCCTGGCGGCGCATTTTGAGTTCGACATTGAGACGCCTTTCGAAGAACTGCCGGAGGACGTGCGCCACAAGGTCCTGTACGGCTCGGGCGAAGAAGAAATCGCCTTTCTCTACCTGAATGAAAAAGGCCGCAGCACGGTCAAGCGGCACGCGTTCGAAGGCATCATCCCCAACCTCGAACGCCGTTGGCTCGAAACCGACTCGCCCACGGTGCGCGAGGAACTCGGCAAATATCGCAATATCAAAACCTGCCCCGATTGCGGCGGCTCGCGGTTGCGCGCCGAGGCGCGCCACGTGCTGATCGGCACCGATCCGCGAGGAGGCGAACGCCACGGCCAGGCGATATACGAAGTCGAGGCGATGCCGCTATCGGATTGCCTGGCGTGGTTCCGCGCGCTGACATTGACGGGCGCCAAACAGGAAATCGCGCAGCGCATTGTGCGCGAGATCGAGGCCCGGCTGAGCTTTCTGAACAACGTGGGGTTGAATTATCTGTCGCTAGACCGCAGCGCCGATACGATCTCTGGCGGCGAGGCGCAGCGTATCCGTCTGGCCAGCCAGATCGGCTCGGGTTTGACCGGGGTGATGTATGTGCTCGACGAGCCCTCTATCGGTCTGCATCAGCGCGATAACGATCGTCTGATCGGTACACTGCAGCACTTGCGCGACCTGGGTAATAGCGTCATCGTGGTCGAGCACGACGAGGACATGATCCGCCTGGCCGACTGGGTTGTGGATATGGGCCCGGGCGCAGGTGAACATGGCGGCCAAGTGGTGGCGCAGGGTACGCCCGAAGCAGTCCAGGCAGACCCTGCCTCGCTTACCGGCCAATATCTGAGCGGCACACGCGCGATCGACATTCCCAAACGGCGTCCGGTCAACGATGAGCAGCCATGGCTAGTGCTGGAAGGTGCCAGCGGCAACAATCTCAAGACCGTCGATTTGCGTATTCCTGCGGGCCGCCTGGTTTGCGTGACGGGTGTATCAGGGTCCGGCAAGTCCACCGTGGTCAATGACACACTGGCAGTGGCGGTGTCGCGCCAATTACATCACGCGCAAAGCGAACCCGCACCCTATGTCTCGCTCACCGGCCTGGAGCATTTCGACAAGATCATCAGCGTCGATCAAAGCCCCATCGGCCGCACGCCTCGCAGCAATCCTGCCACGTATACGGGGCTGTTCACGCCAATCCGCGAATTGTTCGCAGGCGTACCCGAGGCGCGCACACGCGGCTACGATCCCGGACGATTCAGCTTTAACGTCAAGGGCGGGCGGTGCGAAGCTTGCCAGGGCGACGGCGTGGTCAAGGTCGAAATGCACTTTCTGCCGGACATGTATGTGCCGTGCGATGTGTGTCATGGCAAACGCTATAACCGCGAAACACTGGAGATCCGCTACCGGGGCCGCAATATCAGCGAGGTCCTGGATCTGACGGTCGCTCAGGCGCTGGAATACTTTGAATCCGTGCCCGCGATTGCCCGCAAACTCCACACGCTGATGGACGTGGGACTGTCATACATCCGCCTGGGACAAAGCGCGACAACGCTGTCGGGCGGTGAAGCCCAACGGGTCAAACTGTCACTGGAACTGTCTCGCCGCAGCACGGGACGCACGCTTTATATCCTGGACGAACCCACCACCGGCCTGCATTTCCGCGATATCGAAATGCTGCTGCAAGTGTTGAATCAATTGGTGGACAGCGGCAACACCGTGCTGATCATCGAACACAATCTGGACGTGATCAAAACGGCCGATTGGCTGGTCGACATGGGCCCCGAAGGAGGCGATGGCGGTGGCATGGTTGTCGCCACCGGCACACCGGAAGACGTTGCGGCGAATCCGAAGAGCCATACCGGACACTATCTCGGACGAGTCCTGCAACGTGGCAAGTAATTCCGGCACGGGGTGGCCGATGTTCTATGCGGACATCGACCACGCTCTGGCCGATCAACGCATGTCAAACAAACGCCGGTGCTCGCGGATCGCATAGCGGTCCGTCATGCCGGCAATGTAGTCTGCGATAGCGCGTGCCTGCTGTGGTTCGTCTCGCCGATGATCGGGCGGCAGCAAACGCGGGTCGGACAAAAACGCCTCGAATAGCTCTCGAACGATGCGGCGCGCTTTTGTGGTCATGCGCATCACGCGATAGTGACGATACAGATTGTCGAATAGAAAGCGCTTGAGTTCGTCGGCCTCGCGGCGTACCTCATCGGAAAATCCCGCCAAGGGCGGCGATCGACGCACCGCATCGCTATCGATTGGGGCCGTGTCGGCAATGCGGGCCAATGAGGTCGCCGTCAAATCGACAATCAGCGTATTGATCATGCGACGCACCGTCTCGGCAATGGCACGGCGCGATGCCAACTGCGGATAACGTTCGAGCACCTCTCGATGATGACGTGCAAAGATAGTCACGTCTTGCATTTGTTCGATCGTGATCAGACCCGAGCGCAAACCATCATCGATGTCGTGATTGTTGTAAGCAATCTCATCGGCCAAGTTCGCCAACTGCGCTTCCAGCGACGGCTGAGTACGATTCAGAAACCGTTCGCCCACATCGCCTAATTGGCGGGCGTGCACCACAGAACAATGCTTCAAAATGCCTTCGCGCGTTTCGAAGCAGAGATTCAGGCCACTGAAGTCGGCGTAACGCTCCTCGAGCTCGTCAACCACGCGCAGGCTCTGCAGATTGTGTTCAAAGCCGCCCGCCTGCGGCGCCAGTTCACGCATGCAGGCATTCAACTCATCCTGCCCGGCGTGGCCGAATGGCGTATGGCCCAAGTCATGCGCCAACGCAATCGCTTCGGTCAAATCCTCGGAAAGCCCCAAGCTGCGCGCCAGCGTACGTGCAATCTGCGCGACTTCCAGGCTATGCGTGAGACGAGTCCGAAAAAGATCGCCCTCGTGATTCACAAAGACCTGCGTCTTGTATTCGAGACGACGAAAGGCCGTGCAATGAATGATGCGATCGCGATCGCGTTGGAACTCAGTCCGATTCTGCGGCGGCGGCTCGGCGTGTCGCCGCCCCCGCGTTGTCAAAGGGTCAGATGCGTAGCGGGCCAATTCGGTCATCGTGAGCATCCTCCCTGGTGATTTACTGGACGGTGCGAGCCAGTACGCGGTGCACGGCCTCCAGCGGCGCCGTCCGCGTGATGGCTTGGCCAATACCAGGCATCAGCACAAAGCGTATCTCGCCGCCCTCGGTCTTTTTGTCGACCTGCATCAGTGCGAGCCATCGGTCGGCCCCCAGATCGGGCGCCACGACAGGGCAGCCGATGGCCTGCACCAGGTCTCGCACACGCGCCACGTCCGCCTGCGGGAAACCGGCCACCTCGGCCGACAACTCGGCCGCCTGCACCATGCCGCAACCCACGGCTTCGCCGTGCAGCCATTCACCATATCCCAGACCGGACTCGATGGCATGACCAAAGGTATGGCCCAGATTCAGAATGGCACGCAGACCGGATTCGCGTTCGTCCTTGCCGACAACGAGCGCCTTTAGCTCGCACGAGCGGCGAATCGCATAAGCCAACGCCGCCGGATCCAGAGCACGCAGGGCGGCCACGTTGTCTTCGCACCAGCGCCAAAACTCTGCATCCAGAATCAAGCCGTATTTGATGACCTCGGCCAAGCCCGCCGATACCTCGCGCGCAGGCAAGGTAGCCAAAACGTCCGTGTCGATCTCGACGGCGATCGGCTGATAAAAAGCGCCGATCATGTTCTTGCCCAAGGGATGATTGACCGCGGTCTTGCCGCCAACCGATGAATCGACTTGCGCCAACAAGGTCGTAGGCACCTGAAGGAAGCGAATCCCACGCATATACACGGCCGCGGCAAAACCCGTCATGTCGCCAATCACGCCGCCGCCCAAAGCTACCAGCACGGCACGGCGATCCAGGCGATGCGTCAACAATGCATCGAAAATCAGATTCAATGTCTGCCAGTCTTTGTGCACCTCGCCGTCCGGCAACTCGATGCGCAACACGCGGCGGCCCGTGCGAGCCAACGCCGCCTCGACACGTTCGCCATACAAGGCGGACACGGTGGGATTGGTCACAACGGCAATCGCCGTGGCATCGGCAGGAATGGACTGATCCAGCACGTCCAGCCGGCCCGGCCCGATATGAATGGGATAGCGTCCACCCGGGGTATCGACATCAACAACAGTCATAAATTCTTCTCGTAGGCTTGCAGCAACGGCAGTATCGATTTCACCAACTGAGATACCGGCACTGTACCGGTATCGATCACTAAATCAGCCACTTCTTCGTATAACGGCGCCCGTTTGACCATCAGATCACGCAGGGTGCCGCGCGGGTCGGCATTGGCCAGCAACGGACGATTGCGATCGCGGCTGGTGCGCCGGACCAACTCGTCGAGACTGGCCCGCAAATACAGGACTACGCCGCGTTCGCTCAGCATGCGGCGGTTATCGGCTGCCAAAATGGCCCCGCCGCCCGTGGCCAGGACAATACCGCGCCGGCTGGAGCAATGATCCAGCGCCGCGGCTTCGCGCTTGCGAAACCCGTCTTCGCCTTCGATCTCAAAGATGATCGGCACGCGTACCCCGCAACGTGCCTCGAGCTCGTGGTCCAGATCGAGGAATTCGCGCCCTAGTGCACGGGCCAGCCCACGGCCAATGGTCGTCTTGCCCGCCCCCATCATCCCCACCAGAAAAATGGGCAGATCGTGCGGCAGACTCGCAAAAGGGCCTGCCTCTGGGGCAGCGCAGACGCTCTCGGCTGGTTCCGCACTGGCGGCGGATGCTATATTGGCAGGGACGTTCATGCTGGCATTATCCCATTGCCAGCCGGTTGCTCGCTTACCACACTGAACGAATTTGTTACAGAAACCCAGTAACGGCCATCAAGCGGCGCCACTGTTACCCGTAAAATCGCCGCGATGAGCAAGTCGCAAAACTCCTCCAAAAAAGCCCCTCCCCAAAAAAGCGGATCGCCTATTTTGCGGTTTTTCGTGAAATTGGGCATCTTCTGTGGCGGCATCGCCCTGTGCGGCATCCTGCTGGGCGGGATGGCGCTGGCGTTGGCATGGCCCAACCTGCCAGACCTGCATGCCATGACCGACTACCGGCCACGCGTGCCGCTGCGCATTTACACCAACGATCATGTCCTGATCGGCGAATTTGGCGAAGAACGCCGCAATGTGCTGCGTTTTGATGAAATTCCCGACGTCATGAAATCCGCCGTACTGGCGGCCGAGGATGACCGGTTTTACGAACACGGCGGTATCGACTGGATGGGCGTGGCCCGTGCCGGCCTGACGAACTTGGTCAGCATGTCCAAGTCGCAGGGCGCCAGTACCATCACCATGCAGGTGGCGCGTAATTTCTATCTGTCATCGGAAAAGACTTACTCGCGTAAGTTTTACGAGCTGCTACTGACGTTCAAGATCGAGTCCGAGCTCACCAAGAATCAAATTCTTGAGCTCTACATGAACCAGATCTATCTGGGCCATCGGGCTTACGGCTTTGCGGCCGCATCGCGCACTTATTTCGGCAAGCCCCTGTCCGAGGTGACGGCAGCCGAGGCAGCCATGCTCGCCGGCATCCCGAAGGCCCCGTCGCGTTTCAATCCCATCGCCAATTTCAAGCGCTCGGAAATACGGCAGCACTACGTATTGGGCCGCATGCATTCGCTGGGCTATCTGACCGATGCCGAGTACCAGCAGGCCAAGTCGCAGCAAATCGTGATGAAGGCTGCCGAAGGCACGCCCGCCGGCGGTTACGCCATCCACGGTGAATATGTGGCCGAGCTTGCACGCCAATTGCTTTACGGCGTGTACCAGGACGAGCTGTATTCGCGCGGGATCAATATCTACACGACGGTCAGCTCAAAAGACCAAGAGGCGGCATATAACGCCGTACGCGACGGTGTCCTGCAATACACGCGCCGAGCCGTCTATCCGGGTCCCGAAGAACAGCTCCAGATGCCCGACGGTATCGAAAACGATCCGCAGGCGCTGGATGATTTTCTGGATGCGGCATTCGAAAAATACCCTGACAGCGGCGATCTGCTGACCGGCGTCATCCTGTCGGCCGGCCCCACCGAAATCAAGGTCATGCGCAGTGCCAGCGAGATCATCTCGATCACCGACAAAAAGGTGCTGAACGTCGTGGCACGGTCGCTGAGCGCCAAGGCGCCCGAAGACAAACGCCTCAAGCGCGGCTCGGTGGTGTATATCCACAAATTCGGTGATGGCTGGGAAGTCATCAATATGCCCGCGGTACAGGCAGCTTTTGTGGCGTTGTCGCCCCAAGACGGCGCAATTCGCGCCATGGTGGGCGGGTTTGATTTCTATCGCGGCAAATTCAATCGTGTCACGCAGGCGTGGCGCCAGCCCGGTTCAAATATCAAGCCCTTCGTCTACGCCGCCTCGCTGGAGCGCGGCTTGACGCCCGCGACGCAGATTTCTGATCAGCCGTTCCAATTGACCGCGTCGCAAACCGGCTCCAAGCCCTGGAACCCGAAGAACTATGGGAACACCTACGAGCCCATGCTGACGATGCGCCAGGGCCTGTATAAATCCAAGAACATGGTGTCGATCCGTATCCTGCAGGCCATCGGCCCGCAGTACGCACAGGACTACCTGACGCGCTTTGGCTTTGACAAGGCACGTCAGCCTGCCGTCTTGCCGTTGGCGCTGGGCGCAGGCTCGGTGACGCCGCTGCAACTGGCAGGCGCTTACGCCGTCTTTGCCAACGGCGGCTACCGCATCGCGCCCTATCTGATCGAACGGGTGACCGACAGCAGCGGCAAAGTCCTCATGCAATCCAAGCCCATCGTGGCAGGCGACGAGGGGGCACGCGCCATTGATCCCCGTACCGCCTTCGTCATGGATGACATGCTGCGCGGCGTGGCCACCAGCGGCACAGCGGCTCGTGCACGCGTCATGCTGAAGCGTTCGGATGTGGCCGGCAAAACCGGCACCACCAACGAATCGGTCGATGCCTGGTTCTCGGGCTACACCCCCTCATTGGTGGCGACCGCGTGGATGGGCTTCGATCAACCGAAATCGCTGGGCTCGCGCGAAACAGGCGGTGGTATCTCCATGCCTATCTGGGTGGAATACATGAGCGAAGCGCTCAAGGGCGTACCCGAGCAGAAAGCGCGCCAACGCCCCGAGGGACTGATCGTGGATCGCGGCGAGTATTACTTCTCGGAATTCCCACCAGGTCAGGCCGTTGCGCGACTGGGCTTGTCTGAGCCCACTCCCGTGGAGTCTGACCAATTGGGCGATTTCTTGAACGATCTGACGGGTGGCAGAGACAACAGCATCCGTGTCTCGCCCAACATGAGCTCCGGCCAGCAGGCCATGCCCTGGAACGAGAAGATACCCTTCTGAGGTCCGGGACGATCCTGGCCGGCCGTACTCTTGTGATTACAGGCGTACGGCCACCGGAATTCCGGCAGCCTCGGAACAAATCTGGGACAAGGCGTCGGGCAATTGCGGGCCGCCGCGCGTGTTGATCCAGTTTCCACCCTCGTAGCGGTAATGAAATCCGCCGCTACGAGCAGCGACCCAGATCTCTTGCATCGCCGCCTGGCTATTGACGACGACATGGGTGCCGTCCTCGAAAACCAGCGTCAGCACATTACCGCTGCGGCTGGTCTCGATATCGACATCCTGCGACGCCGCCCAGTCATCTGCCTGACTTTCGATACTGTTGAGCACTTGGTCAACCAACGCAAGGAATTCGGTTTCAGTCATAATCGAGCCTGCAAGAATTACGGAGTTTCGAGTGTCCCACATGGCACATGGCCGCATGGTCTTACGCATTGTAGCCACGCTCGCCGCAGTCAGCCTGACCGCGGCCTGCGGCTTCAAGGGCCCGCTTTATCTGCCGCCAGAGCCGGCGCAGGACGAGGCGCCGCCCCCGCCCCAGACGCAGACCCAACCGTCCGAGCGAAACAATACCTCTCCAGCTACCTCACCTCCATGACTTCCCTTTCAGCGCAGTCCGGCTTGGCCGGACATCCGCATTTCCACTATCAGGACGGCGTTCTGCACGCCGAAAACGTCTCGCTGGCCGCTCTGGCCAGCCAATTCGGCACACCGCTGTACGTGTACTCGCGTGCGGCACTGGGCCAGGCCTGGCGCTCGTACCGCGACGCCATCGGCGACCGCCCGGTGCTCGTCTGCTACGGCATGAAGGCCAACTCCAATTTGGCTGTCCTGAAAGAATTTGCGCGATTGGGCTCGGGATTTGACATCGTATCGGGCGGCGAGCTGCAGCGCGTCCTGGCCGCGGGCGGCGATCCAGCAAAAGTCGTGTTTTCCGGCGTGGGCAAACAGGTCTGGGAAATGCGCGCCGCACTCGAAGCTGACGTCAAATGCTTTAACGTCGAATCGCAAGCCGAATTGCAATGCCTGTCGGATGTCGCGCAGTCCATGGGGCGGCGTGCACGAGTATCGCTGCGCGTCAATCCTGACGTGGACGCGCAGACCCATCCCTATATTTCCACCGGGTTGAAAGAAAACAAATTTGGCATCGCGATCGAGTCGGCGCTGGACGCCTATCGCACCGCAGCCGCCCTGCCCGGCCTCGAAGTCGTAGGGGTGGATTGCCATATCGGCTCGCAACTCACCGATATCAGTCCGTATTTTGATGCGCTGGAAAAGCTGCTGGATCTGATTCAGAAATTGGACGCCGCGGGTATTTCCATCAAGCATCTGGACCTGGGCGGTGGCCTGGGTATCCGCTATACCGACGAAATCCCGCCCTCACCCAAGGCGCTCCTGGACCAGGTATTCGAGCGTCTGCAGGCGCGCGGCCTCGCCCACCTACACCTAGTCCTGGAGCCGGGCCGTTCACTGGTAGGCAATGCAGGTGTGCTCTTGACCACGGTTCAGTATCTGAAACATGCGCCGGCACGCAATTTCGCGATCGTGGATGCTGCCATGAACGATCTGCTGCGCCCGGCCCTGTACGATGCCTATCATGGCGTACAGCCCGTCGTGCCGCGCGACGGCCAGACCGATGAATACGATATTGTCGGCCCCGTCTGCGAGAGCGCAGACTGGTTGGCGCGCCAACGGCAGTTGGCCCTGCAGGCAGGCGACGTGCTGGCGCTGGAGTCCGCCGGCGCCTACGCCATGGTCATGGCCAGCAACTACAACACGCGCGCGCGCGCCGCCGAGATCATGGTCGATGGCAACCAGTACCATGTCGTGCGCCAACGCGAAACGCTGGACGATCTGCTGCGCGGCGAATCCATGCTGCCTGATTGACGCCGCATAGTCCTATATATCGGCCGAACCCGCCTCGTGATGAATGGGGCGGGTTTTTTGTTGCCGGGCCGTCCCAAAACAAAAAACGCCCCCGCGGGGGGCAGCAAGCCGAAGGCGCAGCGTGGGGGCTTTTTTTTTGGTTTTACGGTAACGATGTTTTGATAGACTGAAACGTCCCTTGCTGCAGAAGGCCCCAAAATGAGCACATCGAACAGCAATATCCCCATGCTGCGCAATCGCACGTTTGACGAGATTGCAGTCGGCGACAGCGCTTGCACCGAGCGCGTGCTCATGCTGCAAGACATTCAGTTATTCGCTTTGCAGAGCGGCGACCTCAATCCACAACACCTGGATCCCGAATTTGCCGCAACCACGCCGTTCCAGGACATTGTCGCGCATGGCATGTGGGGGGCATCCCTGCTATCGGCAGTCCTGGGTAACCAACTCCCTGGGCCAGGAACCGTCTACCGAAGCCAGACATTGCGGTTTCTGGCGCCGATCCGGGTGGGTGACCGCCTGACTGTACAAGTAACCGTCATCGCCAAAGACGCCGCGACCCACTGCGTCACACTGGCTTGCACCTGCGTGAACCAGCATGGCACGACGGTGATCGAGGGAGAGGCCGAAGTCAGCGCTCCAGAACACCACATCGAGCGCCCCCGCACCGCTTTACCGGAGATCCGCTTGGATGCTCATGGACGTGACGGGCTGCAGAAGCTGCTCGCGCGCGTTGCGAGTACCGGACGAATCCGTGTCGCCGTCGTGCATCCCTGCGACGATGTGAGCCTTTCTGCGGCGCTGGAGGCACGGGATGCCGGTCTGATCGATCCTGTACTGGTCGGACCGCGGCCCAAGCTGACCGCGGTAGCTGCCGAACAAGGACTGAGCCTGGACGGATTAACGATCGTCGATGTGCCTCACAGCCACGCGGCGGCCGCAGAAGCCGCCGCCCTGGCCGGCAAAGGCGACGTCGAGGCCCTGATGAAGGGCAGCTTGCATACTGACGAACTGATGGCAGCTGTGGTGTCGTCGGCCGCGGGACTGCGCACCAAGCGCCGTATCAGCCATTGCTTTCTACTGCACACACCGGCCTACCCGCGGCCTTTCATCGTGACTGATGCAGCCATCAATATCGCCCCTACACTCAACGAAAAAGCCGATATCGTCCGCAATGCGATCGAGTTGGCTCAGGTGATCGGTGTGGCCGAGCCGAAGGTAGCGATTCTTGCCGCTGTAGAGACCATCAACGGCAGCATGCCTGCCACACTGGATGCTGCCGCCCTGTGCAAAATGGCCGATCGCGGCCAGATCACCGGTGGCCTGTTGGATGGCCCTCTGGCCTTCGACAACGCCGTCTCGATTGCCGCGGCGCATATCAAGGGGATCGCCTCACCAGTCGCCGGTCAGGCCGACATTCTGGTCGTGCCTGATCTCGAGAGCGGCAACATGCTGGCCAAGCAATTGATCTACTTGGGCGGCGCCAATAGCGCCGGCATCGTGCTGGGCGCCCGAGTGCCGATCATCCTGACCAGCCGCGCCGACTCCCGCCAATCACGCATCGCTTCATGCGCGATCGCGGCAATGCTCGCACACCATTACCGGTCAACGCCTCCGTAATCCATTGCTCACACAGCTGCAGTGCTTCGCTCTTGGAGATCGTGCCTCATGCCTTCCCCTGCTACACGCCACCGCCTCATTCTGGCATTGAACTGCGGCTCATCGAGCATCAAATTCGCGGTATTCGACGCCGAGGCCGTCCCCCTGCCGCGTAAGCCCTTGTGGAACGGCAAAGTGGAAGGGATAGGTGGCCCCGAGCCGGATTTCGGGGAAACAGGATCGGCTCCAGAGCCTGTGACGCTTGATCCGGAGCATCCCTACCGGGCCGCACTGCAAGTCATCCGCGAGCGGATCGTCGCCAGGCTGAATGGGCGGGAGATCGTCGCGGTGGCGCATCGCGTCGTTCATGGCGGCAGCAAGTATTTTGAAGCGACTCGCCTCGATCACCACGTATTGGCCGATCTCAAAAGCTACGTCCCGCTGGCGCCGCTGCACCAACCTTTTGCGCTGGAGGCCATCGAGATCCTGTTACGCGAGCGGCCAGACATTGTGCAAGTTGCGTGTTTTGATACCAGCTTTCATCACACGATTCCCAAGGTCGAGCAAATGCTGCCGTTGCCATACGCCGCCTGGGAGAGAGGTCTGCGCCGTTATGGCTTCCATGGTCTGTCGTACGCCTATATGGCCGCTGCACTGCCCGAGCGCCACGGCAATATCGCCCGAGGCCACACCATCGTGGCGCACTTGGGCAGTGGGGCCAGTCTGTGCGCCATGCGCGACCTGCAAAGCATCGCGACCACAATGGGATTCTCGGCGCTTGACGGCCTGATGATGGGCACCCGCACGGGCTCGCTCGATCCCGGCGCAGTGATCTATTTGATGGAAATCGAAAAGCTGTCTCTGGAAGAAGTCGGCCAAGTCCTCTATCGGCAGTCCGGCCTTTTGGGCGTGTCAGGCATTTCCGCTGATCCGCGCGCCATCATCGAACACGAGCAAGATACCGATGAACGCGGCGAGCGGGCACGCATCGCACTTGACCTGTATGTGCGACGCATCGTGCGGGAAATCGGTGCATTGGTTGCGGTATTGGGTGGCCTGGATCTCTTGGCCTTTACTGCCGGCATCGGCGAACACAGCGCGTATCTGCGTCGCCGTGTCTGCACCGACCTCGCTTTTCTAGGCGTGAAATTGGACGAGGAGTCCAATGCGGGTAATGCACCAGTCATATCCGCCAACGACAGCCTGATCACCGTAGCGGTGGAACCGACCAACGAAGAATGGATTGCCGCGGATTGCGCCCGCTCGCTCCTGGATGCGCAAACCTCCTGATGAGCTGCCTCCAGCACGCACGTTGGCGCGCATTACAGTTCGCCGTAGGAATGCAGCCCCGACAGGAACATATTCACACCCAGGAACGCAAAACCGGTGATCAACAGCCCTACAAGCGCCCAATACGCCGCGAGATGGCCTCGCAGCCCCTTCATCAAACGCATATGCAGCCAGGCGGCGTAATTCAGCCACACGATCAGCGCCCAGGTTTCTTTGGGATCCCACTGCCAGTAGGCTCCCCATGCATCCGCGGCCCACAACGCCCCCAAAATCGTCGCTACGGTAAAGAACGCAAAACCGATCGCGATGGCGCGATACATGATGTCGTCCAGCACTTCCAATGACGGCAAGGCCTGTGCAATACGGCGCCGCCCCAGCAGAATACCGCCCACGATCACGGCGCCCACGCCGAAATAAATCATCCAGGTGGCCGACAAACCATCGGTGCGAAACACCATGGGTTCCGCGCACAACAACACGCCCAACACAAACAAGGGCGCCAGCTTGGCCCACGATGTCGTCGTACCGTGCTGCTTCACCAGATAAGCAAAGCCCACCATAGCCGCCAACGAAAACGTGCCATAGCCAATAAAGTTGGCGGGGACGTGCAATTTCATCCACCAGCTCTTGAGCGCGGGCACCAGCGGCTGAATCTGGCCGGCATCACGCGTAAAGGCGTACCAGAGCAAAAATACGGTGGCCGACGAGATCACCAACAACACAAAGCCGCCTAACGCACGCGTCGCGTATTTGCGTTCGTAATACAGATAAAACAGCGCGGTAATCAGTGAAAACAGTACGAAAACCTCGTACAGATTGCTCACCGGGATATGGCCCAGGTCGGGCCCCATCAAATGCCCCTCGCGCCAACGCACCAGCAAACCCGTCAGGCCTGCAAACACCGCGCCCCACGTCAGCGCCGTCCCCAACCACGCGGCCGTCGGGCTGAGAATGCCGATCCAATAGCAAATCGTAGCCAGGATGAACAGGGCGCTCATCCACAAGATGGCCGATTGTGACGAGAACAGATATTTCAGGAAAAACACCTGCTCGGCACGCGCCAGATCCTGCTGGTAGAGCAGCAAAGCGAATCCGGCCGCGAGCGCACAGGCGATCATCAAACGCCGCAACGGACGCCAGAGCCACCCTAGCCAGGTCAGTGCGAACACCGTACCGCACAGGATGATTTTCTCGTAATAATCCATGGCGCTGCCGTAGGTGGTCAGCGCGTAGCCAGCCCCGACCGCCAGCAGCAGAAAGAAAACAATGTCGGTCCAGTCCGGTCTACCGCGCAGCGCACGGGCATCTCCGGTGGCGGACAAGGCCGGCTGCCACAAGGCATCGGCCGATTGGGAAGAAGTACTGACGGACATGGAAAACCTCAAGACCTGTTCCGGCGCAACAACGCCTGTTTGAAGCGTTCGAACTCCTGATTGAAGTCCAGTGTACGCTTCTGCGACGTCATGGCGGCCTGGACATCACTGCCCGCGCCATCGGCGGCGGGCTTGATCCACACCCACACACGCCGGTCGCGGATATAAAACATCGAGAAAACCCCCAACACCAACAACAGGCAGCCAATATAGACGGCGGTCTTGCCCGGGGTTCGGCTGACCTGGAACACACTGGCCTGCACGTGTTTGAAATCGCTCAGTGTCAAGAAAACCGGTGCGGGGTACACATTCAGATCGGACAATGCAGCCACGGCCAGGCGCGACCATTGCGCGGCTTGTTCGGCTTCGGGGCCCGTTTCGGGCAACGCCGGCAAGCCCGCGCGCTCACGGGCCACGGCGCGCAATTCCGCCATGGACACGCCGATCAAGCGGATCACTACGTCTGCCGCACGTTCCAGATCGGCTTGCGGTGTGTTGGCCTGCAAAAAGCCCGCGATGGCCTGCAACCCGCCGCTCGAGAACGTATCCAGAGCACGCTCGGCTGCCGCCTGCAGCGATGACCGCTCAGCGGGCGATGGGCTATTGCGCTCAGCGAAACGGCGAGCCGCCTCACGACGCGCTGCAGGATCAGCCAAGGCGGCGCGTAACTGCATGAATTCGACGAGCGAGCTGTCCGCATCTGCCGGGATACGTAAATAGCGGTAGTTTTCCGAGGCGTTGTTGCGCACACCGGCCAAAAAGACCGCCGCACCATCCAGCTCGACCGGCAACATGTAGTTCATGAACTCATGCGCTTGTCCCGCCTGGTCAATCAAACGGTATTCCACGCTGGGACCCACATTGCGCAGATGCTCGTTTTTCTTGCCCGCTGCACTGCCGGACACCGAGGCGACGTGCTCTCCCAGCGTCATGGGTTTGCCAGTCGGCGCACCTCTGGTGAGATCCTCGACATTGATGGGGCGCAGCGCCGTGATATCGACCTGCATCTCCCGCGCACTGCCATCACCGCTACGGGCGGTAATTTCGGCTGCCTTGCCCACTGTGCTATCGACTTCGAATGGCGCATTGCTAGCCCCCACCAGAGGGTAGCCTTTCAGCTTCACAGTGCTGCCACCATCATCAAAACTGGACTGATAAACCGTCACCCCCTTGTAGCGCAGCGGCTCGTTGACCTCGATGGTCGAATCAAAGGTCTTGCCCGTATCGGGATCGGTGACCTCGACCTCGCTGGCAAAACGGCTGGGCATGCCGGTAGAGTAATAGTCCACCAGGAATTTCTTGAGCTTCAGGGTAAACGGCAAAGGCTGGACCAGCGCACCATCCCCCACCATCACCACTGCCGTGCTGGCTTGTCCGCCTTCGGGAATCAGCACGCTGGCACGAAAGCTGGGATTCGCCACCGAGAGCCGCCCGCTGGTTGGTACTTGCGAAATCAGCATGTTTTCCACAATCGGCTGCTTACCTGCCAGCATCACCTGCAAACGCACCCCTAACTCGCTGTCCAACAGCCCCCCAATACAGATAATCACCATGGCGGAATGGGCGCAGATATATCCGAGACGATTGGCGCTGCCTTTCTTGGCAGCCAACATCACGCCTTCACCGTCCCGGCGCTCGCGCACTGCATAGCCTTGCTGGGCCAGCAGCCCCTTTACGCCCCCGGCTGCCTCATCCACCGCAGCCCCATCACGGATTTCGACACGGTGGGGAAACGCTCGCAGGCTGCTCGCGCGCACATGTTCACGGAACGACCGTGCATCGCGCAGCATCTTCGGCGTATTGCGGATCAAGCACACCGACGTGGAGACGACCAGAAAACCCATGATGGTTAAGAACCACCAACTGTTATACACATGCCAAATCGAGAATTTATCGAACACTTCGAACCAGAAAGGCCCAAATTGGTCGATATACGTGTTCGATGGACGATTTTGCGCCAGCACCGTGCCCAGCAGGCTGGCGATACAGATGAACATCAACAGGCTCACCGCAAAGCGCATCGAACCGAGCAGTTCGAAGACATCGCGGGGCAGATTGCGAAGGGGATAACGAGAGGGCTGGGTGCTTGAGTTCATGAAAAAAAGGGGGCCGCATAACCGGCTACCCCCTTATGGACAGTATCTCTGGAACCTGGTTCCAGAGATACCCGTATTGCTGCGCGGACCGGCCGCGCGAGGATGGGGCCAAGCGCGTAGCTTAGCGCAGGCCTGCGGCGTAATCCGACACCGCTTTGATATCGGCATCCGACATACGGTCGGCAATGTCGTTCATCACTGCGTTGTTCGCCCGGTCTTTACTACGGAAAAGTTTCAATTGCTCTTCGATATACGAAGGGAACTGCCCCGCCAGACGGGGATATTGCCCTGGTAATCCAGCACCATTCGCAGAGTGGCAAGACGCACAGGCAGGAACATTGCGGTCCGGCAAACCACCGCGCCAAATTTTCTGCCCATGGTCGACCAGATCTTTGTACCCCGCGGTCGCCGGCTGTGCCAGCGGCTGCTGCGCCAGATAAAGCGCCACGTTTTGCATATCCTCGGGTGTGAGGTTTTGCGCCATCGCGGTCATCGGTGTGGGATTACCGCCCGCGCCATTACGCGTGGGCTTGTCGGCACCTTGTTTGGTCTGAAAATCGGCGAGCTGTTTCGCCAGATATTCGTGAGGATGGGCAGCCAAATTAGGATTAGCAGGAATACTGCTATTCCCTCCCGGACCATGACAGGACGCACAGGCAACGATGCCTCTGGAGGCATCACCTTGGTCATAAAGCTGGGCGCCTTTGGCGGCGTCCGGCTTGGCCGGTCCTGCCGCGCTCTCTGCGGCAATACTGGGACAGACTACAACTACACCGAGCATCAGCCCGCTAGCTAGCAACATCCGGGACAGCACACGCATCATTGAATACCTCGACGATCGGACTGCGATCAAGGCGCCATCACGCGCCTCATGCCTGCCCCATGCCGTGCCGGACCGAATGTACATCCGCCCCGGAATTTCCATCTTTTTAACAGGCGGAAAGACCCGGCTAATGCAGGGGGTACCACTGCTGCAAACGCACGATTATACAATAGGGTTTTCAAGGGACGTTGGACCACCCCGTTCCTTGGCTCCCTCGCGAGGCGAGCGACGCTCTGCTCATGCCTCTTGGGCGCCCATAACCAACTATATCGGACTTCTCTCGTGTCCCTCCTCCACCGTGCCTCTTTCTTTATTTCGGCAGCCCGCCTCGACCAGCTGCCAGACCCCGGCGCGCCCGAGGTCTGTTTTGTCGGCCGCTCCAACGCGGGCAAATCTTCGGCCATCAATGTGCTGTGCAATCAGCGTCGACTGGCCTACTCCAGCAAGACACCCGGCCGCACGCGATTGATCAACCTGTTTGGCCTGCCGGACCCGTTGGCACCGGATGAGCCACTCGGCTTTCTCGTCGACTTGCCCGGCTATGGCTATGCCTCCGTCGCCTACAAAGAAAAAGAAAAATGGTCGGACATCCTGGGCGGATACCTGCGCGATCGTCCTTCCTTGGCTGGCATCGTGCTGTTGATCGATATTCGCCGTGGCGTCACCGAGCTTGATCGACGCCTGGCTGATTTCATTGCCCCCACGGGGCGGCCAGTGCTGGCCCTGCTGACCAAGGCTGACAAGCTGCCCTACGGTCAACGCCAGCGCGCCGTCTTCGCCGTGCGCAAACAGCTGGCCGACATCGGTGCGCTATACACCGTGCCGTTCTCGGCAACCGAACGCATCGGCTTGGAAGAGGCCGCACAATACATCGAGAACTGGATATCTCCCAAGGTCGTACCATGAACCCCAAAATCATCACCCCTCCCTTTCCGACCTCGCGCCCACGCCGCCTGCGCCGCGATGACTTTACCCGTCGTCTGGTACGTGAAAACACCCTGACCGTCGACGACCTGATCTATCCCGTTTTCGTCGCCGAAGGCAAAGGCCTGCGCGAGCCCGTGGCTTCGCTGCCCGGTGTCGTACGCTATTCGCCCGACACCCTGCTCACCGCGGCTGAAGAATGCGTAGAACTCGGCATTCCCGTCCTCTCGCTCTTTCCCGCCATCGACCCGGCACTAAAGACCCCCGACGGTATCGAAGCCACCAATCCCGATGGCCTGATTCCCCGCGTCGTCGCAGCGCTGAAACAGCGCTTCCCTGAGTTAGGCATCCTGACCGACGTCGCTCTCGACCCCTACACCAGCCACGGCCAGGACGGCGTCATCGACGAAAACGGCTACGTCATCAACGAGCCCACCGTTGAAATCCTGATTCGCCAGGCGCTGGTCCAGGCCGACGCCGGCGTCGACATCGTGGCCCCCAGCGACATGATGGACGGCCGCATCGGCGCCATCCGCGAGGCCTTGGAATCCAGGCAGCACATCCATACCCGCATCATGGCGTACTCCGCCAAATACGCCAGCGCGTTCTATGGTCCCTTCCGCGATGCAGTAGGCTCAGCCAGCAACCTGGGCAAGTCCAACAAAATGGCCTACCAAATGGACCCGGGCAACATCGACGAAGCCCTGCGCGAAGTCGCCGCCGACCTCCAGGAAGGCGCCGACATGGTCATGGTCAAACCCGGCATGCCCTACCTCGACGTATTACGCCGAGTCAAAGACGCCTTCCGCGTTCCGACCTTTGCCTACCAGGTCAGTGGTGAATATGCCATGATCAAAGCCGCCTCCGCCAACGGTTGGCTGGATCACGACAAAGTCATGATGGAAGCTCTTCTGGCCTTCAAGCGCGCCGGCGCCGACGGCATCCTGACCTACTTCGCCATCGATGCAGCAAAGCTGCTGAAACAGCAGTAATACGGGCGGTGAGCAAACAGCGCACGGGAACGTCAGGCATGCCACCACTGTGAGCTCAGCCGTTCGCATGTAAGCCGTGGGGACGTCTCGATAGAGATAGCAGGTTCTTGTGGACGTCGCTGCGGGGCGGCTGCCGTGTCAGGGCTTCACGTGATCGGTCGGCCGCCTGCGCGTCCGACACCGCTTCGCTCACCTCGTCGGCCCGTTCGGGCCTCCTTCGGTATCCGCTCGCTCGCCCACGAGGCGCCCTGACACGGCAGCCGCCCCGCAGCGACTCGCAATTTCTCTGGTTCCCTGCGATGCTGGGATGGGCGGTTTGCTTGGCGTTTTTTGGGCTGTTTGTGAAGGGACGAAGATTTTGCGGGGTTGCGATAACTGGGCGCCTACGGGCGCGCCCAGTTATCGCGTTTAAGCAGGGCAGGCGTAGACTGTGTGGGCGATGGCCTTTGGCGGAAGATCTCTCTAGATGCGCTTTTAGGCCAGGGCAAGCACGGCTCAACTACCGCAGCACCCGATCCAGCACCGCCCCAAACCGCGCCGCATCCTGAAACCCCACAACGCGGGCATCAGCAACCGGCGCCCCACCCGGCTCAAAGAACAAAATCCCCGGCGGCCCAAACAACCTGAACCGCTTCAGCAACTCCCGATCGTCCGCATTGTTCTGCGTCACATCAGCCTGCAGCAGCAACATCCGCGACATCTTGCTGGCCACAGCCGGATCAGAAAACGTAAACCGCTCCATTTCCCGGCACGACACACACCAATCCGCGTAAAAATCCAACATCACCGGCCGCGTACTTTGCGCCAACAACGCATCCAGCTCAGCGGTGTTGCGTACCCGCCTGAATTCCACATGATCCGCAGCGGCGACCGCCTGGCCTGACGCCTCACGCTGCACCAAATGCGACAGGGGCTGAAGCACATCACGGCCACCACTGGCAGCCCCCACGAGCCATGCCGCAGCCGCCAACGCCAGCAGCAAGCCGATGCCCTTTGCGAACATACGGGGAGCCCCGGCAGTGCTCGGCAGTGCGTCAAAAGCGCGCAACATCACCGCGCCCACGATAGCCAGGAAAGCCCAGCCCGTCATCTGCAGCCACGTCGGCGTGACAGGAATCAACATCCACCATGCCGTCGCCAACAGCAGCATGCCAAACAAGCGCTTGACCCCATCCATCCACGGACCGGCCTTGGGCAATAACGCTCCCGATGAAGCCCCGACAACGAGCAACGGCACCCCCATCCCCCATGCGAGCGCAAACAACGCTGCCGCCCCCAACACCACGTCACCCGTCTGCGAGATATACAGCAAGGCTCCAGCCAGCGGCGCCGCCACGCAAGGCCCCACAATCAATGCCGATATCGCCCCCATTCCCAGAGCGCCGGTCACGCGCCCTCCAGGGATACGCGCCGAGCGGGCCGTCAGCCAGCTTTGCACCGCCCCCGGCACCTGAAAATCAAAAGCTCCAAACGTCGCGACAGCCAGCAGAACCAGCACTGCAGCGAACACCGCCAGGATCCAGGGCGTCTGCAGCCACGCAGCCAGACCGGCGCCGCTCAGGCCTGCCGCTACGCCGAGCGCCGTATAAACCACCGACATGCCCAACACATAGGCCGCTGCCAGACCCAGCCCACGCCAGCGCCCTGGACGCTCATCGCTCGTTCCCCCGACCACAATCGAGGACAGAATGGGGATCATGGGCAATACGCATGGCGTCAACGCCAACAGCAATCCGAGTACCCAGAACACTCCTGCCGTCTTCAACCATCCCAGTCCACTGATGGCATCAGCCAATCCGGTATCACCCGCCGACAACAGCGCACCGAAGCCGCCGGGCGGCTCTGAGCGGCCCTGGACGCCGGTCGACGTGTCAACCGTAGCCGCTCTGCCTAGGGCCAGGCCTGACCCCGATGCACGTGCATCCACGCCATCCAGCGCATATCCTCCAGCCACCGGCTCGAGCTTGACCGTATGATCTGCCGGGGGATAGCACAGCCCCGCATCGGCGCACCCCTGGCTGGTGACTTTCAAAACAAAGGGCTGATCTCCGGCAACCGGCACGGAGATCGTCACCTGACGGTGGTAGACCTCCATGTTCTTTTCGAATGTCGGGTCGTATTTGACTTCCCCTTGGGGATAAACCGGCGCCCCCAACGTCACAGCCCCCGAGGGGTCGGCCGACAGCTCGAACCGCTCGCGATACATGTAATACCCCGGCGCAATGCGATATTGCAGTTGCAGCGTTTCCGGGCTCGTCATGGCGGCCGTGAATGCAAATGCTTGCTCAGGCGGCAGGAAGTCATCCTCCGACAACGCAGCAGCCGGGCGCCAAGCAAGCAAAACCCAGATCGCCAGCGCGATCAAGGCACTCCACCCATACCGCCCTGCCGACGGTGCACGAACCATAAACTGATGCATCACATTCTCTTTGTTACCCAATCCGCGAGACCGCTCATCTACAAACCGGGATGACCATCCATCGGAATAACAACGGCCCAAGTAGGCTCATCATTCCAAGGGCGTGCCGTTAGCCTGCTCGCGTACCCAATCCAGATAGGGGGCGCTGCCGCCAATCACAGGCACGACGATGATTTCAGGCACCTCATAGGGATGTAGTTTAGCCAACGCCTGTACGACGGCATGCTGTTGGCCTGCAGTCGTCTTGATCCACATCGGAATCTCATCGGCCCCCTCGATCTGGCCTTGCCAGCGATAGATGGACAAAATGGGAGCGCCGAGGTTCACACAGGCTGCCAAGCCATCTTCGACGAGTACATGGGCAATACGTTTCGCCAGCAACAGATCCGGGGCGTTACTGATGACCAACACGATATCGTCTTCACGCAACATGACGGCTCCTGAAAACGGCTTGCACCGCAGTGTCGATCAGGTATCTTACTTTGTATGCCATGCTGTGCGACGCCGTGATCGAATCTCGCCTGACCCAACCGGTGGCACCGAATGGTGCGTGGCGCGGCATCCCTTATCCTGAGAGACCGTATCGCCATGTCAGACTCATGCCTGTTTTGCCGCATCGCACAAGGTCAAATCCCCGCTCACGTTGTGCACGAAGACGAGCACACGCTGGCATTTCTGGACATTCACCCTGTCCGGCCCGGCCATGTGCTCATCATTCCCAAGCAACATTACCCGTATTTTGAGGATATCCCGCAACAACAGGCCAACCATATCCTGGGCTTGGGCCAATCCCTGTCACGGGTGATGAAGGCCTTGTATCAGGTAGAACGCGTGGGCTTTGTGTTTACCGGGATCCATGTCGCGCATGCTCATGCACACCTCATCCCCATGCACGAACTGCAGGACGTTACCTCCACACAGTACATCGCCCAGAAGGATCTGGAGTTCATCATGCCGCCACAACCGCCGGCCGAGCAATTGGTGGCGACGGCAGCTCAATTACGTGAGGCTCTCAAGGCAAATCCCTGACGAAAGCTGCAAAGCCTGCCGGGGGCCGTGGCATCGTCGGATTGCGCCTGCGCCGGGTAGAGGTGAGATGGACGGTAAAAAACAAAGGCGAGCCCGAAAGCTCGCCTTTGCGCTTATCCACTGACCGGATTATTCGGCAGCGTTGTCAGCCTCAGTTTCCTCGACTTCAGGACGATCAACCAATTCCATGTAAGCCATGGGAGCGTTATCGCCTTGGCGGAAACCCATTTTCAGGATGCGGGTGTAGCCGCCGTTACGGGCCGCAAAGCGGGGACCGATTTCAGCGAACAGTTTCACCACAGCATCGCGATCGCGCAGACGGGCAAAAGCCAGACGCTTGTTCGCCAGAGTGGGTTCCTTGCCCAGGGTGATCAGGGGCTCAACGACGCGGCGCAGTTCTTTCGCCTTGGGCAGCGTGGTCTTGATCGCTTCGTGGGTCAACAACGAAACGGCCATGTTGCGAAACATGGCAAGACGGTGGCTGCTAGTACGATTGAGCTTACGCAAACCATTACCGTGACGCATGATAAGTTCCTTTTGAATCTAAAGGCGGCGCATGCACCGCCAGGTTATCCGAATCTTCTATCGGTCTGTCGCCAGGCCGCGGTCCGGTGGAAAATCGATGAATTAAATGAACGGCTTAGGGACGTTCCAGACCCAAGGGCGGCCAGTTCTCGAGCTTCATGCCCAAGGTCAAGCCACGTGCAGCCAGGACTTCCTTGATTTCGTTGAGCGACTTGCGACCCAGGTTCGGGGTCTTGAGCAACTCGTTTTCGGTACGCTGGATCAGGTCGCCGATGTAGTAGATGTTTTCGGCCTTCAGGCAGTTGGCCGAACGCACGGTCAGCTCCAGATCGTCGACCGGGCGCAACAGCACCGGGTCGATCTGCGGCGTGCCGCGGACCGGGGCTTCGTACGAATCGCCAGCGCCTTCCAGTGCGGCAAACACGGAGATCTGATCCATCAGGATGCGGGCCGATTGACGGACGGCTTCCTCGGGCGAAATCACGCCGTTGGTTTCGATGTCCAGCACCAGCTTGTCCAGGTCGGTACGCTGTTCGACACGAGCGCTCTCGACGGCATAGCTGACGCGGCGCACGGGGCTGAACGAGGCGTCCAACACGATACGGCCGATGGTGTGCGTGCGGTCTTCGGACAGCGCGCGCACGTTACCCGGCACATAGCCACGGCCCTTTTCGACCTTGATCTGCATTTCCACTTTACCGGCGTCGGTCAGGTTGCAGATGAGGTGATCAGGGTTGATGATTTCGACGTCATGGGGCAGCTCGATGTCGCTGGCCAATACGGCGCCAACACCGTTCTTGCGTAGCACCAAGGTGACTTCGTCACGATTATGCAGCTTGAACACCACGCCCTTCAGGTTCAGCAGGATGTCGACGACATCTTCGCGCACACCAGGGATGGTGGAATATTCGTGCACAACACCGGTCATTTGGACTTCGGTAGGCGCATAGCCCGTCATCGAAGACAGCAAAATACGGCGCAGGGCGTTACCCAGCGTGTGGCCGTAGCCACGCTCGAAGGGCTCCATCACGATCTTGGCATGGTGAGTGCCGACCGGTTGAACTTCAATGGAACGCGGCTTCAGAAAACCTTGAGTGGACATGTACAGTATTCCTTTTCAATACCCTCGGCTCGTTACACCGATAAGGCTGATGGAAACAACAACATCAAGCAACGTCGGATGACCCGGCGTGTCTTGAAAGAGGCAGCAAAAAAGCTGTTTATAACAACCGCAAAACCCGCTTGCGTGAATTTCACGCCAAGCGGGCTGCTGCGGGACTTGCCATCGATGATCACAGCAAGCAGCGCAGCAAGATAGCCGCGCTGGCTATGATTAACGCGAGTACAGTTCGACGACCATCGATTCGTTGATATCGCGAGCGACATCAGCGCGATCGGGCATCGCCTTGAAGGTACCGGCCATCTTGCTGGCGTCGACTTCCACCCATTGGGGGATGCCGATGCTCGAAGCCAGATCCAGCGATTCGCGAATGCGGCCTTGTTTCTTGGCTTTTTCACGAACGGTGATCACGTCACCAGCCTTGACGATCAGCGAAGCGATGTCAGCGGTGTGGCCGTTCAGTTCGATAGCGCGGTGGCTGACCAATTGGCGAGCCTCGGCACGCGTCGAGCCGAAGCCCATGCGATACACCACGTTGTCCAAGCGCGATTCCAGCAATTGGATCAGCGTTTCGCCGGTGTTGCCACGGCGGCGTTCGGCTTCAGCGAAGTACTTGCGGAATTGCTTTTCCAGCACGCCGTACATGCGCTTGAGCTTTTGCTTTTCACGCAGCTGCAGACCGTAGTCAGAGGTGCGGGCACCCGAAGTGCGGCCATGTTGACCGGGCTTGGAATCCAGCTTGCACTTGGAATCCAGCGAGCGACGGGCGCTCTTCAGGAACAGATCGGTACCCTCGCGACGCGAGAGTTTGCATTTGGGTCCAGTATAACGAGCCATGTGGATTCCCTTTAGATACGACGACGCTTCGGCGGACGGCAGCCGTTATGCGGCACGGGCGTGATATCGGCGATGCTCGAGATCTTGATGCCCAGCGCATTCAGCGCACGCACGGACGATTCGCGACCAGGACCGGGGCCCTTGATACGCACTTCGAGAGTCTTGATGCCGTATTCCAGCGCCACGCGGCCTGCCGTTTCGGCAGCCACCTGAGCGGCGAACGGCGTCGATTTACGCGAGCCCTTGAAGCCCGCGCCACCCGAAGTCGCCCACGACAGGGCATTGCCCTGACGGTCGGTGATGGTGATGATGGTGTTGTTGAACGACGCGTGAACGTGCGCAATGCCGTCCGAGACGTTCTTCTTGACCTTTTTGCGTACGCGCGAGGCGCCGCTGGTAGAAGCTTTCGCCATAATCTAAGTTCCTCGATTATTTCTTCAGGGACGCAGCAGCACGACGCGGTCCCTTGCGGGTGCGAGCGTTGGTGCGAGTGCGCTGGCCGCGCACGGGCAAACCGCGCTTATGACGCATGCCGCGGTAGGTGCCCAAATCGATCAAACGCTTGATCGAGAGTTGCACTTCGCGACGCAGGTCACCTTCGACCGTGAACACACCAACGTGTTCGCGGATGCGTTCCAGTTCAGCGTCGGTCAGATCCTTGACCTTTTTGGAAAGGGGTACATTTGCAGCTTCGCAGATCTTGCGAGCGCGCGTACGACCGATGCCAAAAATGGCGGTCAGGCCGATCTCGGCGTGCTGTTGCGGCGGAATGTTAATGCCAGCAATACGGGCCATGACTGTTCCTTGAATAAATCCGTTGCGTGTCGCTAACCAGGGTTAGCCTTGACGCTGCTTGTGACGCGGGTCGGTGCAGATCACTCGCACCACGCCGTGACGTTTAATAACTTTGCAGTTGCGGCAAATCCGCTTAACCGATGCCATTACTTTCATGGTTGACTCCTAATTTTCCGTAATCCGGGTTGCTCATTTCGAGCGGAACACAATTCTTGCCCTTGTCAGGTCATAGGGCGTGAGCTCCACAGTGACCTTGTCGCCCGGCAGAATCCGGATGTAATGCATACGCATCTTGCCGGAAATATGGCCTAACACCACGTGGCCGTTTTCGAGCTTGACGCGAAAAGTCGCGTTGGGGAGGTTCTCTAGAACCTCGCCTTGCATCTGGATGACGTCGTCCTTAGACATTCTCTTTGCTACCGCATCGGCAAACCTGAGGAGCCCTTGAAGTTCGCCTTTTTAAGGAGCGAATCATACTGGTGCGACATCATGTAGGCCTGAACCTGGGACATGAAATCCATCGTCACCACTACGATGATCAACAAGGACGTGCCACCAAAATAAAACGGTACATTCCAACGCATCACCAAGAACTCTGGGAGCAGACACACGAGGGTGATATACAGCGCACCCACCAGCGTCAAGCGCATCAGGATCTTGTCGATGTAGCGCGCTGTTTGCTCGCCCGGGCGGATGCCAGGAACGAACGCACCACTTTTCTTCAGGTTATCTGCCGTTTCGCGGCTGTTAAACACCAACGCCGTGTAGAAAAAGCAGAAGAAAATAATCGCAGCCGAGTACAACGTGATGTAGAGCGGTTGACGAGGCTCAAGAGCCGCCGCCAGGTCACGCAACCACAACATGCTGTCACCCGTCGAGAACCAGCTGGTAATCGTGGCCGGGAACAGAATGATCGACGACGCAAAGATCGGCGGAATCACCCCAGCCATGTTCAGCTTCAACGGCAAGTGCGAGCTTTGACCACCGTAGATCTTGTTGCCCACCTGACGCTTGGCGTAATTCACTGTGATCTTGCGTTGTCCGCGTTCCACGAACACCACAAAAGCAGTGACCAACACCACCAAGGCCACGATAAACAAAGCCGACACCACCGACATTGCGTTGGTACGAACCAGATCCAGCAATCCAGCCAGCGCCGAAGGCAGCCCAGCAACAATACCCGAGAAAATCAAGATCGAGATACCGTTACCCAGGCCACGCTCGGTGATTTGCTCACCCAGCCACATGACGAACATGGTGCCAGTCAGCAACGTCACGACCGTCGTGAAGCGGAACAGCATACCTGGATCAATGACCAGGCCAGGCTGCGACTCCAACGCCACCGAAATACCCACCGCCTGCACCAGCGCCAGCACGACCGTGCCGTAGCGGGTGTATTGGGTGATCTTGCGGCGGCCGGCCTCGCCCTCTTTTTTGAGGGCTTCCAGCGACGGAACCACGACAGACATCAACTGCATGATGATCGATGCAGAGATGTACGGCATGATCCCCAAGGCGAAGATCGAAAAGCGCGACAACGCGCCGCCCGAGAACATGTTGAACAGGCCCAGGATACCGCCCTGGTTCTGGCGGAACAGGTCCGCCAGTGCGTCCGGATTAATACCCGGCACGGGGATGTGAGTCCCCAGCCGGTAAACCACCAAGGCCAGGACCAGGAACACGAGACGGCGTTTCAAATCGCCGTACTTCGGTCCGGTTTTGCCCAGTGCCTGTGCGTTAGCCACGTATTACCTCGCAATCAAGCAAGCGAGCCGCCCGCGGCTTCGATGGCGGCGCGAGCGCCAGCCGTCGCGGTGAGGCCCTTGAGCGTCACTTTGCGCGAGAGTTCACCCGACTTGATGACCTTGGCGTAGCGGACCTGTTGGCCCACGACTCCAGCAGCCTTCAGCGCTTGCACATCGATTTCGTCGATGGGCAGGGCTTGCAGTTCCGACAAGCGGACTTCGGCGTACAGGTGCTGACCCAGGGGCGTGAAACCACGCTTGGGCAGACGACGCTGCAGCGGCATTTGACCGCCTTCGAAGCCGACTTTGTGGAAACCGCCCGAACGCGATTTTTGACCCTTGTGGCCACGGCCGGCGGTTTTACCCAGACCCGAACCGATACCACGGCCAACGCGGCGCTTGGCGTGCTTGGCGCCCTCAGCGGGCTTCAGCGAATTAAGTTGAATATCCGACATCGTGATTCCTTAGGCTTCCGAGACGGAGACAAGATAATCCACTTTACGGATCATCCCGCGCACCTCGGGCGTGTCGACCAGAATGCTGCTGCTGTTCAGACGGCGCAGACCCAGGCCACGAACGGTGTCGCGGTGGGATTGCTTGGTGCCGATGACCGAGCGCACGAGGGTAACTTTGATCTGCTTCTGAGACATGATTTACCCCAGGATCTCTTCGACAGTCTTGCCGCGCTTGGCAGCGACTTCCGACGGAGTCAGGGAAGCGCGTAGCCCATTCAGCGTGGCACGGACCATGTTGTAGGGATTGCTCGAGCCGAGGCTCTTGGCAACAACGTTACGCACACCCATCACTTCGAAGATAGCGCGCATCGGGCCGCCGGCGATCACGCCGGTACCTTCGGCTGCCGGGGAAATCAGCACGGTGGAAGCACCATGCTTGCCCACGACGGTGTGATGCAGCGTGCCGTTCTTCAGCGCAACCTTGAACATGCCGCGACGGGCCTGTTCCATGGCTTTCTGGACGGACACCGGCACTTCACGCGCCTTGCCCTTGCCCATGCCGATACGGCCATCGCCGTCACCCACCACGGTCAGCGCGGCGAAGCTCATGGTGCGACCACCCTTGACCACCTTGCTGACGCGGTTGACCGCGATCATCTTTTCGCGCAGGCCGTCGTCGTTCTCTTTTTCCGCGGCGCCTTTGCCTTGTACTTTAGCCATTTGACAAATCCTCGCTTAGAACTTCAGACCGGCTTCACGCGCGGCATCGGCCAGCGCTTTCACGCGGCCATGGTAACGAAAGCCCGAGCGATCGAAAGCGACCAGTTCGATACCGGCAGCCTTTGCCTTTTCGGCTACGCGCTTGCCCACCAGCGTGGCAGCGGCGGTGTTGCCGCCCTGACCGGTTTGGCCGGCCAGTTGCGCACGCACTTCGGGTTCCAGCGTCGAAGCGCTGACCAGCACGCGATCGCCTTCCGGCGAAATGATGTTGGCGTAGATGTGCAGGTTCGAGCGGAAAATCGAGAGGCGGTGAACGCGCAACTCGGTGATCTTCCGGCGGGTCGGAACCGCACGACGCAAACGGGAAACTTTTTTGTCCATGATTCGTCCTTGCGTGCGCCGTTATTTCTTCTTGGTTTCTTTAATGACGACGCGTTCGTCCGCATAGCGCACGCCCTTGCCCTTGTAGGGTTCGGGTTCGCGATAAGCGCGGATTTCAGCGGCCACTTGACCGACGACTTGCTTGTTGGAGCCCTTGATGACGATTTCCGTCTGGGTGGGGCACTCGGCCTTGATGCCAGCGGGCAGCTTATGCACAACGTCGTGCGAGAAGCCCAACTGCAGCTTGACAGCGTCGCCTTGGATCTGGGCACGATAACCCACACCCACCAGCGTCAGCTTGCGCTCGAAGCCCTTGCTCACGCCAGTCACCATGTTGGCGACCAGAGCGCGCACGGTGCCCGACATGGCGCCAGCGTGGCGCGAGTCGTCAGCAGCAACGAACGTCAGCTTGCCGTTGTCTTGACCAATCGTAACGTGACCGGTCAGCTCTTGGCTCAAGGTGCCCAACGGGCCCTTGACGGTGATCTGATCCTGTTGGATGTTGGCTTCAACACCCTTGGGCAGGTCTACCGGATATTTAGCGATACGTGACATTAGAATTTCTCCTTAGGCCACGTAGCACAGGACTTCGCCGCCGACGCCGTTTGCACGGGCCTTGCGGTCGGTCATAACGCCGCGCGAGGTCGAAACGATGGCCACGCCCAGGCCGTTCATGACCTGAGGAATACTGCTACGGCCCTTGTAGATACGCAGACCAGGGCGCGAAACGCGTTCGATGCGCTCGATAACCGGACGGCCAGCGTAGTACTTCAGGGTGATTTCCAACTCAGGCTTAGCCTGCGTGCCTTTGACTTCAAAGCTGTCGATGTAGCCTTCATCCTGCAGCACAGCGGCAATAGCCGCCTTCAGCTTCGAGGAGGGCATGCTCACCGTAATTTTGTCAACTTGCTGCGCATTGCGAATGCGAGTCAGCATATCGGCGATGGGATCGCTCATGCTCATGTTTTTTCTCCTACCAGCTGGCCTTGGTGATGCCGGGGATTTCACCCTTCATCGCCATTTCACGCAGTTTGTGGCGAGTCAGCCCAAACTTGCGGAAGACACCACGCGGACGACCCGTGACCACGCAGCGGTTACGCTGGCGAGTCGGGTTGGCATTGCGCGGCAGTTGTTGCAGCTTCAGCCGAGCTTGGTAACGTTCTTCGTCGGTCTTCGACTGGTCGTCGATGATCGCTTTCAATTCGACACGGCGAGCGGCGAACTTGTCAGCCAGCTTGGCGCGCTTGATATCGCGATTGATGAGGGAAAGTTTAGCCACGTCATCAGCCCCTTAGTTACGGAACGGGAAGCTGAAGGCGGTCAACAGTGCCTTGGCTTCGTCGTCGGTCTTGGCGGTGGTGGTGATGCTGATGTTCAGCCCACGCAACGCGTCGATCTTGTCGTACTCGATTTCGGGGAAAATGATCTGCTCTTTCACCCCGATGTTGTAATTGCCGCGACCGTCGAATGCACGACCGGAAATACCGCGGAAGTCGCGCACGCGAGGCAACGCAACCGCCACCAGGCGATCCAGGAATTCGTACATGCGCTGGCCACGCAACGTCACCATGCAACCGATCGGGTAGTTTTCGCGGATCTTGAAACCGGCGATAGCCTTACGGGTCTTGGTGATGACGGGCTTTTGGCCGGCGATCTTCGTGAGGTCAGCAACAGCGTGCTCGATGACCTTTTTGTCAGCAACCGCTTCCGAGACACCCATGTTCAGGGTGACCTTGGTGATGCGCGGCACTTCCATTTGGCTCTTGTAGCCAAATTTCTCTTTCAGGTCAGGAGCAACTTTGCTCTTGTAGAGTTCTTGCAAACGAGACATGTCTGTCGCCCCTTACGCCTTGGCGCCGACAACGGCACCATTGGAACGGAACACGCGGACCTTGCGGCCGTCGACTTCTTTCACGCCGACGCGATCGCCCTTGCCGGTGGCCGGGTTGAACAGCGCCACGTTGGAAATATGGATCGGCAAGGTCTTTTCGACGATACCGCCAGGGTTGTTGGCCATGGGATTGGCCTTGACGTGCTTTTTGACGACGTTAACGCCCTCGACCAGAACGTGGTCGGCATCAACGCGAGCCAGCACGGTGCCACGACGGGTTCTGTCGCGGCCGGTCAGGACGATGACTTCGTCGCCTTTACGGATGTTGTTCATCGTGGGCTCCTTACAGCACTTCGGGGGCCAGCGACACGATCTTCATGAAACGCTCGGTACGCAATTCGCGCGTAACGGGTCCGAAGATGCGGGTGCCGATGGGCTCCAGCTTGGCATTGAGCAACACGGCGGCATTGCCACCGAAGCGGATCAGCGAACCGTCTTTGCGGCGCACACCCTTGGCGGTGCGAACCACCACGGCGTTGTAAATTTCGCCTTTTTTGACGCGCCCGCGCGGAGCCGCATCTTTGACGCTCACCTTGATGATGTCGCCGATACCGGCATAACGGCGCTTGGAGCCACCGAGCACCTTGATGCACATAACAGCGCGCGCACCGGTGTTGTCGGCCACGTCCAGCGTGGTCTGCATTTGGATCATGATTTTTCCTGTTCCAACTTAACTGGAATTACGATTTCCCGACCAGGGGATAGCGCGATTCCTGCCAGTTTTGGTCCCGTCAGGTCCGCCGAACGCCTTGAAGACATCTTCAAAACACTGCAGCGACCCTGGGTTGAAATCCTGCGGATACTTTCCCCGGTACCCTTATCGGCCTACCTCAGCCATCACGCTGTAGCACATCGCCGGTACAGGCAACTCGGGAAAGTCTGTAATTCTAGCTCGCTCCCAGATTGGATGCAAGCCTTTTGTGTAAAAAGTGTGCAATACCGCCACACCAGCAAAAAAAGCCCCGGCGCTGCGCCTTCGGCTTGCTGCCACCGAGGGGGCGTTTTTCTTTTGAGGCGGCCCTGCAACAAAAAGCGGCAAGGACAAAAGCATCCTCACCGCTTTTTTCCATGAGGGTGAACAACTGGGAGTCCCGGTTGCCCGCCCACCTGGCTTGCATCATTAGATGATGCGGACTGCTTCGATCAAGCGCACCACGCTCCAGGACTTCGAGCGGGAGATCGGACGACCTTCAGCGATTTCGACAGTGTCGCCTTCGTTGTACTGGTTCGACTCGTCGTGTGCTTTGTATTTAGCAGAGCGCATGACGATCTTGCCATAGATGGGGTGCTTGACGCGGCGTTCGACCAGAACGACGACCGTCTTGTCCATCTTGTTGCTGACGACCTTGCCGACCAGCGTACGCTGGCGCTTGGCGACTTGAGTGGTTTGAGTTTCGCTCATAATTATTTCCCTGCCTTCTCGGTCAGCAAGGTACGAACGCGAGCGATGTCGCGACGTACATTGCGCAGCTGGGTGGTGTTGCCAAGCTGCTGCGTGGCTTTCTGCATGCGCAGACCGAATTGTGCCTTCAGCAGGCTCTCGAGCTCGGTTGTGAGCTCGGCGGCGTCTTTCGAACGGAGTTCGCTAGCTTTCATTGTGTACTCCTTAAGCACCGATATGACGCGCGACGAACGTGGTCGAGATCGGCAGCTTGGCAGCGGCCAGGCGGAACGCCTCGCGCGCCAGCTCTTCGCTGACCCCTTCCATTTCGTAGAGCACCTTGCCGGGTTGGATCTCGGCAACCCAGTACTCCGGGTTACCTTTACCATTACCCATCCGGACTTCGGCAGGCTTTTGCGAGATCGGCTTATCCGGGAAAATACGAATCCAGATACGGCCGCCACGCTTGATGTGACGGTTGATAGCACGACGAGCGGCTTCGATCTGACGGGCGGTCAGACGGCCACGGCCGGTGGCCTTCAGACCGAACTCGCCGAACGACACGTTCGTGCCGCGCGTGGCCAGACCGGTGTTGCGGCCCTTCTGCTCTTTGCGATACTTTCTGCGAGAGGGTTGCAGCATGGTTATTCTCCTTCAGGAGCCGGAGCCGCATCCGCCTTGCGGGGACCACGGCCACGACCACCCGGACGACCCGGACGATCGCCACCAGGACGATCGCCACGCGGCGCGCGACGCGGACGGCGCTCTTCTTCACGCGGGGCTGCGGTTTCCGGCGGCAATTCGCCGTTGGCCAGCATATCGCCCTTATAGACCCAGACCTTGATGCCGATCACACCGTAGGTGGTGTGGGCTTCGGAGGTACCGTAGTCGATATTGGCTTTCAGCGTGTGCAGCGGCACACGGCCTTCGCGGTACCACTCGGTGCGAGCGATTTCGATACCGTTCAGACGGCCCGAGCTCATGATCTTGATGCCTTGGGCGCCCAAACGCATGGCGTTTTGCATGGCGCGCTTCATGGCACGGCGGAACATGATGCGCTTTTCGAGCTGTTGCGAGATCGAATCAGCGATCAACTGAGCGTCGGTTTCCGGTTTGCGGATTTCCTCGATGTTGACGTGCACAGGCACGCCCATCAGACGCTGCAGATCAGCCTTCAGGTTTTCGATGTCTTCGCCGCGCTTGCCGATCACGACGCCCGGACGAGCCGAGTAAACCGTGATACGTGCATTCTTGGCGGGACGCTCGATGATGACGCGACCAACAGAAGCGCTCTTGAGCTTTTTCTTCAGGTATTCGCGGACGCGGATGTCTTCGGCCAACATAGTGCCGAAAGCTTTGTCGTCTGCGAACCAACGTGAAGACCAATTACGGGTGACCGCGAGACGGAACCCAGTGGGGTGAATTTTCTGACCCATCGTGACTCCTTAGGCTCCGACCTTGACCGTGATATGGCAGGTCTGCTTCTCGATGCGGTTACCGCGGCCCTTGGCGCGAGCCGAGAAACGCTTCATCGATTGCGCCTTGTCGACGAAAATCGTGGTGACTTTCAATTCGTCGATATCAGCGCCGTCGTTGTGTTCGGCATTGGCGATGGCAGACTCGACAGCCTTTTTCAGGATGCCGGCAGCCTTCTTGGGGGAAAAGGTGAGGATATTCAGCGCCTGAGCAACCGACTTGCCGCGGATCAGGTCCGCAACCAGACGGGTTTTCTGGGCCGAGATGTGAACCCCACGGATAATGGCAGTAGTTTCCATCGCTTACCTCTTCGCCTTCTTGTCCGCTGCGTGGCCCTTGAACGTACGGGTCAGCGCGAACTCGCCGAGCTTGTGACCGACCATGTTCTCGTTGATATAAACGGGAACGTGCTGGCGACCGTTGTGCACCGCGATCGTGAGACCGATGAAATCGGGCAGGATCGTGGAACGGCGCGACCAGGTCTTGATCGGCTTCTTGTCTTTGCCCGCGATAGCCTTGTCCACCTTCTTGACGAGGTGAGCATCGACAAACGGGCCTTTCTTGATCGAACGTGACATAGTGTTCGCCTCTTACTTGCGCTTGCGCCGTTGGACGATCATATTGTTCGTCCGCTTGTTGCGACGGGTCTTGAAACCCTTCGAGGGCGTGCCCCACGGGCTGACCGGTTCGCGTGCTTCGCCGGTACGGCCTTCGCCGCCACCGTGCGGGTGATCCACCGGGTTCATGGCAACACCACGAACCGTCGGACGCACACCGCGCCAACGCATTGCACCGGCCTTGCCGATCTGGCGCAGGCTGTGTTCTTCGTTACCGACTTCACCGATGGTGGCACGGCACTCAATGTGAACGCGACGGACTTCGCCCGAACGCAGACGCACTTGAGCGTAGGTGCCTTCACGGGCCAGCAACACCGCCGATGCGCCAGCCGAACGCGCCATTTGGGCGCCCTTGCCGGGGATCATTTCGATGCAGTGGATCGTGGTACCCACGGGGATGTTACGGATAGGCAGCGTGTTACCGGCGCGGATCGGGGCTTCGATACCCGAGACCAGCGTGGCACCCACTTCCAGACCGCGCGGCGCAATGATGTAGCGACGCTCACCGTCGGCGTAGCACAGCAAAGCAATGTGCGCCGTACGGTTGGGGTCGTACTCGAGGCGTTCGACCTTGGCCGGAATGCCATCTTTGTTGCGACGGAAGTCGACGATACGGTAGTGCTGCTTGTGACCACCGCCACGATGACGAATCGTGATGTGACCGTTGTTGTTACGGCCAGAACCACGGGTCTTCTTTTCGAGCAGCGCAGCGTGCGGCGCGCCTTTGTGCAGGTTCGGGCTGACAACCTTCACCATGCCACGGCGGCCTGCCGAGGTCGGTTTTACTTTGACGAGGGCCATTTACTTCACCTCCGCAAAGTCGATTTCCTGGCCTTCTTTGAGCGCAACATAAGCCTTGCGCTCAGTGCGACGACGGCCCATGAAACGGCCAAAGCGCTTGACTTTGCCCTTACGGTTGAGGACCTGCACGGACTCGACCTGCACCTTGAACAGCAGTTCGACGGCAGCCTTGATTTCCGGTTTGGTAGCGTCAGCCACGACACGGAAAGCGACTTGCTGATTTTTTTCGGCAACGAAGGTGGCCTTTTCGGTCACCACCGGAGCCAAGATGACTTGCATCAAGCGTTCGGCGTTCATCCCAGCATCTCCTCGAGTTGAGCGATGGCCGGCTTGGTGATCAGCACTTTTTTGTAGTGGATCAGCGACAACGGATCGGCATAACGGGGCTCGACCACGGCAACATGCGGCAGGTTGCGGGTGGCGAGGTAAACATTTTCATCAACGTTGTCCGTGATGATCAACACCGAATCCAGACCCAGGGTCTTCAGCTTGGACACTGCAACCTTGGTCTTGGGGGATTCGAGGTCGAACGTATCGACGACAGCGATGCGGTCTTCGCGAGCCAACTGGGACAGGATCGAACGGATACCCGCGCGATACATCTTCTTGTTGACTTTTTGGCTGAAGTTTTCTTCAGGCGAATTCGGGAAGGTGCGACCACCCCCACGCCACAACGGCGACGAAGTCATACCAGCGCGAGCGCGGCCGGTACCCTTTTGACGCCAGGGCTTCTTGGTGGAGTGCTTGACTTCGGCACGGTCTTTCTGAGCACGATTGCCGCTGCGAGCGTTGGCCTGGTAGGCCACGACGACTTGGTGAACCAGCGCTTCGTTGAAATCGCGACCGAAAATGGTGTCAGGCGCGCTAAACGTCGCGGCTTCACCTTGGTCATTCAGGAGCTTGAGATCCATGTTGCTTACGCCCCCTTCTTGGCCGGCGCCTTGATGGCCGGACGCACGACGACATCGCCGCCAGCGTGGCCGGGGACAGCGCCCTTGACCAACAGCAGACCGCGTTCGGCGTCAACACGCACGACGTCGAGGTTTTGAACGGTACGGGTAACATCACCCAAGTGACCAGACATGCGCTTACCCGGGAAAATACGGCCCGGATCTTGTGCCTGACCGATCGAGCCCGGAACACGGTGCGAACGGGAGTTACCGTGCGACGCGCGCTGCGAACCGAAGTGGTGGCGCTTGATCGTACCGGCGAAACCCTTACCGATGGTGGTACCCGTGACATCGACTTGCTGGCCGGCTTCGAAAACCGATTCCACAGCGATGACGGCGCCCGGCGTGAACTCGGCCAGACGGGCCGGATCCAGACGGAACTCTTTCAGGATGCTGCCGGCTTCGGTGCCAGCTTTGGCGTAGTGACCAGTTTGAGGCTGGGCAACACGCGAGGCACGACGGGTGCCATAAGCCACTTGAACTGCGGCGTAGCCGTCAGCTTCCAGAGACTTGATCTGGGTCACACGGTTGTTCGACACGTCCAGCACGGTCACCGGGATGGATTCACCTTCCTCGGTAAAAATGCGGGTCATGCCGACCTTGCGACCCACCAGACCCAACCGATGCGCGGCGGGCGTGGGCGTCGAATTCGACATTGTTTTCTCCATTCCCGACTGCGATTGGTCGGGGCTAATCAGGCGAAAGGTAAAGGCTTTCACCCTACAGGGCCAAGTAACCAAAACCGCGTGCTTTACTACTGCGCTATTGCTACTGCACTAGCATGCGGCCAGGGTTGCTGTTGCCACAAAATGGCAAGCTTCGCATATTAGCATGATTTTTCCTGGCAACACAAGTAGTTAGCCGCATATGGCCGTGCGAAGGCGAGGAATTCTGGCGCATCTATGCAACAGCATTGCTGTGCGGCGAAGGTCACATATCACCGCTATGCCCAAAAGAAAAAAGCCACACTCTCGACGAATGTGGCTATTTTCAATGCCAGGTAGAAAACCTGGCACAAGCCCAACAGGGCCAGACAGCTTATTGCAGTGCGATTTCCACGTCGACACCAGCCGGCAGATCCAGGCGCATCAGAGCGTCCACGGTCTTGTCGGTGGGATCCACGATGTCCATCAGGCGCTGATGAGTACGGATTTCGAACTGATCGCGCGACGACTTGTTCACGTGAGGCGAACGCAGCACGTCGTAACGACGGATACGCGTGGGCAGGGGCACCGGACCACGAACCACAGCGCCAGTGCGCTTGGCGGTGTCGACGATCTCGGCGGCAGACTGATCGATCAGCTTGTAGTCAAAGGCTTTCAAGCGGATGCGGATCTTCTGGTTTTTCATGGTGTTTCCTAAAGAACGAAAAGCGAAGGCAGTTCAGAGGATAGTACTGCCTTCGCTGGTGGGGGGTCGCCTTAGGCGATGATCTTGGCGACGACGCCAGCGCCGACGGTACGGCCGCCTTCACGGATAGCGAAGCG
>NZ_BAAGVG010000028.1:0-1059 GCF_054780995.1 Bordetella tumbae
GCAGACCTTCTTCCATGGCGATCGGAGCCAGCAGCTTGACGGTCATCGACACGTTGTCGCCCGGCAACACCATTTCCTTGTCCTTGGGCAGGTCGATCGAGCCGGTCACGTCCGTCGTACGGAAGTAGAACTGCGGACGATAGCCGTTGAAGAACGGCGTGTGACGGCCACCTTCTTCCTTGGACAGAATGTACACCTCAGCGGTGAACTCGGTGTGCGGCGTGATCGAACCCGGCTTGGCCAACACTTGGCCACGCTCGACGTCTTCACGCTTGGTGCCGCGCAACAGAATACCCACGTTGTCGCCCGCTTGACCTTGGTCCAGCAGCTTGCGGAACATTTCCACGCCCGTGCACGTCGTCTTCACCGTCGGCTTGATGCCCACGATTTCGATTTCTTCGCCGACTTTGACAATACCGCGCTCTACGCGACCCGTCACCACCGTGCCACGACCCGAGATCGAGAACACGTCTTCCACAGGCATCAGGAACGCACCGTCAACCGCACGCTCAGGCGTCGGGATGTACGTGTCCAGCGCATCGGCCAACGCCAAAATCGCTTGCTCGCCCAACTCGCCCTTGTCGCCTTCGAGCGCCAGCTTGGCCGAACCCTTGATGATCGGGGTGTCGTCGCCCGGGAAGTCGTACTTCGACAACAACTCGCGAACTTCCATTTCCACCAGCTCGAGCAGCTCGGCGTCATCAACCATGTCAGCCTTGTTCAGGAACACGATGATGTACGGCACGCCAACCTGGCGGCTCAGCAGAATGTGCTCACGCGTCTGCGGCATCGGGCCGTCAGCGGCCGAACACACCAGGATCGCACCGTCCATCTGCGCTGCACCCGTAATCATGTTCTTGACGTAGTCCGCGTGACCCGGGCAGTCAACGTGCGCATAGTGACGGTTCTGCGTCTCGTATTCCACGTGTGCCGTGTTGATCGTGATACCACGCGCCTTCTCTTCCGGCGCCGCATCGATCTGGTCGTAGCCGCGGGCTTCGCCCCCGAACTTCGTCGACAACACGGTCGTGATCGCCGCCGTCAACGTCGTTTTGCCGT
>NZ_BAAGVG010000029.1:0-25569 GCF_054780995.1 Bordetella tumbae
GCAGAGCAAACTGATCTGGCGTAATTTCCTTAAAGGGCCAGCCAGGCATCTCAATTCCAGGCAGCGGGACTTTAAAAAAGGCAGCTTTGGCTATTTCCACCATCTGCACGTAGCTGGGCTCATGCTTATTGGTCTCCCATGCCGAGACATTTCCTTTGGAAACGCTCAACTTCTCGCCTAGTTCGGTCTGCGTGAGCCCTGCCTCATTACGGCATTGCTTGACCCAATGTCCTATGTTCATGCGGGGAGTGTAGAGAAAACCTAAACGGCACAGGTCTAGTTTTTCTTGACTTTCAAAGTCAAGAATTTCTATACTTTCATGCATGAAGCCACCTATTGAACATCCTCTCGACAGAGCGGCCCGCGTTATTGGGTCCGCTGCTGCATTGGCCCGCCTGCTCGGGGTCACCCGCGGCGCGGTGACTCAATACAAAGAACAGGGGCGCCGCATTCCGGCCGAGCACTGTCCGATCATCGAGCGAGAGACAAAAGCTCGAGGAGAGGCTGTCACCTGCGAGGCGCTGCGTCCCGACGTAGATTGGTCGGTTTTGCGGCAGGCGGTTCCCGAACTCGCCCAGCAGCGGGAGGTGGCTTGATACCCCTCCCTCTCTATGCGTACTTACTGTGGAGGGGTGGCGAGCGCGTTGTATGTCGCCCAATCTACCGATTGATCGACGCAAAGCCCATCGTCCTTGTCGATGAACTGCTTGAAGTGGTCGCGCAATTGAGCGCACGTAACTCCATCCAGCTTGAACGCCCACAACGATTCCAGAACGCGCACTGCGTTGACGGCTTTGAGCGCGTCGTACAGCGGCTGGTAATTCCGAGCTTTCCTCAAGTCGTAACTCAAAAAGTAAAGGGCCATGATGACTAAGTCTCCTGATATTTCGCTGCGCGAATGGACGCTTCCTGAGGGAAGTCTGATCAAGATCGGCGGCATCCCGTACGAACTCACGGCGGCAACCGTCGTCCGGGGCAACTCCGATCCGACACAAGTTGTAGCACAAGTTGAAATTCGAAACCTCAAGGATTCGAGCGCTCAGGAGTCGCCTCATGAATGACCCAGATCCCAAAGACGAGCGGATCCCGATCGGACCGACCGATGTTTGAACCTGCCTGGAGAAAACGATGAGCGAATCAATAAAACGGGGCGAGATTCCCGACGCAATCCAGCAAGCGATTGTCGATGCCGCATTGAGAGCAGCGACAAATGCTTTGGTGAGAGGTCTAGAAACTACAGAGGCCACTGAGCACGCCCGCACGACAGCCGAGGCCGGCGTACGAGCGTGGCAGGCCACAAACGGGATTACGTCTTGATCGCCTCTCCCCTTACCTTTTCCTGGTACTGCCGATTGAACTCGTCGATGAACCCCCAGACGAATTGGGCTACGAGTTCGCCGTTCTTGGAAGTGTGTGATGCATTGACAAGCAGTCCCGGTTGGGACTTGGACAACTCGATGAAAGTAGACAACGCACGCTTGAAATCGTGGTCTCTCATAAGAACCCCTCCTGTGGGGAAAGTGGGTTGTGGTTGGTCGCCACGCCCGTTGTACCCGGGCACTGCTGATCGTAGCCGCAGGCAGGGGTTCTCGCCAGTATCGATAGGTGGTTGTGATGTCCATCCCTGAAGTTTCAGCCGAGGACGTTGAAAGCACACGCAAGACCGGTGCACGCATACGTGCCGAGATCGGTCAGCGTCTTGCAACAGTCACTCAAGCCCGTGCAGCGGATTGCATGGGCGTTTCTGCGAGCACGGTAAGCCGGGCGGTACAGGACTTGGATTCCGTGTGCCAGCTGCTGGCAGCGCTCGGGCTGCAGGTCGCACCGCTCGACGCCATGGTGGTGAGCAAGGCCCGCATTGAGGCGCTGGAGCTGTTCACGTACGAGTACCTGCGAACGAAGATTGAGAGTCGGCAGTTATGAAGCGGCCATCGTTCCAGTTTTATCCCGCTGACTGGCGTAAGGACGCAGCCTTGCAGAGCTGCTCATTGAGCGCCCGCGGACTCTGGCACGAGATGATGTGTCTGATGCATGAATGCGAGCCTTATGGCCATTTGTCGGTCAACGGCAAACCTATGCGGCCGGCTCAAGTAGCCCGTCTGGTCGGTGTCGCCGAAAAAGAATATCTGAAACTTTTAGCGGAGCTGGAGGATGCTGGTGTGCCCTCCGTGGCCGACGACGGCTCCATTTATTCAAGACGCATGGTTAGGGATGAACACATCCGTAATGTACGCGCTGAAGCAGGAAAGAAAGGGGGAAATCCGAATTTGGTTAGAAGTAAGGTTAAGCAAAAGGATAACCAAACATCCAACCAAACCATCAAGCAAAGTCCAACCCCTTCATCTTCATCTTCATCTTCAATAGAAAAAGAAAAAGAAATAGCGGCGGCGGCATCTCTCGCGCACACACGCGCGTGCGAGGCACAGGCCACGCCGCCGCCGCTTGACGGCGACAAGACGCCCGACGAAAAAGCCCTGGCCGTGGCCGTCTGGCTACGACGACGGGAAAAGGATCGCGGCAAGCAGCCTCGAGGAACGCAGGCCAGCGACCCGCGCATTGCCGCCTGGATCGAAGCCGGCGTAACCGGCCTGCAGATCTCCGAGGCCTACTCGCTCGCCCTGCTCGACCGCGATGCCACAGGTGATTCCGGCCCGATTGGCCCCGGGTTCCTGGACATCTTCGTCGCGAAGGTGCTGCACCCGCCGGCGGCCAACAGCGCCGTCAACGGCAAGCGCCCTGCCCCTGCAGATCCGCTGACCTGGGCACTGACTGCCTCGGGCATCGAAGCCAAGGGCGCGGAGCTCGGGATCGTGCAGGAGCCCGGCGAGATCTTCCCAGCGTTCAAGGCCCGGGTGCACACGGCGGCAGGGATAACCGATGCCGACCGAGCGCGTCTGCTGGCCGACTACCAGGTGCGGATATGACCACGACGGTGCAATGCGTCCAGTGCCGCATGTTCTCCCTGCAGAAGCACGGCGGCATGGCCCAGCAAGGCTTCGGCGTCTGTCTCCTCGAGGCCGACACTCACCCGGGCCGATTTGAAAGCGCAACGTTCCAGCGGCGTTGTACCGACTTTGCCGAGGCCTTGCCCGCGGTGATCGAAAAACGAGTTTTGTGGCTGCAAGCGCAGCGCGAAGAGGGTTGATGTGATCGAGTTCGTGATACCGGGTGTACCCCAAGGCAAAGGCCGGCCGCGCGCCGCAATGCGTGGCAAGCACATCCGCCTGTACACGCCGGAAAAGACCGCGACGTACGAGAGCACTGTTTCGCTGGCCGGGTACAAGGCAATGGCCGGCCGCGCGCCGATCGAGGGGCCCGTTATGGCCATGCTGACGATCAAGCTGCCGATTCCGGCGTCCTGGTCCAAGCGCAAGCAAGCTGCAGCGCTGGCCGGTACCGAGCTGCCCACCAAGAAGCCGGATGCGGACAACGTGATCAAGGCCATTTTCGACGCCATGAACGGCGTCGTGTGGGTGGATGACACCCAGGTCGTGGACATGGTCGTACGCAAGCGCTATGCCCTTGTGCCCGGCGTAGTCGTACGGATCTCGACCGTGCAGGCCCAGGACCTGCTGACCAGTTCTGGAGGCGCATGACCCGTGCAGTGATGGATCTCGACTGGTCGGAGATTGTGTTCGACCTCAAGCGTGCAGGGATGGCGCATCGCGAGATCTGTGAGGCGCTCGGACCGGCTGCGAGCGAATCGATGATTCGGCAGTACCTGGCGGGCGCCACACCAACCCATTGGCGCGGCGAGCTCTTACTGGATCTATGGGAGGCAAAGACAGGGCGCGAGCGCCCCTCGGCACCACGCAAACCCGCCGAGCTGCGCCGCGTCGCCGAAAGGCGGGCCCACAGCGCCCAGACTGCATTTATGCCCACCGAACACCTGCCCGCCGTGGCGCAAGCCTACGGCATGACGGTGCCCGATCTGCTGCAACTTTTGCATAAGCGGCCTAGACGGAACAAGAACATGGGCGAAAGCCTATTGCTTCCTGGATTTGAAGAATGATGACCCCGAAGAAGTGGCGATTTGCCGAGGAGTACTTGAAGGACCTGAACGCCACGCAGGCCGCCATACGCGCTGGGTACAGCAAGAGAACCGCACATTCGCAGGCCGAACGGCTGTTGAGGGATGTTGAGGTCCAAGCTGCGATCCAGTCAGCCATGGCCGAGAGGTCTGAGCGTACGCGCATCACGCAAGACAACGTGCTGCAGGAATTGTCCGCCATGACGCTCTACGACGCCGGCGAGATCGGGCAGTACAAGATCCAAAGCCCCGAAGACGTTCATAAGCTACCGGAACGCCTACGGCGCTGTGTCGTTGGCTGGTCATGGGACAAATCGGGCAACTTCACGCTGAAGCTGGCTGACAAATTGGGAGCCGCCACGCTGGCCATGCGGCACCTTGGCATGCTTAACGACAAGCTGACGATCCAGCGCCCGAGAGTGACACGGCGAGACCTGACAGGCCGCAAGAGCGAGGACAACTCCTGATGCAGCCCGAAATCCACTACGACTACGCCGCGCAGGGGGTGGTGCTGGCCGAATACATCGCCAGCCGTGCGCCCCGTACGATGATCATGGGCCCGCTCGGCAGCGGCAAAACAAACGCCAGCTGCTGGCGCGCCATGGACATTATGTGTCAGCAGGAGCCAGACGAATACGGCGTTCGGCGCACTCGAGGCGCGGCAATCCGGAACACCTATCCGGACCTGATGAGCACCACGACCAAAGACTGGCTGGAAATGTTCGGAGATCTGGGCCGCTGGGTCGCAGGCGGCCTGGAGCCTCCTACGCATTACCTGTCGTTCGATCTGGACGATGGCACGAGTGTCGAGGCTGAGCTGGTATTCATCGCCTTGGACCGGCCGGAACACGAGCGCAAGCTGCGTGGTCTGCAGCTGACATTCGCCTGGCTCAACGAAGTTAAGGAACTGGTCAAGGCCATCGTTGACATGCTGGACCTGCGGGTAGGTCGATTTCCCAAAGATGTGCGCCCGACCTGGTTTGGTCTCTTTGGCGACACCAACGCGCCCGATAGCGATCACTGGTACTACAAGCTAGCCGAAGAGGACAGGCCCGAGGGCTGGACGTTCCTGCGTCAGCCCGGTGGCGTTATCAAGATCGGCGACAAGTGGCAGGTAAACCCTGATGCCGAGAACCTGAAGAACCTGCCGCCGGGCTATTACGAACGCGGGATGCAGGGCAAGAAAGAGGACTGGATCAAGGTCAACCTGGGCAATCAGTACGGTTTCGTGGTCGATGGCAAAGCCATTCACCCTGACTACCAGGACTCGATGCACTGCCGTGACTTCGAGCTGGATCCGCGCCTGCCTCTCATGATCGGCATGGACTTTGGATTAACGCCGGCGGCCGTGTTTGGTCAGCGTCGAGCCATGGGAGGATGGCGCATTCGAACTGAACTCGTAGCCACTGATATGGGGGCCGAAAAGTTCGCCCACGAGATCCATCTGCACCTGGCTCAGCAATACCAGGGATTCAAGATTGGGGGCTTCTGGGGCGACCCATCGGGGGACAACCGGTCGCAGGCCGACGAGAACACCCCATTCCGCATCCTCAAGGCGGCAAATCTGCCGGCGAAGCCTGCACCTACCAATGATCCCGTGCTGCGTTGTGGCGCCGTGGACAGCGCTCTCAGTCGAATCATCGATGGCGAACCCGGGCTGATCGTACACAGCGACTGCAAGACCCTGCGCAAAGCCTTGGCCGGCGGCTACTGCTATCGGCGTCTAGCCGTGTCCGGTGAGCGCTTTGCCGATGCTCCGCTCAAAAACATGTTTTCCCACGTAGCCGAAGCTGCACAGTATCTGCTGGTCGGTGGCGGGGAACATAAGCCGTTGGTGAGCATCAAGCGCCCGGCTGGCTATAACAGGCCCAAACGCGCCATTATGGATTGAATACTCAGGTCAATACCTGACCTGAAAGCGATCTCCCAGCTATGCCAGATAATGAAACTACCGCAGCCAGCGAGGAACATATGCAATTGCCAACGATATAGGCTCGCAGCAACCGAGTTGTTCTTGTCAAAGTCGTCTTGTAAGACACCGGCTGCAATGCGCTGCCGTTCAGGATCTCGGCCGCAATGTGGGTCTGTACCACTGTAAATGCCTATCATCTTGGCGTTGGTCAATTTCATTACCGAACTCTTGTGTAGGTAACGGCAGCCGCAATAGAAACTGACTCCCCATAACGCAAGCGCCACAAAGGCGGGGATCAGCCGAACTGTGAGGAGTGCTTCGCGCGTTTGAGTGACACCAAATCCAACACCGGCACCCACCGCGGCAAGTAGGAAATAGGCAAACTTCTCGCGCATTTCCTGCCCGGCACGCATCAATTCGAATTGGTACTCTAGACTCATATCGGCTCTCCCGGCCATTGAACACCCAGATTTTCGCAGACTACTGCGCGCGCGCGTAACCACACTGGCGGCACATTGTTTCGACAAGGCCCGCCATGTCCAGCTTTCTCGGTGGCAGCAAACCCAAGCTGCCCGACCCTCCCGCACCAGCCGCTCCGCCGGCAACCACTGATGCCGCCGCCGCTGGTCAGGCCGAGGCCGATCGTGTACGCCGTCGCCGCGGCACGGCCAGCACCATTCTGACGTCCGATACCACCGCCCGCCCGGGCTCAGTGGCCACCAAGACGTTATTGGGCTCCTGATGGAAAACCAGGACGTTGATCTGATCCGCGAGATCCTGGCCGACCATGAGGCCATGAAGCAGGCGCGCCAGTCGTTTGAGTCCCAGTGGGACCAAGTGATTGAAACGGTGCTGCCACGCTATCGCAAATTCGGGCAGACCAGCGACAGTAACCCTGGCGACAAACGCACGCAGGACATTTTCGACTCTACGCCGATGCTGGCCCTGCGGCACTTTGCGGCGGCGATGGACTCCATGATCACGCCGCGCACGCAGAAATGGCACGGCTTGACCGTCTCCGATCCTGACCTGCGGGACAACCCGGCCATTAAGAAGTACCTGGAGACGGTCACCGACATCCTGTTTTCCCACCGGTACCGCTGGCGCGCCAATTTCGCCTCCCAGTCTGGTGAGAGCTATGTTGGCTATGGTGCATTCGGTGCTGGTGGCATCATGATCGATGACGTTCTTGGCCAAGGCATCCGGTACCGAAACCTGCGTATGAACCGCCTGTGGTTCGCCGAGGATGCATTCGGCGTGGTCGACAAGGCGCATATCGTCTGGACGCTGACGGCGCGCCAAGCTGCTCAGAAATGGGGAGCAAAGTCCCTGCCTTTGTTCATCCGCAACGCGCTCGACCACAACGACCTCGAGCGCAAGTTCGATTTCCTGCATGCGATCCGGCCGCGCCGCGATCGTGAATACGGCAAGGTCGATGCCCGCAACCTGCCGATCCAGTCGGTCTGGATCCCGTTGACTGCTGAGTCCCAGATCGTCGAGCACGGCGGCTTTCGGGTGTTCCCGGCTGCGATCGGGCGCTTCTATGCGGCCGACGACTCGGCCTACGGGTACTCCCCTGCAATGGAGGCCCTGCCGGACACGCGCATGCTCAATCGCATGGAAAAGACCAACATCAAGGGCGCTGAAAAGGCCGTTGATCCCCCGTTGGTTCTGGCCGATGACGGTGCCCTTGAGGCCTTTGACCTGCGTTCTGGCGCCCTGAACTTTGGCTATCTGAACGAACAGGGCACGCCTTTGGTGCAGCCGCTCAATCTGGGCAAGAACGTCCCGCTGGGCAGTGATTACGCCAGCCAGAAGCGCGAGTCCATCAACCTGGCGTTTTACGTGACGCTATTCCAGATCCTGGTGGACAACCACCAGATGACCGCCACCGAAGTGCTGCAGCGCGCCCAGGAGAAAGGAATTCTGCTCGGCCCGACCATGGGCCGCGTGCAGTCCGAGCAGCTCGGCGCACAGATCAGCCGCGAGCTCGACATCCTTAACCAGGCAGGCGCACTGCCGCCCATGCCGCCGGAACTGGAAGAAGCGGGTGGCGTCGTCGAGGTCGAGTACAACAGCCCGCTCAACCAGGCCATGCGTGCAGAAGAAGGCACCAGCCTGTTGCGCCTGGCTGAAGCGTCTGCGCCTTTTGTGCAGGCTGATCCGAGTGCAGCGCGAGTGTTCGACGGCGTGAAGATCCTACGCCGCCTGGCCGACGTATTCAGCGTGCCATCCGAATGTCTACGTACTGACGATGACCTGGCCGAGCAAGACGCAGCTGCTGCACAACAACAGCAGGCCGCCCAGCTGCTCGAGGCCGCTCCTGTCGCCGCCGGTGCAGCCAAGGACCTTTCGTCAGCCGCCCTCAACGCCTCCAACGCACGCATATGAGCATCCCTTTCAAATTCCGCATGATGTTCGGGCGCCGTAGCGCATACCGCCGCGCCTTCCTCGACGACAAAGGCGAACTCACGACCGCCGGTGAACGTGTCATGGCCGACCTGGCCAAGTTCTGCCGCGTCCGCGAGTCCATCACGATCGTCTCGCCCATCACGCGCACCGTAGACACCCACGCCTCCTTACAGGCGGAGGGCCGTCGCGAGGTGTTTAACCGCCTCGCCTACTACCTCAATCTCAGTGAACAAGACATCTATCAATTGATGGAGCGAGAAAATGCACGCCCTGAATAAACGTTTCCTGTTTGCCCGGTTGCTTCGCGAAGAGGCTGCGGCCGATACTCCACCCGCTGGTGATGGCGGCGCGGTCGCGGATCCTGCGGCTGTTGCTGCCGAGGCCGCAGCTGCTGAGGCTCAGGCTAAAACGGCACCGCCGGCCTGGCACGCCAGTATCGAAGACGCCGGATTGAAGGCGTTCATCGAAGGCAAGGGATTCAAAGACGCCGGTGAGGCGGTCAAAGCCCTGCAGGATCTAGAAGGCAAAACCACGGTTCCCGAGTCCGCCGACGCCTACAAACTGCCTGTGCCGGATGGCCAGGACGGTGCATTCGTCACCGAGGCCGCTAAGTGGATGCACGAGGCCGGTGTGCCAATCGCGCAGGCTCAAGCCCTGGCCACCAAGTGGAACGAATACCAGGCCTCACAGGCGCAGGCCGCAGATCTGGCTCGACAGCAGCAAGGCGAGGCCGATGTGGCCGCCCTTCGCAAGGAATGGGGCGGCCAGTACGACGCCAACGTCGAGCTCGGCAAGCGTGCTGTACGCACGTTCGCTGGTGAAGGCGGAGACGCAGAGCAGCTGATCGGAAAGATCGAAGGTGCGATTGGAGCAGCAGAGACGCTCCGCCTATTCCAGCGCATCGGCAAAAGCATGGGCGAAGGCACCCTGACGCCGACAGACAGCCCAGCTGGTGGATCTGGCGAGCCGGCGGATGCCGCGACCCTGTTCTACCCCAGCATGGCGCAAAAGAAATAGCAGGACGCACAGATTTAGGGCCTTGGCCCATAACCGCCGAAAGGCAACTTAAACGGCCAACTCTAAGGAGCTAAAATGGCTACTCTCTCCACCCAGAACCCGACGTTGGCCGATGTGGCCAAGCGCCTGGATCCCAACGGCAAGATCGACAGAATTGTCGAGTTGCTGAACCAAACGAACGGCATTCTCGAGGATGCCACGTTCATCGAAGGTAACCTGCCCACCGGTCACCGTACCACAGTGCGTACCGGTATCCCTCTGCCGACCTGGCGCAAGCTGTACGGCGGTGTCCAGCCGACTCGCAGCACCACGGCGCAGGTCACCGACAACTGCGGCATGCTGGAAGCGTACGCCGAGGTCGATAAGGCCCTGGCTGATCTGAACGGCAACACCGCTGCGTTCCGTCTCTCCGAGGATCGCGCTCACGTCGAGGGCATGAACCAGGAAGCGGCCCGCACGGTCATCTATGGCAATGAAGGTACCGACGCTGCCAAGTTCACCGGCCTGGCTCCTCGCTACAACTCGCTAACCGCCGAGAGTGGAGAGAACATCATCGACGCCGGCGGCACTGGCAGCGACAACACCAGCATTTGGCTAGTGACGTGGGGCGAGAACACCATCCACGCCATTTATCCCAAAGGCTCCAAGGCTGGTTTGAATCAAGAGGACAAAGGCCAGGTCACCATCGAGAACGTCGATGGCAACGGCGGGCGTATGGAAGGCTACCGCTCTCATTACAAGTGGGACATCGGCCTGACGGTTCGCGATTGGCGCTATGGCGCACGCATCGCCAACATCGATGTGTCCGCTCTTTCCGATCCGGCCACCGCCAAGGATGCCACGGCCGCTCTGATCGAGCTGATGATCGAAGCGTCCGAGCGCATCCCCAACTTCGGCATGGGTCGCGCTGCCTGGTATGTCAACCGTACCGTTCGCACCAAGCTGCGTTTGGGCATCCTCAACAAGATCGCCAACAACCTGACTTGGGAATCCGTAGCAGGCAAGCGCGTGATGATGTTCGACGACATCCCTGTCCGTCGCACGGATGCGCTCCTGAACACCGAAGCCCAAGTCGTTTAACAGAGTCTGGGCCCATTGATTAACTGAGTATGGGGCTTCGGCCCCAACTGGAGCAAATTATGTACATCGATTCTCGTTTGGAGTTTTCCGTCAAGCAGGTGGTCGCTGCCGCCGGCCCTTCGACCAATGTCGTGGATCTCGGCGCACCGGTTCGCAAGATCGGTCCAGGCCGCACTATGTGGGTCGTCGTGCAGGTTGACGCCGTTCCCGCGGCTGCGATCACCGCCTCGATTCAAACGTCCGCTGCCGAAGGCTTTGGCACCTCTAGCACCATCGGAAGTGTCGTCATTCCTCAGGACGCACCGATCGGCACTCGCTTGGTGATTGGGTTCCCCTACACCAACCAACGCTATCTGCGCATGAATTACAGCGCGGCCGGCACGCTCTCGGCGTGGTTGACGGACCAGGAGCCGCAATCCTGGGAACCGTACCCCGCCCAGGTTTAAGGAGCACATCAGATGAAAGTCCGAGCGATTAAGCAGGGTTTCTATGGTGGCGACCTGAAAGAGCCTGGGAAAGTGTTCGAAGTGAAAGACGGCAGCAAAGCGAAATGGTTTGTTCCCGCCTCGAGCGGTAGCACAGCCGAGGCTGACGCGGGAAACGGTCGTGGCGCTGGCTCTCGCCAGACGAACGCTACGAAGTCGGGAAGCGGCGCCGGCGCCAAGCCGCAGTAATGGATTGATCCCATGGCCGTCTCCCAAGTAGACATCGCCAACCGCGCCCTCACCAAACTTGGTGCAGGGCGCATCATTTCTTTGGACGACGATTCGCAGGCGTCGAACACACTGTCGTCCATGTTCGATATCGTGCGAGATGCCGAGCTGCGCAAGAACTTGTGGCACTTCTCCAAAGCGCGCGCGCAGTTGCCTGCTTTGAGCCAAGCGCCGCAGTTTGGCTTTACGCATCAATTCCAACTGCCGTCAGACTTTCTGCGTCTCATCGAGGTCAACGGCCGCCGCTGCCATCCCAAACCGCAGTTGGATGGATGGTATTCGATCGAGGCGGGCCGGATCCTGATTGACCAGGCCGGGCCCCTGCGTATCCGCTATGTCCGTCGCGTCGAAGATCCCACTCTGTTCGATGCACTGTTTGTCGAGGCCTTTGCCTGCAAGCTGGCGTTTGAGGCGTGCGAAACACTGACCCAGTCCAACACCAAGAAACAGACCGCCGCGCAGGAGTATGAGGTGGCATTGAAGGATGCACGGCGCATGAATGCGATCGAGCGCCCTGCTCAGGCCATTTCCGACGATTCCTGGCTAGAGAGTCGCAACTGATGCCTAAAGATACCCCGATCCAGAATACGTTCGATGGCGGTGTGCTTAGCCCCATGCTCGCCGGTCGCACAGACTTGGCCAAGTACTTCAACGGCTGCGCGGTGCTCGAGAACTTCCTGCCGTCCGTGCAAGGCCCTCTCGTGCGCCGCGGGGGCACTCAATTCATTGCGCCGATCAAAGTCGCATGGGATAGATCGTGGCTCGTGCGATTTCAAGTGTCTGAGCGGGTCTCGTACATGCTGGAGTTCGGCCACACCTATATCCGCTTCTATACGAATCGCGGTCAACTGATCGACGGTGGCGTACCCGTTGAGGTCCAAACTCCTTACGCCGCCTGGGACCTGACCAATGACGATGGAACATGCAACCTGCGCGTCGTTCAAAGCGCTGACACCATGTACATCTTTCACGGAAAATTCCAGCCGAGAAAGCTGCTGCGCAACGCGGCCAACGCGTTTTCGTTGACAGTGGCAGAGTTCACCGAAGGCCCTTTCGATGACGTGAACTCTGACGAGAGCATCACCGTCACAGCAAACGCAGAGACAGGCCCCGTTACGCTGACGGCGAGTGCTGATATCTTCAAGCCCGAGCACGTCGGTACGCTGTTCTATCTGGAAACCGCCGACCTATCTGCCGTCAAACCCTGGGGCGTATATCAAGAGGTGTCTGTAGGCGATCGCCGTCGCGTTGACAATCGCGTGTACCAATGCACGCAGGTCGGGCCTACCAACTCCGAAGGTCATCAGGTGACGGGCAACCAGACGCCGATTCACACCGAGGGCAAGGCGTGGGACGGTGACGGCCAGCCTGTAGAGAACGATCAGCGCGGATCCATTGGCGTGGAGTGGGAGTTCTTGCACGCGGGCTATGGCATTGTCCGCATCCAGGGATACACGGACGCCCGGCATGTCACTGGCACCATCATCAAGCGCCTGCCTACTGAACTCCAACCAGGCGGAGGCTCGAGCACGACCGTCACGCCCTACCCTATCAGCTCAATAAGCCCTGTTGGGACCAATCTCAACGACACTTTTGTCAGTGCACCTGGGCACCCGTTTGCAAATGACGATCCTGTCGTCATCACGGGAACCGCGTTCTTTGACACGGACAGCGTGGGAACAGATAAAACCCGTGACGGCTCCTATGTGGTCAGCGATCGTTCCTCGAGTGGCTTTCGAATCGGCGTCAGCTATCCAGGATCTACCTACGCTTACGACCCAGATTCCGAGGGCGTGGCCACACGAACCATTACTGTCAACTACACGAGCCACACACCGTCCTGGAAATGGGCGTTTAGCCTGTTCTCTGATGCCAACGGGTGGCCGGAGCATGGAGCATTCTGGCGTCAGCGCCTTGTGCTGATGAGCGGCCGCGTGGGCGCGATGTCTGTGACGAGCGATTTCGAGAACTTTTCCGCTAAGTCGCCCGGTGGTGAGCAGGAAACGGACTCGAGCATCGTATTTCGCCTTAATGCCCGCCAGATCAACCGCGCAGTATGGCTGGTCGAGTCGGACAATCTCATCATCGGCACCGACGGCGATGAATGGATTGTCGGACCGATCCAGACGAACCAGGCAGTAGGACCTGCCAATCTTCGCGCCGAGCGGCGCACTGCCTACGGCTCTCGGTCCATTCAGCCGGTCGAGGTCGGTGGCCGTGTGTTGTTTATCCAATCCTCGGGCCGAAAGCTGCGGGACTACGAATACAGCTACGACACCAATAACTTTGCATCGTCCGACACCACCAAGCTGGCATCCAGTATCCTGCAGAGTGGCGTGATCGATATGGCCTATCAACAAGAGCCGGATTCGATCATTTGGGCCGCACGAGCCGATGGTCGCCTTGTTGGCTGCACCTACGATCAGGAAACCGGCCGTAGCGACGTGTATGCCTGGCACCCTCACCCGATGGTTAACGGGTGGGTAGAATCTGTGGAGACGATGCCGGCGCCCGACGGATCTGCCGATGACGTGTGGATGATTATCCGGCGCGAGGTCAACGGCCAGACCGTTCGGTATGTCGAGCTGCTGCGTGCTCCGCTCAAAGACGATGAGGACCAGGCCGAGGCTTTTTATGTGGACAGCGGCCTGACGTATCGCGGCCCGACCACCGCCGAGGTTTCTGGCCTGTCCCACCTGGAAGGTCAGGCAGTCGATATCCTCACCAACGGCGCGGCACATCCTCGCCGCACGGTGGCTGATGGCAAGGTGCAGCTGCAGTTCGAGGCTGAGATTGTGCATGTCGGCCTACCGACGTCCTGCACCATGGCCACCATGAATATCGAGGCCGGCGCAGCCAGCGGTACGGCGCAGGGCAAGATCAAGCGCATCACAAACCTCATCGTCCGGATGTTGCGCAGCCTGGGCGGCCAAGTGGGCCCGTCGCGCACCGAAATGAACACGCTGAACTTTCGGCGTCCGTCTCAACCCATGGGCAAAGCACCGCCGCTCTATACCGGCGATAGCGACCCAATCCCATGGCCTGGCGGCTATTCGCGTAATACGCAGGTCTGGTACACGAACGATCAGCCCTTGCCGGTAACGCTGGTGGCCTTAATGCCGGTGGTCGGCACGAGCGATGACCGATGAAGATTGTTCGATTGCAGACCGAGCACGTTCTCGCCGTCCAGCTGCAAGAGGCTCAAGCTTTCGCGCTGCCCATGATCGATATCGGGCATGCACGCCAACTTGTTGAATCTGAGGGAGTCGGCTGGGCCGCCCTGGATGGGGACGACGTCATTGCCTGCGCCGGCATTGTCCAAGCCCACGCTCAACGCGGTATGGCCTGGGCCATGTTTTCCCAACGGGCACTACAGCAATTCAAACTCATCCACCGGGTAACCCGTCACGTGCTGGCCAGCGCCCCATGGCGGCGCATCGAAATGACGGTGGACGCACGTCACGAAGCGGCCATCACCTGGGCGGAGCGCCTGGGATTCGAGCGCGAAGGCCTGATGCGCGCCGTAACCCCGGATGGCCGGGATTGTTTTCTTTATGCGAAGGTGAAGTAATGGATCCTATCTCAGCATTCCTGGTTGCCAATGCAGGAACAATTGCTGCTGTGTCCGGCGGCGTTAGCGCCGTTGGTTCGTATATGCAAGGCGAATCTGCCGCCAGCGGGTACCGACAACAGGCAGCAGCTGCCGAGCGCAATGCGGAGATCGCAGACGTTCAGGCCCGTCAGGCTTATGACGCCGGCCTGCAGAACGAGCTGACGCAGCGGCGCAGCGCTTCACAGCAGCAGTCAGATATCCGCGCCTCTGTCGCCGAATCTGGGCTGGATCCGAGCAGCGGATCGGCGCTCATGCTCCAGCAGCAGTCCGTCGAGAACCTGGAAATGGACGCGCTGACGACTCGGTACCAGACGCTGCTGCAGGGCAGCGCTTACGAGCAAGAGGCCGCGATGAACCGATATACCGCCAGGACGTTGCGCGGCTCTGCACGCGATGCACGTCGATCTGGGACGCTTGGTGCTGCGACCTCACTGCTGACGGCGGCAACAGGCTATGGATTGGCCCAGCAAGCAGGATCCGCTAGCGCCATCGGTGGTACAGGTCTTCGCTCTGGCAGCGGGCTAGGCCTTCGCGTCGGCAACGTTGCGCAATACTGGAGGTAAGCATGGCCACAGCTCGAGTTCCGATTCAAGTGGCGCAGCAGCGCCAAGGTGTACCAGTGGGCATGCCGGCCGCGCGCGCACCGATGGTGGCAAGCGCGAATACGACCGGCGACGCCGTCTCGCGTTTGGGTGCAGGCCTGGGGCAGATCGCATCCGCTGCCGATCGCCTGCAGCGCGAGCAATCCACCGCCTGGGTATCGAAAGCGGCCAGTGACGACTCCATCAAGTGGATGCAGCGGCTAAACGAGCTGCAGGACAGCGCTGCACCTGGTGCGCCTGACTTTACCCCCAACCTATTAAAGGAGTTCGACGACTACACCTCTCAGGCGATCGAGAATGCGCCCGAGAGCGCACGTCCGTTCTATCGTGAGCAGCTGACGCGGCAGCGCACGTATCTTGGCCTAAAGGCTGTCGAATTTGAGTCAGGCAGTCAGCGGGCGTACATCACGTCGCAGTATCAAACGGGCATGGAGTCTGATGCAGCCGCGATCGCCCTGGATCCTGCCTTGTACCAGGAACGCCGCGCTGCACGCGTAGCGGCCTTGAATTCGTCCAGCCTGCCCGATGGCGTCAAGGCCAAGCTGCTCGGGGAATCTGAATCGACCCTGGCGTACGCCGCCGGCGCGGCACTCATTGATCGAGATCCGCACGCAGCAGCTCAAGCTTTCGACGCGGCCTCCCGCGGCGAGGTGTCAACCGGGTTCGATTGGATTGCTCGCCTGGACTCCGACAAGATCCAGCAACTACGCACTCGAGCGCAGACCCAGACCGATCGTTTGGACAATCGAGCTCGTGTTGAACAGGACCGCGCCACGGCACGCGCCCAGCGTGCAATTGGCGAGGTGGATAAACAGATCGCCACCGGCGTCCCGGCGCGCACTGATGACATGCTGCGCTGGGCAGGCATGGTTGCAGGTACGGACTTTGAGCCGCAGTACCGCGAGATGATGCGCGGGCAGGAAGAGGTGCAACAGGTATTGCGCCTGCCCATCCCTGAGCAGGCCGCCTACATCCAGGAAAAGCGCCTTGCCCAGCAGCGGGGCGGAGCCAGCACCACGGATATCGCAAACCTCGATCGCCTGTCCCGTGCGTTCGAAGCCAACACCAAGATGCTGCAGGAAAGTCCGCTCTCATGGGTTGAGAACCGCGCGGGCTCGCCAATTACACCTCTGGACGTAAGCCAGTTGGCCGCGCCCAATGGCCCTGCGACGATCGGCCAGACCTTGCGCGATCGCTCTGACGTTATCCGCGGCCTGCAAGCTGCAAATCCGCCTGGCGCCGTGCAGATGCGCCCTCTTCTAGCCCCAGAGGCAGAGCAGTTGTCGACGACATTCAAGAGCGCCGGTGCTCGGGAAAAGCGGCAACTGCTCGGCCAGTTGTATTGGGCGGCCGGATCTCCGGATACGTACCAGGGCATAGTCAACCAGGTGGAGGGGATTGATCCATTCATGGCCCGCTTGGGCCGCCTGGCCGGCAGCTATGAAGAGGCCAAGCTGACGAATAATTGGCTTTCGTCAGATGTGGTGCAGTCTGCGGGCGATGCAGCCGCGACCGCGATCGCGGGAGACGAAATCCTGCGCGCAGGCGGAAAGTCCGGGACGCTCAGCTACCCGCTGCCTAAAGACGCCGAGTTCACGCAGGCGATCGCGGATAAGGTTGACAACCTCTATCGGGGCGCAACTGCCGGCGATAGCGGCGGCCAAGCATTCCTGCAGGATGCCTATGCGGTGAAAGCGTATTACGTGGGTAGGGCAGCTCAAGAAGGCGACCTGTCTCCCGACGTGAATGATGAGCGCCTGAATCAGGCTGTCACCGCGGTGCTTGGCCAACCGGTCGATTTCCATGGGAATGGCCAGGTGCTTGCCCCCTGGGGCATGAACGAGGAAAACTTTCTCGCTCGAGCAAACAAGGCGGTGTTCCGCGAGATCTCGTCGCGCGGCATGCAAGAGCAACTCGGCCGCAGTATGTCCAACACAGGACTGATTGGTGTCGGCGCCGGCGCGTATGCGGTGACTCTGGGCGGGCTTCCTATTCGAGATCCCGCCACCGGCGAGCCGGTGATCATTCAGATGACGCCGGATGCCGACGCAGGCCGCGATGAATTTGGCCAACGCTTGAGCGACCAGATCCCGGGAGCTACGCCATGATGACGGTAGATCCTCGCCGTCTGCGTGAAATCAACGCAGCGGCCAAGACGCCGGCGGAGATTCTTGGCCAGGCGGATCCGGGGGCACTCTCCGGATCTCTATCGGCGATTTCTCAAGGCATTGTTACTGGTACCGCCCAGGTAGAGGGATTGGTGGCCGGTGCCGCCGAGCGTGCGTATCAACCCGTATTGAACGCCATTGAGGGTGTGACGGGCGTCACGCCTTGGAACCCGTTCTCTGCGGTCCGAGAGCAAGCCGATACCTGGTCCCAACAGTATCAACCGGATCCGCTCACGACCGGCACGGTCGGGCAAATCATGTTCGACGTGTCACGAGTCATGACTCAGGTAGGCATCGGTGCAGCGGCGACCGCTGCCACAGGCGGAGCGGCAGGCTCCACCCTGCTTGCTGGGGCAGTAACGACTGGCACGGCCACCGGGCGCGCGACGTTCCAGGAAATGCAGCGCAAGGGCGTAGATGCAAGCACAGCTATGAACGCGGCGTTCGTCGATGCCGTTACGACCGGCGGCGGTGTGCTGCTGCCTGGCGCGATCGGCTACCAGAGCCTGGCTGCGCCCTTTGCTGCGACTGGCGCAGGCCTGAGCCGGGGCGCGTACTACGCCGCCAATACGGCCTATGGCATTGGTGCCAACGTCGCCATGGGCGTTGCCCAACGCGGTTCGACTCATGACCTGCTTGAGTCCGGCGGCTACACCGCAATGGCCAAGCAATACGCGCCGCTGGACGCCGCAGCCGTGACGGCCGAAGGCGTGTTGGGTGGCGTGTTCGGCGCGTTCGGCGCTCGAGCAGGATTACCTATGCGGGCCCAAACCGCTGCAGATGCCGCGCTCGCCGCACGTGACGCAAAACACGCGGCAATCGACACGGCGCCAGGTGTGCCAGCAGATCCCGAAACGGCCAGCGCTCATAACCGTGCCCTGGATGGAGCAATCCAGAACCTGATGGCCGGCCGCCCCGTCGATGTCTCGCGAACAGGTGTGGTTGATGGTCAATATGTGATGGGCAGACGCGATCAGTCCGCCATCGATGCTGCCCGCACAGAATACGGCAACGAGTTGCCGGTCTCGATGCGCTACAGCCCCAGCAACCGTCTTGCCGAACTACCTGCGCCGCAGCGTGCCGCCCTGCGCTACGACGCACCGGAGCTGAACGAATATGCCGCACAAGTTGAGCAACAGTACGGTCTACCGCCAGGCCTCATCAATGCACTGAAAAACGCTGGCGAGCGCAGCAACAGCAATCAGACCAGTCCCGTCGGCGCTCGAGGCGTGATGCAGTTCATGCCAGAGAACCTGCGCAAGTATGGCGTCTCAGACGCGACAGATCCGGTGCAAATGATCGACGCCGCTGGCCGCTACCTGCGCGACACGATGCGCCAATACGGCGGCAACGTGGACGCGATGATCGCGGACTACAACGGCGGTCCGAGGCAGGCCCGGGAGGTGTTGGCCGGCCGCCAACCTCGAGCTGCAGAGACACGCCAATACCTAGCCCGCGTCCGTGAGTGGCTCGGAAGAGACCGGGCTGCAGATCTGCCAATAGCCGCCCGACAGGCCGACGACTTCCCGACCGTCCCGGTCGAGCAAACTCGAGCGGCGGCAGCTATTGAGTCCGAGATCCAAACACTGGAAACCGAACGCGCAGATCTGCTAGCCACTGCTGGCAACGCGGCCGATCTGGGTCAGATCAGCACTGTGCGTGCCGACCTGCTCGACTTGCAGGCCCAGCGCGCCCCACTGGACGATGATTCCACGCTTCGAGCTGCCGCAAAGGAGATTCAAACCAGCACGCCACAGACCAGCTACAAACAGGCGGTATCAATCGCACGGCGAGAGCGAGACAGCCAAGCTGCCGAGCTCGACACCAGAATTGCACGCCTCGAGGGCGTCATTCGAGGAAATGCTGACGCCGATCGCGCAGCACAAAGGCTGGCCAGCATTGACAGCGAGCTGGATAACTTGCGCATCAATCGCGCCGCGATCGCAGAGCCTGCGGCCACAGAGCGCCAGTCAGTGAAAGCAGTCCGCAGCGCCCTGGCGGATATGGGTTTGGATCGGCCCGCTCCTACCGCTATAGACGCTGGTCGGCCATCAGACGCCAGTCCGACGACTGCTCGAGCGGGAGTGCAACCAAGGACACCTATGCCTCGTGAGCCACGGCAGGCCATGGCCCAAGACGGGCGCCCCAATGGCGAGCGTCCCGCTCAAGACGGAGGTGAGCAGCCCTCTCCTGCGCAGGTCATGGATGATCCGGAAACTCAAGCCGGGATCGCCCTGCTGGACGAACAAGGCGATATCGTCGTGCCGGTAATAGGTGCGGACGGCACCGAGGCAAACATTTCACTGCGCCAGGCATTGACCGAGGCAGATGCAGAACTTCAATACGGCCGGCCCGAGGCGTTCAACGCCGCAGTGGTCTGCGCCATGACCAGGGGCACGTAATGCGCGCTGAATGTATCGAAGCAGTTTCCCAGGCCTTGGGCCGGTCTATCACCCAGACCGAGGCTCAGAACATTGAGAACCGGATCGCACAGGCCATGCGGCGCGTGGCGGCCGAGGATCGCCAAGGATGGTTGGGCATGTCGCAAGGCGATCGTTTTATGGCAGCAGCTGAGCGAGCTGCTCGGGATGTTGCAGCGGATGCAGCACTCAAGCGTCGTCGCGTAGCGCTGACGGCCCTGAGACATGACGCGATGCGGAATTATCTCAATGGATCCGCTCATACCCCGGTCGACGCATTACGCCGCGCCCTCGCCTTCTACAGCGACGGACGCAGCGGCACCATCTCCATCGAAAGTACTGCCGCAGCAATCCGCAACGAGTCCATCGGCCAAATGCTTGATGTGTTCGACGTGACGCGCGGCAAGGTGCTCGGCCTGTTCACCAACCAGGAAGGCGTTGTAAACCTGGTGCGCGAGTTGCGTGGCCAGGATTCGGGGAGTGCCGAGGCCAAGGCTGCTGCCCGTTCGTTCCAGGATGTGGCCGAGCGCCTGCGGCAGCGATTCAATCGTGCCGGCGGCGACATTGGCCGATTGGAAGACTGGGGTATGCCGCAGTCCCACAGCCAGCGCCTAGTCGCTCTGGCAGGCAAAGAACGATGGACGCAGGACGCACTGAGCTTTGCCGATCGAGAGCGCTACGTGAATCCCGATGGCACGCTCATGGACGACGCCCAGCTCACTGAGTTCTTTAATGCGGCATGGGACAGCATTGCCATGAACGGAGCGAACAAGCTCGAGCCGGGCCGCCCCAGCGGCATCGGCATGCGCGCGAACCGTGGGAGTGCCGAGCGGCAAATCCATTTCCGTGACGCCGAGTCCTATCTCGAGTATCAGCAGCGGTACAGCGACACGCCTATGCTGCAGACGCTACTGAACCACGTCGATCGCATGGCACGCGATGTGGCGTTGGTTGAATCACTGGGCCCGGACCCCAACCTGATGATGCAGTACTGGTCGGACGTGGCCAAGAAACAAATGACCGAGGCAAACCCGGCCCAGGCTGACGCCATCGATGCCGAAATCGCCAAGCTCGAAACCCTGTACAACGAGGTCTCCGGAGCTCGCAAGAGCGTTGGCAACGTCCGGGTAGCTGAAGGGTTCGATACCTACCGGTCGTTGAACGTTGCAGCGCGACTTGGCTCGGCGGCAATCACTGCAATAACGGACGTTGGCACACAAGCCCTGACCGCTGTCTATAACGGTCTGCCCATTACCCAGCTTTTCATGAACGAGCTGCGCGCGCTAAACCCGGCCTCTGCGGCCGATCGGCGGCAGGCACTGCGCGCTGGCTTGGGCGTTCAGCAATTCATCGGCGCCGTGAACCGCTGGGGTGTGGATGGCCTCGCGCAAGACGCGCAGGTATCCGGTCGAATCGCTCGGTACGCCCAGGGGGCCGCCGCTGGCGTCATGAAACTGTCTGGCATGAATGCCCTGACCGGAGCTGGCCAGCAGGCATTCGGTACGGTCATGATGGACAGACTGGGCACTCTATCGCGGCTCTCCGGCCGGCTGGAGGAAATTGCCGCTGGCACCAAGGGCGATGATGCCCGCCTGGCGCGTCGATTGCAGTCCTATGGCATTGGCGAAGCCGAGTTTGACGTCTGGCGCCTGGCCCAGCCCGAGGACTGGCGAGGCCTGGGCGATACCGTTCTCACCGCCGAGAGCGTTTACCGTCTTCCGGATGAAGCCCTGGCATCCCTGGCAGCTCGGAACAGCACCACGCCGGCGTCACTCCGGGAGCGTGCAGCGACCAAGCTGATGGCCGTGGTGGAGGCCGAAACCAGCATGGCAGTGATCGAGCCCGGAGCTCGTGAGCGTGCAGCCATTTACGGCCGGTTTGGTAAAGACCGAGGTAGTCTTCCCACCGAGATCTACCGCTCGGCATTACAGTTCAAGAGCTTTCCTATTTCCATGATGATGCGCCATGGTGCTAGAGCCATGGGACAGGCCACGGGAACTGGAAAAGCCGCCTACGTTGCAGGCCTGGTAGGTCTGACCACCGTAATGGGCGGCTTTGCACTGCAGCTCAGCGAGCTGGCCAGTGGCCGAGACCCTATGGACATGACAGACCCTCGATTCATCGGCAATGCCTTTATGAAGGGTGGAGCCCTAGGGATCTATGGGGACTTCCTGTTTTCCGACTACACAAAGTTTGGCGGCACGTTGATGGGAGTTTTTGGCGGCCCAATAGCAGGCGACGTTGAGACGCTGATGCAAGCCACCATGGGGAACATCCAGAGATCCGCCGACGGCAAGGATGCATCCGGCGCTGCTGCGGTGCGACTGTTGAAAGGCAAGATCCCATTCGCCAACCTCTGGTACACGAAAGCGGCCACCGATCGGCTGATCTTCAACCAGCTGCAGGAACTCGCGTCGCCAGGCTACCTGCGCCGCATGGAGCAACGGGCGCGCCGCGAGTTCAAGCAGCAGTACTTCGCATCGCCGGACGGGCGCAGGCTAAGAGCGCCGGATCTAGGGGCAGCGCTAGGTCAGTAGGTCACCCGCGCCGAAGCTCATTGAGCGCCCGTTGGATCTGCGCCTCTGCATCCTCTAACTCGCTCAAAGTTCGGCGGACGTTTTTTGCCACATCTGGGTCGTCGCTACTACGGAGTCGACGCAATTTAGTTTTCGCATCGTCGATGCTGCTCAGGGCGTTTCGCAGGCTGTTTTGGGCTGACATGACGAGTGTCTCCTGTGTTGTGTGCCAGCCGATCATAGCGCCTTTCACGCAAGTTTCGCAGAAGTCTGCGCGCGCGCGCGAGGAAAGTGGCGGGCAATCTCCCCGGATTGCTCGCCATGACTGTCTCCACTGACGTTTCTTCCTTCGAATATGACACGGACGGTGTAACCACATCGTTTCCTGCCCCCTTTTACTTTCTGGCAAAGAGCGATCTTTATGTGACGCTCTATGACCCTGCGACAGAGACATCCACGGATTTGGTGCTTGGGTCAGCTTATGACGTGACCGGTGCCGGGGACCCTGCCGGCGGGGCTGTTATCACGTCCACGGTTTACCCAGCTGGCTTGAAGCTTCGCGGCGAACGCCTAGTAGATGTCACGCAGGAAACCGCGTACCAGCGCAACGACCCTTTTCCAGAGCGTGCGCATGAGCGTGCCCTCGACAAGCTGACGATGATCTCTCAGCAGTTCGAGAACTGGTTGGGAACGTTGCCGGGCTCTATGGGGCGAGTGCTGCACTTACCCGTCGAGTATCCGCGCCGCTCCAGCCTCGTGCCCCCTGTGTCGGTACGTGCCCGCAAGGCACTCATCTTTGATGACAACGGCAATGTCACTGTCGGCAAAGACGATTACGAGGACCAAGCAGCAGATGCGGCCGCGAGCGCTGCAGCAGCTGCACAGTCGGCAACCGAGGCTGACGAAGCGCGCGACGAGGTAGTACGAATCGCCAACGAATTTGGCGATCTGGAAACAGCAGTTGATCGCGCCGAGACGGCGGCCGACAGTGCGGAAGCTGATGCCGACCGCGCTGAAGCTGCGGCGGCGTCGGCCGCTGCTATCTCAAACCCGTTCCCAACGATTGCCGAGGGCATGGCTGGTACGACAGACGGTGATTACTTTACTGTCGCGCCGTCCCTCTACCCTCCAGCTCTGTACGACCTGTACCGCAACAACGCGGGCATAGCCCAGTACCTAGGCAGTTATCCAAGTCTGGATACCGTGCTCGACGCAATCGCTCGTATCGAGCGTCTGGAATCCATGGTTTGGACTGGCAACGGCGACGCTGTGGAGATCATCGATCCGTCCGGCAACATTGGATTGAGTCTTACCGGCAATGCCCTACGTACTGGCGGTGGATCGCTAGTGCGCACGTCCGGCAAATACGAGATTCAGGATATCGACGGTACGCCGCTTGTTGCCTATGTCCCGCATGTCTACGACCGGGATTGGGCAGAGGTGGTAGTCGATCTGATGGGATTTATTGGCGGCGGCATAACGACAGATGGCGCTCAAGCTGGCGGTCTTCTCGCTGTGTCTTCACCGGTTGATTTCTTTTGCGTCGTGGATGCTATGGGCTATATCGGATTCTTGGTATCGGGCGATGGCATCTATAGTGGTGCAGGATCACTTGCACAGATCGACGGCACCACTTCCATTCTCGGGCCGAGCGGTCTGTCCGTTGTGTCCTATTTGGCGGCAAACCTCGAAGGCTGGGCGGAGGTCGTCATTGATCCAATGGGCTTTATCGGTGCGGGTCTGCGTGACGATGGCCAATGGATTTCTAATGGGAACTCGCCTACGCCTGACACGGCTCCAGACACGCCGACATTTAATTTAGCTCGCATGCGCCAGACCCGGATGCGCGTGGCTCGGATTCAATACAAGGAAGGATCGAACAACACGCAGCTGCGCGTCGGGTTTCTCGGTGATTCGTTCACCGATGGCGCGGGCCGGTATGTGATGCGGTTTACCAACCGCATGATGCGCTTGCTGGGCGATGCCGGAGGCGCGTGGATCGGCTTTGGCTTTCTCGGTGTGAACAGCCACGGGAATGCCCGAATTGGAGCAACGGGCGGGACGACTGCCGAGGGAACTTACGGCACGCAAGCCGCTTATGGCGTCAGTAACCTGAGTACTGATGGCCGTTGGACGTGCGACTTCGCGGGCGGTGGGGGCCCTGATATCAGCTCGGTGACATCGACAGCGGTCGGCGCTGAGTTTGTGGTTGCCTACTATCCAGACAATGCGGTGGCTATGGTCGGGGGAGACCCGATCAACATGAGCCGCCTGGAGTTGCACTACAACGCGATCCAGGCCTGCACGCTGGAATACCAGTGGAACGATTCGGGTGTCTGGACTCCGCTAGAGTTGGCGGCATCTGGTGGCCCTGCGGTCATTGACCTGGGAGCACCACCGACAGGCAAGGCATGGGTACGGGCGCGGGTGGCAAGCGGCACGCTCACGGCGTTTGGCTGCTATGCATACTCCACAACGCCCGGGATTGCTGTGTCAAAGCTCGGCGCAAACGGCACCAGCGCACGGCAATGGGCGAACACGCCAGAGAGCACTTTCGTAGCGTCGCTAGCCAACCTCCCGTTGGACTCGATCGGCATCTTGCTCGGCACCAATGACCAAGGCCAAGCGCAGTCGGCAGAGCAGTTTCTTGCCAGCATGACGACGATCTACAACCGAGTGCGTGCCGCCAAGCCTGCCGCGGACATCTTCATTGTGATGCCAGAGGAAAACGTCGATCCTGATCGCGCACCGTACCCGATGGCTGGCTACACCAAGGCCATTCGGAAATTCTGCGCCGATAACAACGTGCCTTTCATCGATCTTCAGCCGTTCTTCGGCGTCACGCTGGACTATGGCCCAGACGGCATATTTCCTTTGTTGGAGGACCCGGTTCACCCCAATGGTCCCACCGGCGGTCAAGTCATCACCGACGTTTTGTATCGCGTGTGCATTACGAGCTTTTAATTCACTTAGTGAGGTAACACTATGGCCACTTCAATTCGTCTCGCAGAAAACGCGGACTTCTCTGGCGCTGGTTTGGGCATGATCCTACCGGTGCCCGACTTGCAGGTATTTAACTACTTCGG
>NZ_BAAGVG010000030.1:0-1057 GCF_054780995.1 Bordetella tumbae
AACCGGCGCTTCCCAAACCCGCTCCTCGCTCACCACGTAGAACGGACTGTCCGACAGATCAATACGCGGATTCAACGGCTCCGCATGCAGGCTCTTGACCAAACGCTTGTGCCGCATCTGCAGCAACACCTTGATCAACCCTGCCACACCCGCGGCCAACTCCAGATGACCGATATTGCTCTTGATCGTCCCCAGCCCAATGCTCCCGGCCGCCAGTTCACCGGCACCGGCCAACGCCCGGAACGCCCGCTTCAGGCCCTGCACCTCCACCGGATCGCCCAGCGATGTCCCTGTCCCATGCGCTTCGATGTATCCCACCGTACGTGGATCAACCCCAGCATCCCGGAACGCCGACTCCACCAATTGCGCCTGCGCCACCGGGTTCGGTGCCGTCAACGAGTTCGCCCGACCACCGTGATTTTGCGCACTGCCCAGTATCAGCCCGTAGATGTGGTCCCCATCGCGCTGCGCTGCTGACAGCGGCTTGAGCACCAGCATCCCCACGCCTTCGCCGCGCACATAGCCATTGGCCTGCGCCGAGAAGGCCTTGCATCTCCCATCCGCACTCAGCATCCCCGCTTGCGTAAAGCTCTCGTGCGCCTCCGGCGACAGCAGCGTGTTCACGCCTCCCACCACCGCCAGCCCGCATTGGCCGCTGCGCAACAACACTATCGCCCGATGCACCGCCACCAGCGACGACGAACACGCCGTCTCCACCGGCTCGCTCGGACCGTGCCAGTTCAACCAATAGCTCATCCGGTTCGGCCCCATCGAGCCCACCACCCCGGCGGCGCTCGACCCCGTCACTTCCTCGCCGGCCAACGTCAGCATCTGGCCATAGCCGCTCGTGCCTGTGCCCACCAACAATGCCGTCGAACTGCCCGACAGGCTTTGCACCGAATAGCCGGCGTCTTCCAACGCTCGGTACACATACGTCATCAGCAGCCGCTGCTGCGGGTCCATGCCCTGCGCTTCGCGCGGCGAGATCCCGAAGAACAGTGGATCAAACTCCTCCACGCCCTCGATCACGCCGGCTCGGCGCACCGCCGGCGCCGCA
>NZ_BAAGVG010000031.1:0-13719 GCF_054780995.1 Bordetella tumbae
AAGCCTTTACGGACGCGCCCTTCAGGCTTTCTTCTTCGCCGTGCGAATCCCGTGCGAATGCGCCGGCCTTCTGGTAATTCCGGGGAATGAACTTGCCGTAGATTTTAAACACCATCTCAACATCGACGTGCCCGAGCTGGCTAGCCACCCAATAGGGGTTCGCACCGGCCGTCAGAAGTGTGCTGGCGTAGGTGTGTCGCAGCTGATAAGGGTTACGGTATCGGACCCCTGCCCGCTTGCACAGTGGTTGCCATAGACTCTTGCGGAACTGCGCTTCTGATTCCCACGGGGCGTTCTTCCTGGGGTCATGCCAGATCCGGCCGTCAGCCAAAAATGTGTATGCTTTCTGCGCCTGGAGCGCGGCCATGGCATCAGCATCGAGATCCACGTCGCGAACGCCGGCCTCGGTTTTGGGCTTTTTGATGACCTGCTGTACCTTGCCGTCCACCATGCCGGTCACCATGTTGTCCTCGATGCGCATGCGACCGTGCACCCAGTCCGTGCCGGTCCACGGCATAGCCAACATCTCGCCAGGCCTTGGCCCGGCCCTCAGCCAGAATTGGATCATCGGCCGTTCATCTGATCGAGCGGCATTCAATAACGCGGCCACCTCGTCCATGTCGAACGGATCGACAACGTACTCCGACTTCTTGGCAGTCTGCTTAATCAGCTTTTTCAGGGCAATCCGGTTCAACGGGTTGCTCTCGAGCAGCTCGTCATTTACAGCATCGTCCAGGACAGATCGTAAGGGCGTCAGCCGATTGCGCACGCTCTTGCTGGTGACACCCATCCCTGCAATCCATTCTCTCAACATCGAGGGTGTTAGCTCATCGAGCGGAGTGTTCTCCCAGCGAGGCAATAGATAGATCCGAATGGCCTTGTCGTAGCCCAGGAGCGTAGAGGCGGATAGGGTCCCGTTTTCAGCCTGTTTCTCGTACAAAGCCTTCTGACGCTTCAACATAGCCCCCAGAAGTATTTTCCCGCCTGGCCGACCACCATCGTCAGCGGGGTCCAGGCGAGCGGCTCTGGGAGACTCCGGGAAATATGCCCGGTAGCTGAACACGCCGTCTTTGATTTTGCGCCTGATCTCAGCTCGCAAGCCTGCCGCGTAGTCAATATATGACTTGGTGATCCTGCCAGGAGGGAGCAACTCGCGGCACTCTTCCCCCTTATAGCTGAACGCGATCTGCAGCCGCTGGCCATCTTTCAGATCGCGGATCGTTACGCCGCGCGGCGGCTTTGGCTCTGATCCTGCTCGACCCATTTATCCACTTCCTCGGTGTTGATCCACAGGCAACCGTCAGCCGCCTTCTTGTAGTGGACGCCATCCGTCCAGATCCTGCGACGATTTTTAGCATAGATGGCGTCAGGGGTGTCGCCGCTCATCTCGCAGTACTTGGCAAGTTTGACCCATTTCATGACTCACCTCCTTCAGCCCGGTTCAGCGTGGCGGATACCGACCACGCTTCATGACGTCGAAATTGAGATAAAGTTGAACCACAATGCATTGCCCCGTTCCATCTACCACGGAGAGTGTCATGTCGATTGCACGAGTTGTAGTGGCTTCGTTGATGATTGGTTTTGCGGCCAACGTCGTGGCGCAGGAAGATCCGATCTTTCGAGTACACATCGGCGCACCGCCGGGATATCCTGCCGTGTGCAACAGAGTGGATGGACACTCTAACGACTACGAGAGCGACACAAGGACTGTGACCATTGCACAAAACTGGCAATGCAGCCCGGACAGTGATTGCTCCACATGGCGGCTGAGGTTCCAGCGGGTGGACGATACAAACGCACATGGAGGTCGCTGTGCAACGAGACTTTCTTCGACGATAAAAGGTGATGGAGTGTTTTCTGCTCGCCTGTACATTCACTCGAATATCGCGACATCCGACGGGGTATATACGATAAACGCATCTCCAGTGCCATTCGAATCTGAGGAAGAGTTGGACCTGATCGTTGCTAATGTCGAAGAGGGGGTAGCCAAATTTGGTATGCCGGGGCAGGCCTTCGCCGTGCCCCTGGCTGAACTCCAGCAACGCTGGATCGTTGTTACGATGACCAAGAGTGGGAATTCGTGCAACTTGCTCATAGCGAGAGAGGATGGTGCGCCGTCGATCTCGAAGAACAACCTTTATTGCAACCTCAACCCCACTGAGAGTCGAGTGGTCATCAATTCTCGCGCCAGGAACCACGTAAGCGACACCAGTTCGTTTATGACAATTTCGAACGTGAGTTGGGTACCTCAATAGATAGGTGGGCGGATTGCTCATTGCTTCGCCTCCTTGCCCTGCTCGGCTATGGCGGCGTCGTATTCCGCTCGCACGATAGTGATGCGTTCGACGGGAATGGCATTACCACTGGTAAATTTGTCCTTGACCAAACGATACAGTGGGTCAGATTCACGCAAATCCGGATAAAGCTGGTTCCCGTCCTCATCCCACGCTGCTCCGATGTTGCCAAACGCATCGACCAGGTAGGTCATGCCGCTGCGGAATGGGTGGATGGCATCTTGCGCTAGCAGCGGAGTTCCGCAAGCCAGGCCGTAAAGTCTTTCGCGCTCGACGCCAGCAACTTCGGAGGCATGTCGTATAGCAAGATCGCCAAAGGTGTCTTGATAACGATGGGCGAATCCAGTGGGCTCTCGGTCACCCGCCAGGCGCAGCTTGGATATCTCTTCGTTGATCTGCGCAATTTCCGCTTTGTGCGCAATCTCGGTGCACACACAGCAATTAGCGGGATGGGTTCTACCGTGGGTACATTGGTTTGGATTGGCCGTCATGATCATCCCGCTATCCGATGCTGACGAATGCCAGTGACGCCCGGTGGCAAATCTTCCTTTTCCTTAAGGAAAGGCGATTCATGGCCACCGTTGTTGGCCCGGATGTAATCGACCTCGACCTTGGCGCTATTGATGATCACCTGGCCAACGTCGCTGATCGCCTTGGCCTGTTCGACCGTTATCTTCCCAGCCCGCAGATCGGCCAGCGTATCGAACATGGCTTCGCGTAAATCACTGATGTTTCTGGACACGATTAATTCTCCGATTGAGGACGGCGCGGGCGCGGATGACGTCCACGATTTCTTTGGGATAGTTGTGAAGGGTGTTGCGCCGCATGTTGTCGGCCTGGCTGATGCACTCGAGGCGATCGACAGTGATTTCCTCGAGGACGGATGTGCGCATGCCTGGCTTGAAGCAGACAATGTGGCCCTTGGGAATTGGCCCATGCTCGGCCTCCCAGACCACTCGGTGCACGGCCACCCAGCGCCGGACAGGCACCGGATGATCGTCGTTGGTCTTGACCTCGAGGTAGCCATCCTTACTCATACGGGTGGTCCCGATCGGCACGTAGTTATGGCGTGCAGCACCGCACATCTCGCCCTTCTTGAACTGCGTCCGTCGCGAGTTGGGATGGAGTCCCGCGGATCCGGGCTTGCCCTTGTTCCACGGGACGATACCTGGCTGAAACCGGCCGGAGACGCCGAGCGTCCCATCGGTAAGGCGCCCAGAGTGAGGGCCGTTGTAGAAAGATTCGGACTTGGCCAGGCCCAACTTCCTGGCTTTGCCATAGACCTGGGAAATTGGACGGCCCAGCGCAGCGGCGATCGCAGCGCCGGGCATGTCAGCATAGAAGCGCTTGAGCACCTTGATTTCGGTGTCTGTCCAAGGTTTACGAGTCATGCCGCGGCCCCTGCACCGTTCATGCGTGCAGCTTTCGCCGCAACAACGTACGCATGTTCTGACTCCGCCAAGGTCTCCGTGTCCAGCAAGCCGAGAATCGTATCGATGACGCTGGCCGTGTTCGCCAGGATGTGGCGGTCGTCATCACTGAGTACCGCCGGCGCGCGGTAGGCATTGAGCACGGTGGCCGCTTGCTCAAGCACAGCCTGCTCCTCGAGGAAACGCCGATCTCCCTGGATACACAAGCTGACCACGTTGAGAATGTCTGCGACATCGTCCCGTGCATCAGACGATGGATATACAAACAGCCGAGCTAAGGCCGTGTGCATATCCATGCTGATGCGATCGCACGACCGCCCCAAGAGCGGCGTTCGCTTCGGGTAGCGCGGCACGCCGCGCTTAATACGCCTGGCCTTGCGGTGCGGGTTGCTCATATCAAGCCGCCTCCGCCGCCTGCAGATCCTGGATGGCAAAGTACACGTCCATGCAGCCTTTCACGTCGGTCATGGCGCTGTGCGCGTTCTCCAGCGGCTTGCCGGTGAAGTGCAGCACCGCCTCGCTCAGGTTGGCGGTCTTGTAATGATTCCGGCCGGCGGCGACCATCTTGGCCGTGGGGGGGCATTTCACGATCGGCGTGGCCAGGCGTGCGGTACATTCTGCGGCTCCCCCCTTCCAGGCCTCGAGCTCGCCTTCCAGCTCGCCCGCTCGATGCTGGGCGATGCGGATGATGCGAGCGTCGAACTGTTCGTTGTGGGCAATGCGACGGCTGCACGCTGACCACATCTCGAGAAACAGAGACAGGGCCAGCGACTCGGGCACACCCAGCGCGGCTGCACGCTCAGTCGTGATGCCATGGACAGCTGCGACCGCGTCTGGGATCTCCCAACCATCCGGGCGGACGATCACATCGAGGCTGGCCAACGTTTCGCGGGTGTCCAGATCCACCAATGCAGCTGCCAACTGCACAATGTGAGGCTGGCCAGGATCCTCGGATGGCGCGCTAAAAATCGGCAGACCCGAGGTTTCTGTGTCGTAAAAGAGAGCGGTATTCATGGTGGTCCTTTCGTGAGGCGGTCGGCGGATCAGGCGGTTTTTTGCAATGGCTGTGCGCCGATATGGCCCTGCTCTACCCAATAAACGGTGAATGCATCGCTGGGCGCCGCGGGCGCGGTTTTGAGCGTGCCAAGCAACAGAACGGTGTCGATGTCCCCGTCGGCGGCGATCGCGTCGAGCAGGCCCAAGGCCTCCGATCGGCCGGCCAGGTCGAGATGGTCAAAGCGATCAAGGATCACGCAGCGCAGGCCAGATAGAAATGCGATCGCCAGGGCCAGCAGCGCATCGGCACGCCACTGTTCCGATTCCGACAGCAGACGATACGGACGGCCTCCGGCCGTGATGGCCATGTCGCCGTCGATCTGCACTGCACGCCAGCCAGCGCAATCGGACATGGACAGCAGCTCGTCATTGAACGGCTTGAGTGCCTTGGCCAGAATCTCGCCGGGGATGCCGTCGGGCGACAACGCGCTGCCGATCGCATCCCATGCCATGACCTCGGCGTGGTACGAGGCGGCGTTCTGCGTGCGCTGGTCTGCGCTGACGGCGGCGCGCTTGGCCTCGAGGAGCTTATCGACGCGGGCGCGCAGTTCCTGACGTTCGCCATGCAGGCTGGCCAGGTTTGTGCGGATCGTTGCCACATCGCTTTCAGAGATCGCCTCGGGTGCGGCGCTGCCGCTCTGTTGCTCTGCAGCAGCTTCAGCTGCAGCGATATCGCGCCGCGTGTTCTCAACCGCACGAGCAGACAGATCCCGCGCTTCGATGGCCTTGGGCAGCGCGGCAGACGACTCGGCGTCGCCTACGGCGTCTAATGCGCCGTACTGGAGCTCGTAGGCATTCAAGGCTTTCAACGCAGCACGGTCGCCGTCGTCCGCCATCTCCGATTTGATTCCGATGGCCTTGCTGGCCAGATGATCGAGACCTCTTGCCAGGTCATGCACCAACCCGTCACGTGGCCCGGTACCGGCCTTGGCCTGCAACTCTTCGACCTTTCTCGTCCACGTCGCCAGATCCTGCTGATCACACTCGAGTTTGGCGCGCAGCGCACTCACCCGCCCTGCCCGCTCCTTCAGGCTGGCCAACTGATCCTTCTGCGCTTGAAAGGCCTTGAGCTTCTGTTCCATGCCGCCTAGTGACTTCGCGACGATCTCGGCACGGCGTTCAACGCCGGCGAGCTCGGCCTGCGCTGCGTCCACCGCCGCTTGGTCGTAGGAAGGAACATCGGCCTGCCAGCTCTCGCCCTTTTGGCTGCCCCAGGTTTCACTGGTCACGCCCCGCCAGGCGCCCTTAGCCTCGGTCGCCTGCTTTTTCGCGAACTCGGCGCCGGCGGAAAAGCCGCTGCGCAAGATGGGTTTCATCTGCGTCACCAACGCCTTGTCGCACCCTCGCTCGAGTAGCTTGCGCTCGATCTCGTCAGGCGTAGCGCGAGTGCCGGTCAGAGTAAACAACAGCTGGCGGCGCTCGTCGGGCTTTGCCGCTGCGAACAGCTCAGGCGACAGCACGTAGGGCAACGCGGGACTGGTCGGCACAGCATCCTCACCAGAACGCTTACCACTGGGCAGCGCAATCGACACTGGTGCACCGTCCACTTCGACCTCAACGGCGGCCAGCTTGGTGCCCTCGTGCACGACCAGGCCGAGTTCCTTTTTCAAGGTCACGCGATCGGCGGCACCGAACAGGGCAGCGCGTACCGCGTCCGCAATGGTGGACTTGCCCGCGCCATTGTGGCCAGTGATAAACGCCACGGGTGTGGGCAGCGGCAGATCCGCTGCTGCAATGCCCTGAAAATTCGAGATAGATAGATTGGTCAAGCGCATGGCGTCAGGCCTCCGCGTCAGCCGGTTCAACCAGGCCATCGACAAACTGGCGGAAACTTTCGAACGCCCGGCCCTTCAGGCCGCTGTCGCTGCCCTTGGCATAGATTTGAATCAGGCGGCTTTGAATAGTGCGCAACGCATCCTCGCGGCTGTCGGCCGAAGCGTGGGATGACAACGGGCTGCTGCTGTACTGGCCATTGATGTTATTGAGCTCGACGGCGTACAACCATTTCCCGTTCTCGAGCTCAATCAACTCAATGATCACGGAATGCTTCAGACGAGACCATTCGATGGTGAGATCTGGATCTGCCTCATAAACGCCATTCTCGTTGGGCAGTTCGCCAGCGACTGTGCGCACAGGTTCGCTGTCTTCGTGGTAAGCCTTCCAGCCCTTAACCCACTGAATGCAGAGCTGGCCATCCATGACCGGGCACGCCGACTCTGGCTGGCCTTCAGATCCAGCGGCATAGCCATCGTTCCAAGCCTGGTCCAGATCCTCTTTCGTAGGGCCCTGAGGTCCCTCGAGTTGCGGCATATCCCGGAACTCAGCATCGACCACGTCATCGTCGTCCTGGTCGTCCATGCCGTCGCCGTCCTCATCGGTGTACTCGTTGCCGAGATCCATGGAGCGCTGATCGCTCTCACCGCGCACAGCACCCATCCCACTGGTGTGGGTCTGGCTATCGGCCACGACGATCAAGACGGCCTTGCCCTGCGAGTCGTACAACTCGTGCAGCGATTCGGCGCCGCGGCCGACCTTGATCACGCATTTGGCACCGTCTTTGATCGTCACTTGCTCGAGGTCGCCTTGCACGACCGTGCGGCCTTCGCTGGCGATCAGGTGGACGGCCATCTTGATGTTGTACTCAACGCGATCGCGCAGGCGGTCAATGATGTCGTCCTGCTTGGCCTGCGACAGCTTCGGCCAGGTGTCGGGCAGCAGCTTCAGTTCTTGAACGAGAGCAGATAAGAGATCTTTGCCGATGGTGGTCGCGGTCATTTCGCGAGGATCTTGGTGTGTCATGTTGTGGGGCTCCGGGTGGGATGAAGTGGGGGCTTATTCGGGCGCCGCCATACGGCGGCGTTGCGTGGTCCGCGGTGCTTGCTGCTGTTCGACGGGATCAGCCTGCGTCGTTTGTGCCGGGCGGGCCATAGCGATACGACGCTGCTGATAGATTTCATGTAGTCGTGCGCGCGCGGCGGCGTCTGCCACTCCCTCAATGGAATCGGCGGCGATCTCAAGCACCTGCAGATCCTTGGCGGCATTGAGCTGAGCCGCGACCTTCACGGGATCCAGGCCCGGATCATCGTCCGCTGGAGCATCCTGCCCTTCGTCTGCAGGGGCGGCCACTGTCGCGCCCTGCGCCGGGTTACCGGCCTCGGCTTTCGCCTGCTCTGGGGAGGAGTTCAGTACTTCGCCAGTTTCTGGATCGATGCTGTCGTCGGCACCGTCAACGCCGTCCTCATCGCCGGTCGGGATAACCGTAAACTCGCCATCGATCGTGTTGATATCCAGCTCTTGCGACACGCCGCGTGTCGTCAGATCGTCCAGTGCCGAGGCAGTGGCCAACTCGATACTGACCGGCAGGTATTTAAAGAGACGACGCAACACCGTCTTGCGGCCCATTTCAACAAAGTGCTGACCCCACACGCTGCCAGCCTTGTCTTTGGCGAACTTGTAGTTCTGGCTCTCGTCGCGGATCTTCTCGACCTGGGCACGGCTCATGACCTCAAAGGCATGGCCACCGTCTTTGAGCTTGGCCACCGCGTAAAAAGCGATGACCTTGCCGCGTTCACCCATCGCAGGACGGTGGTCGAGGCGTTCATCCAGGCCATAGGCATAGTCGAACTTGTCGTGTTCGCACACCTCGTGCGCGGCGATGCTTACGACCTGGCCGGAACGGCGCGACAGGTCGATCAGGCCTTTGTAGCCCAGTACGATCTGGACCTCGGTGACTCCCTTCTTGCGGTTATCGAATGGGATCAGATAGGCATGGCCCAGCGGCGTATTGGGCTCCAGACCCAACTGCGAGCACTGCACCACGCCACCGAGCAGCGACTCCAGCGTGCAGTTCATCAGCTTGGGCGTCGTGCGCATTGCGCCCAGCGCAATCTTCAGCATGCGATCGGGGCTGACGTGCTTGGGCAGCACCGCGGCAAGCGTGCTTTTCTGGCTTTCGAAAAACGTTTTGATCGTGCCGGCGCCGACCTGTTTGGCGACCATCTTGGACGTCTGTTTCAGGTTGGCAATTGAGGTGGTGTTGTCGGACATTGATGGCTCCAGGAATTACTCGTGAAAGATGCAGCTGTTCCAACGGGCGCAATACTTCTTGCTGCACAACACGCTGGAGGGGTTGGGAGGAAAAAGGCCGGTACGAAACATCGACGCGGCGTGCTCGATGAGGCCGGGTTCTGAATCGGTACCGACCATGACGCGGCGCGCGTCGAATACCTTGCTGACGGCGGTGTCTGTGCTGCCGCTGGTGGACAGTGCGATGATCTGAGCCCCAGCGGTACGCAAACCCTTGGTCGCGTCGTACATGAGCTGATAGGTACCGGTCTGAGGTGATCGGCCGTGGATGTTGGCCTCGCCTTTCGTGACCACGCGCAGGCCCGTTTTGATGTCAGGTATCACGACGCCTTCGCCGGTTTCGGCCACGCGCGCCCGGTCCATCGATCCTGTGAGGCGCACGGTCATGCCGCCACCACAATCGATATCCAACGGATTGAGCTGGGTTTCGACGTCGATGAAATCGAACTGCGGCGCCACGTCGGCGCAGTAGCGAACCAGCAAGGGCAGCGCAATGCGTTCGGCCTGGCTGATCGAGATCCCGTCTGAGGTCTGGTCAACCTCGAAACCAGGATCTTTCAGTGTGTCCACCAGTACGCCGGCCGCATCGTCCGGGGTGCACGGCGTGCCATCCAACCGCGCGCGATCAAACGCAGCGGTACCGGCGTGCACAGCAGTGCCGAGCAAGGCGCGCATACCGGAGGGTTTACGAATACCCAGGATGTGCACTCCTTCCCAGGCATGTGCGCAGTCGAACAAAGAACCCCAGCTGCTGGCGCGGACAGTGAATACGCTAGATTGCATGTTCGATGTCCTCTCAGCGTGCGGCATAGGCCGCGTTGTCGCCGGCCGCTTTGGCTTGGGCCTGGCTATCGAGGGTCGGCCCGATAACGCCGGTACCGATGCACAGACCAACGGTGGCGCAGCTCACAGCCCAGGCCGCGACAATGGCGTCACGGTGGTCAGCTAGGAATTTGAAGACGCGGCCGATCATGCCTGTTCCCCCTTGGCCTTAGCGATGGCGGCACGCAAACCATCTAGATCGGGATCTCCCACGCCAGCCCAGTCGGTCAACTTGGACAACCAAGCCGAGTGCTTCTCGAGCTGCTCGAGCAATTCAGGCGCGGCGGTGATCAGGTGGGCAGTGGCCTCCAATTCTGGGGAGCGTTCGTCGTCTTCCATGCGCCACACAACCAACGCGAAGCCGGAGTGCTCTGGGCTGTTGATTTCGACCCATCCACCCTCACTACCGACGAGCTCGGAGAACGGAACAGGATCAAATCCAAGCGACCATGGCCCGATAACGTGCCTGGGGTTTTCTTGTGTCATTGCTTTGGCTCAATCAAAGGGTGTGTGCTGATCTGCCGCGACGGCAGACACGCGAATTTCACGGTGTGGGCTTGGAAGATGACCAGGCGCGACTCGCAGTCAGCCTGTGAGGCAAACCGCTCAATCACCATCACCGGCGGGCGGTTATGGCTCGGCGGAATGAAAGCCATCAACACCCAGATCGTCACGGCCGTCATACCAAGCCCCCGAGCTCGAGGCGGCAGATCTCCCCTGCCCTTTCGGCCTGCTCTTTCGTGAACATCCCGAAATGGCAGATAGAGCGCGAGATCCCCAGGACTTCAGCGAGCCATGCGTAAGCGCGGCTGCGATCGCCGCCAAAGCGGCTTACCAGCAAACGCTGAAACGGGGCCTTGCTATGCTTGCGTGCATTGGTAGTCGCACGATCCGCCATCAGACCCAGCGGCAAATCAGTGTCCGGATGCAGGCCGATGTACGCCTGGCATTGCGTGCAGCGATACACGAACGGCCAGTCGCCATACGAGCGGCCGTTGTAGATCACGCTGTTGTCGCTGAGCCGCACCGGACCGCCGCAGCAGTGGCACGACTTCGGCGGTTCGATGCGATCGCGCACTCGAGCAAGCGCACGGCGAGAGACATGAGGAAGTGGCGCGGGCGCCTGCAGCTTGTTCTTGCTGCGGCTACGTGGGTCGATACCCAGCACTTGGATAGTCATGCTTTGCCCCTGAAATGAGTCATGACGCGATCGCCCAACAGGGCGAGAGGAAATGCGGCAACAAGGCCGGATACGATGAAAGTCAGCGTGGCGATCACTGGAGTACCTCCAGGTCCTCGGCAGTCATGTTGGTGAGCAGCTGCCGTGCGCGTTTGACGAGCTCGGTTTTCAGCTCGGCAATGCCCGGTTCGCCCCGTTTGCGATCGAATGGCCAACTGCTCATGCAGACCAACGCGACTTGGCCCATGGTGACGGCGCCGATATCGCTGAACGTCTCGGCCCACCACTCGAGATCCTCGCCATAGGCGCGAGTGATGCGGCCGGCGAATAGGTCATAGATCGGGCCCAGGATGCACTCGTCATCGGGCTTGGAAACTGCGGTGTCGTCAGCCTGGTCGGCTTCACCGACGCGGGCGGCGTCATCTGGTAAGGCTGCTAGGTTGGTGTGCATTTCTTTCTCCCTGCCCGGCGGTTGTGATGGGCTTGGGAGAAAGTATAGAAAAACTAGACTTTATGTGTCAAGAAAATCTAGACAATGGCTAGAGAATCTTGACTAGAGCAAACCCTGATGCGGCACACATCCAACAAAAAGCCGCTCAGCGGCGGGCGTAGGCAATAAAAAACCGCCCGGAGGCGGTTGTTGTGTGAGGCCGGCTAACCCGTTCCCTCTCAGCTACCGACAGTTTTCAGCGGACCGCCGGATGCAGCGCTACTCCCATGTATATGGATTACGTGGCCATCGCTCGTGTGGGACCATGTTACCCAAGACTCTTCATTCTGTGCGGCGCACCGTCGATGGAAGTCTAAACAGCATTGGAAGCATAGTAAGTCACGCTCGCACAAGGTTCGCACCAGTTTGGGTGCAAAGCATCTCGACCGATCATGGCCATTAAGAGCTCTGCCCCCCCGTTAGAACCGGCTAAATATCGACGAAAGGTATACGCACATGCATCAGCCAATTGCAACATCGGAGATTCCTTTTTTTGGGCAAATGCAGGAGCATCTACAAATAGATCAGCAGAGAAAAGTAATCCATCTGGATGGGAGTATCCTAACGGTAAAGGTTGAACTTGCTCCGGCGATAGTTGAACACTCACCTGCCTCGCAACTTGATAGACTTTGCTCAAAAATTGTTGCCGCTCTGGAATACTTTCGTGTACAACGAGTATTCGCTCGCCTTTGCCTGCCATGCGTTTAATGATTCGATTTGCCGCTTGAAGCATAAAGGCGAAAGCCATCATATGGTCGCGCTCAGATGCACTGATCTTATCTTCCGGAAAATTTCCATTTAGTGCGTTTGCCTTCGTAGCGCCCACATGGATTGGCATTCCCAAGCTACGTGGGATAGAGACAAATGATTTGAAAAAATCCAGCCTATCGCTTAGCGGCCAGCGTTCGCGAGGGACTCGTTTACCGCCGTTGATAATCTCTTTCCCATGAAAGATAAAATCTTTACCTAGATCTGCGGGGACAAATTTATTAACAACAGCTCGAATCGCGTTTTCTGCTCGCGCTGACATTTCGCTGTCAGCAACCTGAACTCCTACAACTATGCGATGAGGTTCGGAGTCAGAGGTTCCAGCTTCATCTACATAGACAACTCTCATGCTTTCGCTCCTTGCTCGTCGGCTTCTCGGTGGGGGGGGGTTGGTCACATACCTTTATTGGCAGTGATATAGGCAGCAAACATGGTGGTGAACACGGCCAACGTGACCGTTGTTAAATCGATGTCGGCACGCGTTGTACTCTGATAGACCGCTGTGCCGACGAACGCGAGGGCAATGCCCCACGAATACGTCAGAGGAAATGGAGTGCCGCGCTTGCGCTCCAGGACAAAACCTAAAATGAGTATTGCCAGCATGTAGAAACCCGCGATCAATTCCATGCATTACCTCGTCGGCTGATATGTTGGGCTTTTCGGACTAGAGCGTCGGATCCCTGCGCTCTGGGAAGGTCACTCTTCCGTGCAAATCATCGGTTGGATATAGCCTGTTGTAATAGGTATTACGGACTCGCCTCGATCGCTTGAAATACCAAGTCCACAGCGCTGCAACGATCATTCCACCGAGAGCAGACCCGACTCCCTGAGGATCGAAGTAATCATTCAAACGAAGTCCCAAGAACACATTCGCGCTGATAGCGTCCAGCAGCAACGTAATTACGGGCAGCCATAATGCAAACATTGCTAGCTTTACAGATTGTGGTTTGTGGTCTTTCCACAACCGATATCCAGCGGCGATCGATATAGCGCAGCCTGCGACCACTAAACACCAAGTGGCAGTTTTGTAGTTAGACCAATCAGGGATGCCAATTATTTGCGGATACAGTTTCTCCGTTTCATCGATATTTCTTAACGTCGCTCCAAAGCTACCTAGGGGACGAAAGATCATCAGGCCAACTATTGGAAGCCAGAGCCACCCGCCGACTCCCGTAGGTCCGACAACATCTCGAGCTTGAACTGTCCGCGCTGGCTTAGAACTTCCTGACGGCGTGAATAGATCACGAAAAGAACCGATGACGGCTGCAATTACCCCAGGAACAATCAGAGCCAGACCTGGAGCGGCAAACACCAAAGCCATCACCCAATGCCAATGCCAAACGTCCATCGCCCCAAAGAACGCCCCGATTGTCACAGGAAGAGTGAAGCGAAATACAAGACCTACGGTTAGCGCTGCCCAAGCCCAGCCCACACCAAGGTGATATTCAATGCCGATGTAGCCGGCCACGAGTTGCGCTATTCCATAGGCCGTAAATGCCAGAAACCCGATAAGAGGTACCAGTGCTCTCATGACATCCCCAATAAAAATAGTTGTTTCACCATTCTCATTTAGTCACACTCATGGCAAATATT
>NZ_BAAGVG010000032.1:0-1315 GCF_054780995.1 Bordetella tumbae
CCGGGCTCATGCCTTGTAGTTTGAGCCGGATGCGTTGGTGATTGTAGTAGTGGATGAACTGGCCAATGGCTTTCTTTAACTGGTCGATGCTGTCGTAGCGGTTTAGGTAGAAGCACTCGGTCTTGAGTGTGGCGAACCAGCTCTCCATGGCGGCGTTGTCCAGGCAGTTGGCCTTGCGCGACATGCTCTGCACCAAGCCGTGCTCGGCCAGCATGCGTCGGTAACTGGATTGTTGATACTGCCAGCCTTGGTCCGAGTGCAAGAGCGGCTGCTCGCCCGGTGACAGGCGGCGTATGGCCTTCTGGAACATGCTCCGCACCAGCCCACCGAACAACGGGCTCGTGCTGGTCTCGTAGGCCACGATCTCGCCGTTGTACAAGTCCATCACCGGCGACAGATACAGCTTCCGGCCACGTACATTGAACTCGGTCACGTCGGTGACCCATTTCTGGTTGGGCCGCTCGGCCTCGAACTGGCGTGCCAGCAGGTTCGGCGCCACACGGCCCTCCTCACCCCGGTACGAACGATATTTCTTCGGGCGTACCAAAGATTTCAGCCCCATCGTCTGCATCAGCTTCTGCACCGTCTTGTGGTTCACGCACTCACCGGCCTGGCGCAGCGTAGCCGTGATGCGCCGGTAGCCGTAGCGGCCCTTGTGGCGTGCATAGACGGCATTGATCCTGGCCTTGAGCCCAGCAAACTTGTCTGCCACGCCCTGCGCCTTCAAGTGGTAGTAGAACGTGCTGCGCGAGAGCCCTGCAACGGCTAACAGCACACCTACGCGATGTTCTTGCCTCAACCCAGCGATCAACTGCGCTTTTTCTGCGCTGCCGCTCTCTTTTGCTGGATCAAGGCATCGAGCTTTTTTAGATACGCGTTCTCCGCTCGGAGGTACTCATTTTCTTTGAGCACCTCCTCAAGCGTTTTCTGTTCTTGGACTGCGGGCTCTAACGGCTTCTGTTTCGGTGGGTGATCTGACATGGCTTTACATCCGCTCCGACGGCGCTCAAGGGCTTGGTTTCCACCCTCATGATACTGCCGCTCCCACCGACCAATGCGGCACTCCGAACGAATATCAAATGCTATTGCTGTCTGCGTCTGAGACCAGCCCTCACGCCACATCCGCTTGAGCACCTTCAGCTTGAACGCGGCGTCGTAGCTCTCTCTCTTGTACCGCAACCCTGACATGCCGTGCGCTTGATAGCGCATGACCCATCTGCGCACGGCGGAATGGTATAAACCATACTCAGCGGCCAACGACTTGATCCCGCCTGAACCTGATAGATACCGCTTGACTACCTTGAGCTTGAATCGC
>NZ_BAAGVG010000033.1:0-3201 GCF_054780995.1 Bordetella tumbae
CGGGGATTGTCGAGCCGGAAGAATGGACGATGATGTTTGTTGGCATGGCCCCCAACCCCATTGCCGTCAATAACGATCGACCCTTCTTCATCGGTAACTACACCCGCTCATCCGAATCCTATTCGGGTGCTGGCGTTTATTTCAACCTGACTGGCGGGGCCGTTCTCATCCTCGGTAACGACACGGGTGCGAGCAAGGCGGTGACGTTGGCAACCACGCAAACCGCGCCGCATTTCTATGCCGCCCGGTTGAGCGGTGGCACGATCACGTTGCATGACAAGACGCAGGATATTTCTGCCTCTGCGACTGACGACCGAGCGACTCCGTTGGCCAGCAGCACCAACCTGCGTATCGGATCATCTGGGAACGCTACGACCATGTACGGCACGAGCCGACAGCATTGGGCGGGCATAGCTTCTCGCGGGCTGTCTGATGCTGAGATCACTGCCACGTATCAGCAAGTGAAGCGTGCGATGGCTTCGCGTGGCGTGACCATCTGAGTGTGGCGCGATGCACGACAACCATCAATCGCCCGATCCAGATCATCAATACGGGAGGCCCTATGCCTCAAAGGATCACAGAAATGCCTGACGATAAAGCCGCGCTCGTGAAAATGGGTATCGGGGCCTCTGGCGCGGTCTTTTACGGGCTGACGCTGAACGAATGGGTAGCACTAGCAACGCTGGTCTACCTTGCTATGCAAATCGGCCTGTTGCTGCCCAAGTACTGGAAACTTATCACCACCTGGGTCAAGGAACGCCAGCAATGAAGATCGGTACCAAGGTAGCAGGCGGTGCGCTGGCCCTGATCGCCTCTGGCGCATTGGCATTGTTTACGCCTGACCTGCAACAGATGCTCAGCCGCTGGGAAGGCGACGGCCAGAACGTCGTCTATCCCGACAAGCTGGCCAAGAACCTCCCGACTGTCTGTCGAGGAATCACCAAATACACGAGTCCCGAGCCGGTCATCTTGGGCGATTACTGGTCAGACGAGAAATGCCTAGAGGTGGAGCAGATCGTTGTCAGTGAGGGCCAGATCGAGCTGGCCAAGTGCATCAAGGTCTACGTGACGCAGCCAATATTCGACGCGTTCAGCAGCTTCGGCCATAACGTGGGCAACGCCAATGCCTGTGTGAGTGTGGCCATGGGCTTGCTCAATGCCGGTCGCGTGGCCGAGGCCTGTGATGCGATCGCTCACAAGGTGCCGACCAAGCGGCCTAATTGGTCCGTGGCTGATGGCAAGTATGTACCTGGCCTATACAGCCGTCGTCTTGATGAGAGAAAGCAATGTCTATCGGGACTGCACTAATCAGCTGGAAAGGCTATGCCGCTGCTGCTGCGGGTGGAGGGCTAGTAATGAGCGTGGTCGTGGGACTTGGTCAGGAGTGGAGATTAGGATCGCAGATCGCCGAATGCCAGCGCGAGCAAGCACAGACGAAATCTGACGTTGCTACGGCGTCGCTCAATCAGATTACCAACGACATACAGAACATTGCGACCGCGGCTCAACGTGCCAGGGAAACGGCCGAACGATTGCCGGACCAGATAGGAAAAATCTCAAAGGCCTTAAAAGATGCGCAACCTCTTCCTGATGGGTGTCGCCCTGATGCTGACCGCGTGCGCAGCCTCGCCGATTCAGTACGTGCCGCGAATCGTGCCGCCACTGGACAGCGAACTGGCAGCGCCATGCCCTCCAATTCCAGATCCCCCTCCGAACCCTGATGACTATGATGCATGGCAATTATGGATGCAGGAAGAGGTATTAGTGCTGTGGGCAATTTGCGCAAAACGGCATAGTGAAACCATATCGGCGTGGCCTAAGTGAGAACACAAAGCGCTAAAGTCTGATCTCGTCGCCAAAAACCTGCAATTACGATAATTCTCTCCAAGGAATGTCGCAGTTCAATCTTATATAGTCTTTTCCAGCGAGATATATTGTTCTCGTACCGTCTGGATGCTCACAGACAGCATTTACTAGAAAGCGGTACTCTCTTTCAGGAGCAAAATGAGAGGGTTTTGTAAAGGCTAGAGTACGAATCCTGGTAAAAACTTTATTTAGTTCGTCTTCTGTTCCAGATAGTATTTTTAATTCGCGATCAGAATAAAGAACTGCCCGATGATGTGTGTTGAACACGAGCTTACCAGCGGCGATCTTTCCGGACTCCCAGTCCTCTAGAAATCTCGGCTCGAACCAGCCCGGCTCGTGCTGCATTGCTACCATCCTTCCCAAATGCCACGCGAAGAGATCAGCTTTTTCCCACGGGATAGACCAAGAGTCTTCATAAGACTGAAATGGCCTAATGCTTGCATCGTCTAATTGCGACATGCAAAATGTGAAGCCATTGGGTAGCGCTCGGTGTATATCAAACTCCGCCTCAAATACTAAAACGGGATCGCCAAGTCGAACTCGCAGGATTTTTACATGAGTTTCGAGGGCAGTGGGGAGCTTGCAAATCGGAGGATAGCGCTCAGCTTCGAATGAGAATCTCTCGCCCACTAGAGCATTGTAGAAGCGAGCTGGAATCTTTATTGGACCACGTATGCTGACCGCCAGACTGTTGCTTGCTTCGAGCGAATCCGCGATCTCCTGATTTTCGTGTGCACGATAATAATTGAAGGTTCCTAGCTGAATTTGTGCCGCTAGGGTAGTCCTAACGTTATGTTCGGGCCTGCAACTCTTAACTAATCTCATATCTTCTCGCATTGGGTTGTGGCCAGCACGATTTCAACCGGCGCGGATTTTCTTCTTTTCTTATCGTCAGCCACAGAGTCGCTTGTGATGAATTTAGCTGGCGCTACGCTCCGGCAACTGATCGCCAGGCTGCCACTCAGCCAACTGCCAGCGCGCCTCGAAACCATCCTCTGTGACAATCCCAGCGCTCACATCCCCCAGCGCCTGCAACTCGCGCAAATCTGCTGGCGCAGTCTGAACCCATCGCTTGATCACGAACTCTGAGGAGGGAGTGTCTAAATGCTCGACAAGCGCAGGCGCGACGGTAGACAGATAGAGTAGGCCAACGAGGCGATCGCCAAGGATTGCGGCAAGCGCCCACTCGGCGCCCTCATGTGTATCTGATAGAGATTCGGGGATCGGATAGGTCATAGTAATCGTATGTTACAGCCTCATTCCGATCCGGTGCGAATTCGGTGCGAATTCCGTGCGAAACGGTAGACAGTTCCAGACAAAAAAGGGCGGATCGGT
>NZ_BAAGVG010000034.1:0-5837 GCF_054780995.1 Bordetella tumbae
TTTCACAAACGAATGTTCACTATCATCGGCGCGAAGGCGTTTCACTGTCCTGTTCGGGATGGGAAGGAGTGGGACCACCTTGCTATGGTCGTCAGGCGTAAGGGGTTGGGCCGGTAGGGTTTAGGCCTACGGGCCCCAATTTGGAAGAAGCACGACGTGTTGCGCGAGTCAGGTACCGCCCAGGGAGGGTTTCCGTTGGGGGGGTACCGATCGGCGAGCAACAGGGGGTTATGTTTGACGAATTCTTTCTATATAAACGGCACTTGTCGCTACTGTCTCATATCAGGTCATAAAACCCATAGAGTTATAGGATCAAGCCGCACGGGCAATTAGTATCGGTTAGCTCAACACATTACTGTGCTTCCACACCCGACCTATCAACGTTCTGGTCTCGAACGACCCTTCAGGGGGATCTAGTCCCCGGGATACCTAATCTTCAGACGAGTTTCCCGCTTAGATGCCTTCAGCGGTTATCTCTTCCGTACTTAGCTACCCGGCAATGCCATTGGCATGACAACCGGTACACCAGAGGTACGTCCACTCCGGTCCTCTCGTACTAGGAGCAGGCTCCGTCAAGTATCCAACGCCCACGGCAGATAGGGACCAAACTGTCTCACGACGTTTTAAACCCAGCTCACGTACCTCTTTAAATGGCGAACAGCCATACCCTTGGGACCGGCTACAGCCCCAGGATGAGATGAGCCGACATCGAGGTGCCAAACACCGCCGTCGATATGAACTCTTGGGCGGTATCAGCCTGTTATCCCCAGAGTACCTTTTATCCGTTGAGCGATGGCCCTTCCATTCAGAACCACCGGATCACTATGTCCTGCTTTCGCACCTGTTCGACTTGTCAGTCTCACAGTCAAGCACGCTTATGCCATTGCACTATCAGCACGATTTCCGACCGTACCTAGCGTACCTTCGAACTCCTCCGTTACACTTTGGGAGGAGACCGCCCCAGTCAAACTGCCTACCATGCACTGTCCCCGATCCGGATCACGGACCAAGGTTAGAACCGCAAACAAACCAGGGTGGTATTTCAAGGTCGGCTCCACCGAATCTAGCGACTCGGGTTCAGCGCCTCCCACCTATCCTACACAGGCCGGTTCACAGTCCAATGCAAAGCTACAGTAAAGGTTCATGGGGTCTTTCCGTCTAGCCGCGGGGAGATTGCATCATCACAAACACTTCAACTTCGCTGAGTCTCAGGAGGAGACAGTGTGGCCATCGTTACGCCATTCGTGCAGGTCGGAACTTACCCGACAAGGAATTTCGCTACCTTAGGACCGTTATAGTTACGGCCGCCGTTTACCGGGGCTTCGATCAAGAGCTTGCACCCCATCACTTAACCTTCCGGCACCGGGCAGGCGTCACACCCTATACGTCGACTTTCGTCTTGGCAGAGTGCTGTGTTTTTAATAAACAGTCGCAGCCACCGATTCTCTGCGGCCCCTTCATGCTCTGCGCGCAGGCGCATCACACTACCGGGGCATACCTTCTCCCGAAGTTACGGTATCAATTTGCCGAGTTCCTTCTCCTGAGTTCTCTCAAGCGCCTTGGAATATTCATCCCGTCCACCTGTGTCGGTTTGCGGTACGGTCTCGTACAGCTGAAGCTTAGAGGCTTTTCTTGGAACCACTTCCAATCACTTCGGTCCACATGGGACCTCGTGCAACACCCTTGAATCATGCGCCCGGATTTGCCTAAAGCGCCTTCTCTAATGTCGCAACAGGGACTTCCAACACCCTGATGACCTTCCGCGATCCGTCCCCCCATCGCACTGTACGACGGTGCTGGAATATTAACCAGCTTCCCATCAGCTACGCATCTCTGCCTCGCCTTAGGGGCCGACTCACCCTGCGCCGATGAACGTTGCGCAGGAAACCTTGGACTTACGGCGAGGGGGCTTTTCACCCCCTTTATCGCTACTCATGTCAGCATTCGCACTTCTGATACCTCCAGCAGCCTTTACAAGCCACCTTCGCAGGCTTACAGAACGCTCTCCTACCGCGTGTAATAAATTACACACCCGCAGCTTCGGTTTATTGCTTAGCCCCGTTACATCTTCCGCGCAGGACGACTCGATCAGTGAGCTATTACGCTTTCTTTAAAGGATGGCTGCTTCTAAGCCAACCTCCTGACTGTCTATGCCTTCCCACTTCGTTTCCCACTTAGCAATAATTCGGGACCTTAGCTGGCGGTCTGGGTTGTTTCCCTCTTGAGTCCGGACGTTAGCACCCGGTGCTCTGTCTCCCAAGCTGTACTTGCAGGTATTCGGAGTTTGCCATAGTTTGGTAAGTCGCCATGACCCCCTAGCTATAACAGTGCTCTACCCCCTGCAGTAATACTTGAGGCACTACCTAAATAGTTTTCGGAGAGAACCAGCTATTTCCAGATTTGTTTAGCCTTTCACCCCTATCCACAGCTCATCCCCTAATTTTTCAACATTAGTGGGTTCGGTCCTCCAGCACGTGTTACCGTGCCTTCAACCTGGCCATGGGTAGATCATCTGGTTTCGGGTCTACACCCAGCGACTGATTCGCCCTATTCGGACTCGCTTTCGCTACGGCTTCCCTATTCGGTTAACCTCGCCACTGAATGTAAGTCGCTGACCCATTATACAAAAGGTACGCAGTCACCCCACAAGGAGGCTCCTACTGTTTGTATGCACACGGTTTCAGGATCTATTTCACTCCCCTTCCGGGGTTCTTTTCGCCTTTCCCTCACGGTACTGGTTCACTATCGGTCGATCACGAGTATTTAGCCTTGGAGGATGGTCCCCCCATCTTCAGACAGGATTTCACGTGTCCCGCCCTACTTCTCTTACGCCTAGTTCCACAATCCAGATTTCATCTACAGGGCTATCACCTGCTACGGCCGGACTTTCCATTCCGTTCGATTACCTGAACTGCTAAATCGTAAAGGCTCTTCCGATTTCGCTCGCCACTACTTTCGGAATCTCGGTTGATGTCTTTTCCTCGAGCTACTGAGATGTTTCAGTTCACCCGGTTCGCCTTCGCTGGCCTATGTATTCAGCCAGGAATACTGCATCGCTGCAGTGGGTTTCCCCATTCGGACATCTGCGGATCAAAGCTTGTTTGCCAGCTCCCCGCAGCTTTTCGCAGGCTACCACGTCCTTCATCGCCTGTGATCGCCAAGGCATCCACCATGTGCACTTAGTCACTTGATCCTATAACACTAGAGTCTTATAGGACGCTGATATGTTTCGCGTTTGTGCCGTTCATAAGTTTCAAAGCAGTCAATCTCTCAATTGACCTTGAGACTTGGAACAAAATTAATGCAATCACAACCCGCATTCACTTTCGTCAGTATTTAAACCAACTACGTCATGAACGCTTTCGTTGTGCTTCTTCCTAATTGTTAAAGAACAAATGTATAACTCGTTGAGCAAAACCCAACAGATAATCCCGAAGAGATAATCTCCCCTCGAACCTATCTGTTGAACTCTACATCCCAGCCATCCCCCCGGCATCAAACCCGAGTAATGGTGGAGGTGAACGGGATCGAACCGATGACATCCTGCTTGCAAAGCAGGCGCTCTCCCAGCTGAGCTACACCCCCATTTTCCTATCCGCTTCACTCAGGCATCTCTACCCTACGCTTGGCACACAGTAAAACCTGGTGGGTCTGGTTGGATTCGAACCAACGACCCCCGCCTTATCAAGACGGTGCTCTAACCGACTGAGCTACAGACCCTTAATCTTCGGATCAGTACTCAGAATCACGGACCTCGGAGAAGAGTCTTCCCCCTCACCGCAATCAACACCGATCCCAGCTATACATCTAACAACAACCGATAAGCGTGGACGCTTCAGTAGCAGCAACTTCGCTCTTAAAGGAGGTGATCCAGCCGCACCTTCCGATACGGCTACCTTGTTACGACTTCACCCCAGTCATGAATCCTACCGTGGTAATCGCCCCCCTTGCGGTTAGGCTAACTACTTCTGGTAAAACCCACTCCCATGGTGTGACGGGCGGTGTGTACAAGACCCGGGAACGTATTCACCGCGACATGCTGATCCGCGATTACTAGCGATTCCGACTTCACGCAGTCGAGTTGCAGACTGCGATCCGGACTACGATCGGGTTTATGAGATTGGCTCCACCTCGCGGCTTGGCAACCCTCTGTCCCGACCATTGTATGACGTGTGAAGCCCTACCCATAAGGGCCATGAGGACTTGACGTCATCCCCACCTTCCTCCGGTTTGTCACCGGCAGTCTCATTAGAGTGCCCTTTCGTAGCAACTAATGACAAGGGTTGCGCTCGTTGCGGGACTTAACCCAACATCTCACGACACGAGCTGACGACAGCCATGCAGCACCTGTGTTCCAGTTCTCTTGCGAGCACTGCCAAATCTCTTCGGCATTCCAGACATGTCAAGGGTAGGTAAGGTTTTTCGCGTTGCATCGAATTAATCCACATCATCCACCGCTTGTGCGGGTCCCCGTCAATTCCTTTGAGTTTTAATCTTGCGACCGTACTCCCCAGGCGGTCAACTTCACGCGTTAGCTGCGCTACCAAGGCCCGAAGGCCCCAACAGCTAGTTGACATCGTTTAGGGCGTGGACTACCAGGGTATCTAATCCTGTTTGCTCCCCACGCTTTCGTGCATGAGCGTCAGTGTTATCCCAGGAGGCTGCCTTCGCCATCGGTGTTCCTCCGCATCTCTACGCATTTCACTGCTACACGCGGAATTCCACCTCCCTCTGACACACTCTAGCCCGGTAGTTAAAAATGCAGTTCCAAAGTTAAGCTCTGGGATTTCACATCTTTCTTTCCGAACCGCCTGCGCACGCTTTACGCCCAGTAATTCCGATTAACGCTTGCACCCTACGTATTACCGCGGCTGCTGGCACGTAGTTAGCCGGTGCTTATTCTGCAGGTACCGTCAGTTGCCTCAGGTATTATCCAAGGCCGTTTCTTTCCTGCCAAAAGTGCTTTACAACCCGAAGGCCTTCATCGCACACGCGGGATGGCTGGATCAGGGTTGCCCCCATTGTCCAAAATTCCCCACTGCTGCCTCCCGTAGGAGTCTGGGCCGTGTCTCAGTCCCAGTGTGGCTGGTCGTCCTCTCAAACCAGCTACGGATCGTCGCCTTGGTGAGCCTTTACCCCACCAACTAGCTAATCCGATATCGGCCGCTCTAATAGTGCGAGGCCCGAAGGTCCCCCGCTTTCCCCAAAAGGGCGTATGCGGTATTAGCTACGCTTTCGCGTAGTTATCCCCCGCTACTAGGCACGTTCCGATACATTACTCACCCGTTCGCCACTCGCCGCCAGACCGAAGTCCGCGCTGCCGTTCGACTTGCATGTGTAAAGCATCCCGCTAGCGTTCAATCTGAGCCAGGATCAAACTCTTCAGTTCAATCTCTGTTTAATTCGCGCACCGTAACCCGAAGGTCACAGCACTTCACTCAAAGGAAGTGAGGTTCGATGAATATCTATGACATTCAAGGTACTTCACTTCAAATGTGTGCGCTTGATTTCTGTAGCTTTTCGAGCCACCCCAACGAATCGGAGCCGCTCGTGCTGCGCTACCAAGCGCCCACACTTATCGGTTGTTTAGTTGTTAAAGAGCGGGTCCTGCATCGCGTCGCTTTCGCTTCGCATCTGCTGCTGTGTCAGCAGCAGAGAAACGAGATTATGAAGGCTTTTTTTCAAGCTGTCAAATCGATTTATTTCACACCGATCTGAACCCTTCACCACCTCACAGCCACCAGGTCACCCCAGTCACTGCCTCGGTCATTCGGGATATCAGGGTTAACCCTAACCTCACCAACTGCCGAGCCCGAAATATTAACACACTTTTTAAA
>NZ_BAAGVG010000035.1:0-1164 GCF_054780995.1 Bordetella tumbae
CGCCAACAACCGATCCAATGCCGCCATCGCCTCCGGCGGCTCAATCGAATCGATCCCCGCCCGCGCCATTCGCTGCCGGTACTCGTTCGAAGCCACCACCCCGACGCTGCCCCAATAGCCCCAGTGCATCAGCTTCACCGCATAGGGTCTATGCCGCAGCCGCTTTGCAAATGCATCCGCATAGCAGCAGCCCGCCGCATAATTGCTCTGACCAGGCGCCTTCATAAAACTCTGCAGCGATGAGAAAAACACCACAAAGTCGAGCGCCTCGTCTCCGAACACTGCGTCCATGTTTGCCGCTGTCGCTGCCTTTGCCGTCAACGCCGCCTCGAACGTGGCCTCATCCATCGTCGCCAAGCTCCGATCGGCCAGCACGATGGCGGCATGCACCACGCCATGAATCGCCCCGAAGCGCTCGCGAATCGTCGCATGCGCCAGTTCCAGCGCATCCTCATCCGTCGCATCGGCCTGCAGATACAACGGTGTCGGGCCTAACTTGCCCAACCGTGCACGATGCTGACGGATCGCCTCATCCTCGGCGCGCCGGCCCAGCCACACCAGTTGGGCACGGTACCGCTGGATCAGATGCTCGCTCAGCGCCATGCCGATACCGCCGGCTCCGCCCAACACCACATAGACGCCACCCTCGCGATATGGTGGCAACGCCGCCTCGGGCACCTCGCAAGGCGCCAGTACCTGCTGATACCAACGTCCGGCCCGCCATGCTCTCGCATCGCCTCGCGTCTGGGCAGGTTGCGCCAGCAGCGTCCCCAGAGGCAGGTCCTCATCCTTTGGCAGATCCAGCAGGCTGATGCGCCACTGGGGATATTCCTTGGCCAAGGAACCGATCAGGCCATGCACGCTAGCCTGGTCAGGATCGGCCATCTCGCTCAGCCCGACTGCTACCGCCTGCCGCGTCACGATCGTCAGTCCCAGTGATCGCGTGCCGTACTCCAGCGCCAGCAGCGCCTGGACCAGTCGCAGGCTCATCACCGCTGCCTGCGCTTCACCGGCTGGCACCTGCCACACGAGGTGCTGCAACGGCCCCTCGCGTCTGAGCGCCCCAGCCAAACTCTCGCGACTATCCTGTGCTGACCACACCACGGCGGGCGGCCCGGTGAACGGCGTCTGCGTCGTCGCATGCAGCTGTATTACCTGCTGCAC
>NZ_BAAGVG010000036.1:0-2443 GCF_054780995.1 Bordetella tumbae
TTGCCAGTTATGCGGCAGTAATTGATCGATCCGGCTGGCCGGCTGCGTAGGCAGACGCGTGAGTACGTCTTTGAGATAGGCATACGGATCGTGCCCATTGAGCTTGGCCGATTGAACCAGCGTCATCACAGCAGCCGCCCGTTTGCCTGCACGCAGCGATCCCGCGAACAGCCAATTATTCCGGCCCACCGCAACCGGTCGGATCTGCCGTTCAATGTGGTTGTTGTCGATCGGCAACTGCCCATCATCTAGATAGCGCGTGAGCGCACTCCAGCGTTTAAGGCTGTAATCGAAGGCTTTGGCGGTGGCTGATCCGTCGGGAACGCGGGCGCGTTGCTCTTTCATCCAGAGGTGCAGCGCGTCGGCCAGGGGTTTGGATCGTTCCTGACGTATTCGCCTTCGAGCATCGATATCCAAGTCCTTGACCTGGCGTTCAACCTCATAGAGTTGACCGATATGCTGCAGAGCTTGCTCAGCTAACTGACTCTTACTGGCGGCATGCAGCTCGTAGAACTTGCGCCGCGCATGCGCCATGCACCCGACCTCGGCCATGCCTTGAGTAAAGCAGGCTTTATAGCCCGAGTAGTCGTCACAGAGTAGACTGCCTTGCCAGTCCCCCAGGAAGGCGCGAGCGTGTTCACCAGCACGGCCTTGCGTAAAGTCGTAGATCACCGCCTTCAGTGATTCGAAGGCACCAGGTGCATAGGCCCAGAGATAGGCTCGATGGGTCTTTTTGCTGCCAGGCTGGAGCATTTGCACCGGCGTTTCGTCGGCATGCACCACGCGATGCGCGAGAATCGCCTGGCGCAAGGCGTCCACCAAGGGTTGCAGATGAACGCCGCAGGTTCCGACCCATTCGGCAAGCGTTGAGCGAGCCAGCTTCATGCCCGCTCGCTCGAAGATCGCCTCTTGCCGGTACAGCGGCAGATGGTCGGCGTACTTGGCCACCAGAACGTGAGCCAACAAGCCGGTAGTGGCCATGCCTTTGTCGATGACATGGGCTGGTACTGGCGCCTGCTTTAGGGTGGCGCATTGTTTGCACACCCATTTGCCGCGGATGTGGCGCTCTACGCTAAACAATCCCGGTGTGTAATCCAGCTTCTCCGAGACCTCTTCTCCGATGCGCAACAACTCGCATCCGCACTGGCAGTGCGTGCTATCGGGCTCATGGCGGTATTCGGTGCGGGGCAAGTGCTCGGGTAACCGGGCACGCTTGGGGCGGTTGGCCGGTCTGGATAGGGGGTGGCCGCTTAGTATCTCAAGTTCAGTCTCAATGGCCGCGATGTCCGTACTGACGGTCTCATCCAGCAGATTGCCTTGTATCCCTGAGAGCTGCTCGCCTTTTTTACCGAATTGATAGCGACGCAGGCTCGCGATCTCGTGGGTCAACTGCGCGATCTTGGCGTCCTTGTATCGGATCTCGTCCTGGTAGACCGTTTGCGCTTGTGCCTGACGCACTGTTAGTTGTTCAAGCTCGGATCGCGTCTGCTCGAGCGCCTCGCGCTCGGCCAGCACCTCGAGCAACAGCGTGCGCAAGGCGGGCGCATCCATGTTGGCAAGGTCGGGCATCGGCGGCGTAGTCATGGCCCTAAGTGTTACATGACTGAGGCACCTACGCCATTGGCGCATGCCCCGATGGCATAACGCGGCAGTTACGTGCCAAGTAAAAGTGAGTCGCCAGAATCCAGCCTGCCAATCAGAGAACGTCAATCACGCCGTTAGGCCCGATACGGTGCCAGGGCAGACCTATGACCAAGGCCTGCAGTTGTTCGTCGCTCAACATGAGCTGCGCCTCGCCCGAACGAGGCCAAGTAAACCCGCCCTGGTGCAACCGTCTAGCCGCCAGCCAGACGCCCAGGCCATCGTGTACCAACACTTTTAAACGGTTAGCTCGACGGTTGGCGAACAAATACGCGTGGTGTGGCTGTGCAGCACCGAAGACCTTTACCACTCGGGCCAGTGCCGTGTCAGTACCCGCACGCATATCCATCGGCTCGACGGCCAGCCAGATCTGGTCAATACGGATCATCGAGTGACTTCATTTAGCCACGCAGCACATTGCTGCGCGTGGCTCAGTGGCCATTGAATCGAGACGATTAAATCGCCACGTTCAAGCTTGATCTGGATCGGTGGTGACGGGTCCTGTGACGCCGACTCGATAGGTTTGTTCATCGAGGCCGGCACGGCAATGAACTGGGCCGCGACATCACGTTGGATCGGCGAGGGTGTTGTGCTGACATCGAGGTCACCATAACGCTCGTGTTCCTGGATCCAACGGCGAACAAGATTCGCGTTGATGCCGTGATCACGAGCAACCGACGCCACGGAGATGCCACGCTGCTGACAATAGGCAACCAGTTCGGCCTTGAATTGGGGATCATATCGCCGCCGCCGTGACGCCGGACTGACTTCAAGAGGGTCTGAAGAGTGCATTGCTCCACCT